>JBEKKU010000124.1:0-6842 GCA_050010575.1 Thermacetogeniaceae bacterium | reverse complement strand
ACTGAACCGTTCGACTTGCATGTGTTAAGCACGCCGCCAGCGTTCGTCCTGAGCCAGGATCAAACTCTCCAAATAAGCTTTTTTAACAAATCGCTCTGCACGGCTATTCAGTTTTCAAGGACCTGTGTCTCAGAGAGCCGGCTTCTCACCGGCTTCGGAGACTAATCTTAACACAGTCTTAATATATTGTCAATCTGGTTGCCTTGCCGTTCACCCATCTGGCTCTTTTACAAGTTTGCCTGGTGGGTCACAGCAATATGTAATTCTAGTGAAAGACGCGACGAATGTCAACACATATTCGCACATTTTCCTATAATATTATTTAAACTGCCGGATCAATGATCTGTAAAAGCACTGGTACTAGAGGTTTTTGCAGACAGATAGGCAGTCCGACTGGTATGCAGCGGCCATCCCGGACTGCGTTTGGTACGTGGTGGCAATCAGTGAACCCGCCCCTGCTAGTCGCGGGGACGCATGGTGGGAAAGAGGATGACGTCGCGGATCGATGGGGAGTTGGTGAGGATCATCACCAGGCGGTCAATCCCGATACCCTCACCACCGGCGGGTGGCATGCCGTATTCCAGGGCATCCAGAAAGTCCTCGTCCATTACATGAGCCTCTTCATCCCCGTGCTCCCGCTCCTGCACCTGCTGCTCGAAGCGCTGTCGCTGGTCGATCGGGTCGTTCAGTTCGGTAAAGGCGTTGGCGATCTCCCAGGTATTGATGAACAGCTCGAAACGCTCGGCCAGCATGGGGTGTTCCTTGCTCCTTCTGGCCAGAGGCGAGATGTCCACCGGGTGACCGGTGATAAAGGTGGGCTGAACCAGCTTGTCCTCCACAAAAGCCTCGAACACCTCGTTGAAGATCTTGCCCCAGGAAGTGCCGCGTTCCACATCCAACCCCAGGGACCGGGCCTGATCATATGCGATCTCCGCATCAAAGTGGCTGAAATCCTCATTGGTATATGACTGTACTGCGTCGAGCATGGTCATTCTTTGAAAAGGCAAAGAGAAGTCGATCTCTTGTTCACCGTACCGGACCTTGGATGTTCCCAGTACCGTGTTGATCACGCTGCTGAGCATATTCTCCGTGATGGCGATCATATCACCGAGGTCGGCATAGGCCTGGTAAAACTCCAACATGGTGAACTCGGGATTGTGCTTGGTGGAGATCCCCTCGTTCCGAAATACCCGGTTAATCTCGTAGACTTTGTCAAAACCCCCGACAAGCAGCCGCTTAAGATACAGTTCCAGGGCAATACGCAAATAGAGGGGCATGTCCAAGGCGTTATGATGAGTAACAAACGGGCGGGCAGTGGCTCCGCCCGCTATCGGCTGCATGATCGGTGTCTCTACCTCGATATAACCCAGACCGTCTATAAACCGGCGGATCTCCTTGATGATCTGTACCCTGGTAAGAAAGACCGATTTTACCTCCGGGTTGACGATCAGATCGAGGTAGCGCTGCCGGTAACGCAGATCCACATCTTTCAGGCCGTGCCACTTCTCCGGGAGGGGACGCAGTGATTTGGACAATAAACTAAAAGAGGCGACTGCCACCGTAATCGCCTGGCTCCCGGTGCGGAACACCCGGCCCCTGACCCCGATGATGTCGCCGATATCCAGCTTCTTGAACAGCTTGTAAGCGTCCTCACCCATGTCATCCCGCCTGACGTAGACCTGGATCTTGCCGGTAAAATCCTGCAGGTCGGCAAATCCGGCCTTACCCTGGATACGCTTGCCCATCAGGCGCCCGGCAACAGCCACCTCCTGTCCTTCCAACTCGTCATAGTGGCTGATGATCTCCGCCGCCCGGTGGGTAACCGGAAACCTCCCTCCGTAGGGTTCGATACCACTGGCCCGGAGTTCATCCAGCTTCTCCCGCCGCACGCTAAAGAGGTCTGCATCCTGCTGCTTTTGCTCTGTAGACATAAAAAAAATCCCCCTGTGCCAGTTCTCCTGCGATCATACTGTCAGCTTAAAGAGAGACTGTCGAGATGTTATTTATTTATGCAAACTAATTATTTCATATTTCAAGGCCCCTGCCGGAACCTTAACTTCCACCACCGAGCCGGCCTTCTGGCCGAGGATCGCCCGCCCTACCGGAGACTCGTTGGAGATCTTATTGGCATTAGGATCGGCTTCTGCAGAGCCGACGATGGTGTATTCGATCTCGTCGCCATACTCCAAGTCTTTTAACAGGACGGTAGCGCCAACAGAAACCGTGTCTTCGGGGGTCTGGCTGGTATCGATGATGCGGGCGTGCCGCAGCATCTTCTCCAGGGTGATAATACGCCCCTCGATAAATGCCTGCTCGTTCTTGGCATCTTCATATTCGGAGTTCTCTGTGATATCTCCGAACTCAATCGCGGTCCGGATGCGCTCCGCAATCTCCCGGCGCTTGACGGACTTCAGATTGTGCAGTTCATCTTCCAGCTTCTTGATTCCGTTTCCTGTTAACAGAACCTCTTTTTCTGGCAACACACTCTCTCCCTCGAATTAAATTCGCTAGCAAAATCTTATGCTACTAATCTTATGATGGGCACTGTTTTTTTATTCGGTCCCAACATTGCTGCAACTGGTTACTCCGATTAACATTAACCCTTAATTATAAAAAAGAGACAACGACCGTTAGAGATGTCCTGCCTGCCAATAATGTACGCAACAGATATGGAAACAACAAAGGAACTAAGAAATCCAGCCCTCCGCTGGACTTTACTGTTTAACCTTATTCGCTATTATATGAATGCCTTTTCGCCTTGTCAAGGATTTCATGTAAAAAAATCGCGCAGATGGCACGACCTGGGATGCCACCTGCGCTCTATCTTCTGCAGACAAACACGGGGTGTGTTTGACTACATAATGCTGCAGTTTGCCATACAAATCTTACGTTGAGACCAGCTCAAAAAGCCAAACGACGCTCTCACAGCTAGGCTGAAAACTGGTTATGGAGTTCTTGGGCACAGTCCGGACAGACCTTCTTGCCGTGAAAGTCCCGAACATTTTCCGCGTTGCCGCAGAATATGCACTCCGGCTCGTACTTTTTCAGAATGATACTCTCCTCGTGTACCAGGATCTCCATTGGTGCATTGCTGCCGATGTTCATGGTCCGGCGCAGGTCCTTGGGCAGTACGATCCGGCCCAGCATGTCCAGTCTCCTCACAACTCCGATTGATTTCACAATTCTCCTCCTTGTAAACTTCGACATTATTCGTCATAAATAGTATCATTTATTGCACAGATTTGCTAGAAGAGGAAAGAAAAATTTTAAAGTTTTATTTTTACCAGGGGTTTATTAGATCGCCTTGGGGGCTAGTTTACGCAGTTTTTCGGCGGCAGAGCGCACTTTTTCTAGATCTGATGAAGTCAGAGCACGCTCAAAGCTGCGGAACCCGGCCAGTTTGAAACCGTGCTTGCGACCCAGGGCGCTGATCTCCCGCACCTGGTTCACTGACAGGTCGCGCCCCAGACTAAAACTTTCCGCCCGGTTCTCCAAGGACAGGATCATGGTTTCGGCCATGCAAGCGTAGGCAGTTTTGGGCGGGAAACCGAAGTTGAAATTGAACTCCACATCGCCAGGCACATCCACCACGCCCCCTTCGATCACCAGTACGTCCGGGCGCATCTGGGCCACCTGGTAGGAGACGTCCCGCGGTCGGGCCACATCGCAGACCACCGCACCAGTTTTGAGATAGGATGGTTCGATCACTGAATCCACCGCCGAGGTCACGGTGATCACTACATCGGCATTTCGCAGGGCCTCCCGGATATCCATGGTCAGCCGGGGTACAACTCCGGTATCAGTCAGGATCTGGTGGGCAACCCTTTCCAGACGGTGGCGCTCCTTGGCTACCAAGGTCATGCTGCCCACCTCCGGCGCCAGCATCCGGGCACAGACACTACCGATGGAACCAGTAGCTCCCACCACCGTCACCTCCGCCTGGCTTAGCTTGATCCCCATGAATTCCGCAGCCCGGCAGGCGCCATCCAGGGCGGTGGCCACGGTATAGCTATTACCGCTGGTGACGGCAATATTCAGGTTGTTGGCAATAGTGATCCCGGCATCACCGACTACCGACGTCATCGCTCCCAGGCCGACGATCTCAGCACCCAGCCGCTCTGCCAGCCGGCCAGCCTCGATGATCCGTCTGGTGACATAGTCGACGGGCAGTGACAGCATCTGGTGGGAGGTCAAGGGGCAGACGATGAACCAGCCCTCGGTCTCTGCATAAGGAGAGCGTACTCCGGTGATCTCCGAAGCCTTGTAAACCGGGACATTTCGCATGATCCCTTCAGTCAGGGCTCCCGGCAAGAGCTTGAAAAGCCTGAACCGGCTAGTTACATACTCCAGGTCGAGCGGGTGGATGATAAATGCGAACTTCATGCATCTGCTCCTTAACAAAAGATTTTGCAAGGCCTTCTTGGGGTTAAGGCGGGATTAGCCTGGCTTGCTTTATCGATTCTGTTTTTCCCCGTCACCCGGCTCTCCCAGGGCCTTTTTCAACAGATCCCCCAGGTTGCTGCCGATCGCCCCCTGATCACTGTACTGGGCGATCAGTTTCTGGTTCATCCGGCTGGCCCCCGGTGAACTCTTGAAGCCACTGTAACCATCATTGTCCACCGGCTGCCGGTGCCCGCACTCCCGGTCGGGACAGATCAGCATCTGGCCGCGCTTGCCGCTGACCAGCAGCATAAACTTGCCGCAGGCCAGGCACTTGGTCTTGGAGATATTGTCCGCATGATAGACGGTGGTGCTGTCCAACCGGACGTTCTTGACCAGTTCCTCGGCATGCTGCCTGATGGCGATCAAAAACTTTGTCTTGTCCTCCTTGCCCTGGGCGATGCCGGACAGAGACTGCTCCCAGCGGGCGGTCAGTTCCGGTGTCTTCAACGCCGGCGCCACCAGGTTCACCAGTTGGATCCCCTTGGAGGTGGGTACCAGTTCCTTACCGCTGCGCTCGACATAGTTATGGTTCAGCAGTTTCTCGATGATCTCCGCCCGGGTGGCCGGTGTCCCCAGCCCACCCTGTTTGACGGCCTCACGCAACTCTTCGTCCTCGATCAGTTTCCCCGGGCTCTCCATGGCGGTCAGCAGGGTGGCTTCTGTGTGGCGCCCTGGGGGCTTGGTCTGCTTTTTAGTGACTTTGCAGGCCTTGACCTTTTTCACGGCCCCTTTGTGCTGCTGGGCCAGCGTCTGTTCGGGCAGCGCCTCCTCCCCCGCTTTCTCCTCCCTGTCTGTCAACTGCACCGTCACCGCCCGCCAACCCTGGGACTTGACTACCCGGCCACAGGAGTAAAAGCGCTCTGCCTTGACCTCCGTGACCAATGTGGTCTGGTCATAGGTGTAGGGGGGATATAATACGGCCAGGAAGCGCCTGGCAATCAGGTCGTAGAGGTTTCTCTCCTCGATCGTCAAGTCTTTCAATAGCAGGGGCTGTTCGGTCGGGATAATGGCATGATGATCCGACACCTTGCTGTTGTCCACGAAGCGCTTGCCCGGAGTCGGGGGTTTCTGCAGCAGCGGCGCCACCAGCGGCGCATAGGGCCCGACGCCCATCGACCGCAAACGGGCCGACAGCGTCGGTACGATGTCGGTGGTAATATAGCGGGCGTCGGTGCGCGGGTAGGTGACCACCTTATGCCGTTCATACAAGACCTGCAAGACCTGCAGGGTTTTCTGGGCAGACCAGCCCAGACGGCGGTTGGCATCCCGCTGCAATTCGGTCAGGTCATAGGCCAGGGGCGGCTGTTCACTCTTGCCCTCGGTCTTCACCTCGATGATTGTTCCTGATTGGTCGCGGACCCTGGCGGCGATCTCCTCAGCCTTTAAACGGTCGAAGAGGCGGCTATTTCCCGCTGCCCCACGCCAATCGCCGAAGTAATCCCCGAATTCGGCCCGAATTGTCCAGTAATCCACCGGCACAAACTCCTTGATTTCGTTCTCGCGCTGCACGATCATGGCCAGGGTGGGGGTCTGCACCCGGCCGGCGGTCAACTGAGCATTGAACTTGCAGGTTAGCGCCCGGGTCACGTTCAACCCGATCAGCCAGTCGGCCTCGGCCCGGCAAGCGGCGGCATCATACAAGTTGTCGTAGGCAGTCCCGGGCTTTAGGCTGGCAAAACCGTCCCGGATGGCAGCATCAGTCTGGGAGGAGATCCACAAGCGCCGGAAGGGCTTTTTCCAATTGGCCAGGGCCATGATCCAGCGGGCGACCAACTCTCCCTCCCGTCCAGCGTCAGTGGCGATCACCAGCTCGTTGATATCCGAGCGCTGCATCAGCGATTTGACGGTGGCAAACTGGTGGGAGGACTGCCTGATCACTTTGAGTTTCATGTGCGGCGGGACCATTGGCAGGTCCTCCAACCGCCACTGTTTATATTTCTGGTCGTAGTCCTCGGGCTCGGCCAGGGTCACCAGGTGCCCCAGCGCCCAGGTGACCACATACTGCGTGCCCTCGAAAAAGCCCTTGTTTTTGGTGGTGCAGTTCAAGACTCTGGCAATCTCCCGGGCCACGCTCGGTTTTTCCGCCAGCACCAGCCGTTTCATCTACTCACCCCCGGGGTCAGGCTTAACATCGGATTTAACGCTACATCTCAATCATTACGCCACTCTAGCTTCGTTGTTATTATAACACACCCTTTTTGCATCCTGGCCCGCCGGTACCCGAACAAAACCAGCGGCAATCGCCTTGCAAGGCAATGATGCATTCTGCGATAATGAAACAACAATCATACTACATCTTAAGTGAGAGGGGTATACACGATAGACACAGTGGAGTTGATCGCCACCGCCACCTTCGGCTTGGAGGCGGTGGTGGCCCGTGAGGTGCAGTTGCTCGGCTA
>JBEKKU010000123.1:0-6898 GCA_050010575.1 Thermacetogeniaceae bacterium | reverse complement strand
GGCCCGCTCGGTGGCCAGGTTGACTGCCGCAGAAACAATGCCTGCATGTTTGCTTAGATTCTTTTCAATTCTGGCGGCGCAGGCCGCACAGGACATTCCTGATATGTTCAGAGATTCTTTCTTAATCATATCAACCCCACCTTCCTTAGCCCATTGACTTATTAATCTGAGGTAGATAATTAAAACCGATGGTGTTTTTAATTATTTCATATATTGCAAAAATAACAATGCCGATCCCTAGCAGCTGTGATATCGAAATCCTACCTCCCAGATATCAGGTCGTCCAGATAGCCATAGTGAAGTATAGCAATTTTGTTTGTAGATTATGTTAGACGCATAGTCGTTTTATTTGTTAGTCTCCAGCAAAAAAATAGCGCTCGAGCAATATAGCAATATATAGTAATTAAAATATTTTACTTTAAGGGTTGACACATAAAGGCGTATTCTTTATACTAATTAAAATATTATAAATATTATCATATTACTAGGATATTGCGAAGAGAGTTTTATTGTTTTGCAAATAAAAAGATAAAGAAACTGAAGGAGGATCAGCAGTCAAATGAGCGACAATTGGGATTTTGCAACACTGGCGGTACATGCCGGCCAGCAGGTTGACCCCACCACAGGATCCAGAGCGGTTCCGATCTACCAGACGACGTCTTACGTTTTTCATGACGCGGATCATGCAGGACGGTTGTTTGGGCTGCAAGAGTTCGGCAACATCTACACCAGGATCATGAACCCCACCACCGACGTTTTTGAGCAGCGCGTCGCCGCCTTGGAGGGCGGGGTCGGCGCTCTCGCCACCGCTTCCGGACAGGCGGCCATCACCCTGTCAATTTTGAACATCGCCGGAGCGGGTGATGAGATCGTCTCTTCCACCAACCTCTACGGGGGAACTTATAACCTATTCCATCACACCTTCCCCAAGCTCGGGCTGAACGTGAAATTCGTAGACCCCGACGATCCTGAAAACTTCAGGGCGGCCAGCAACGAAAAGACCAAGGCCTTCTACTTGGAGGTGCTTGGCAACCCCCGGATCGACGTCCCCGACCTGGAGAAGATCACCAAGATCGCCCATGAGATCGGCGTCCCGGTGATCGTGGACAACACCTTCGCCACTCCTTATCTCCATCAGCCGATCAAGTACGGCGTGGACGTAGTGATCCATTCAGCCACCAAGTTCATCGGCGGTCATGGCTCATCCATCGGTGGCATCATCGTCGATTCCGGCAACTTTGACTGGACGAACGGCAGATTCCCCGGCCTGGTGGAACCGGATCCCAGCTACCACGGGGTCAAATATGTGGAGTCCTTCGGGAAACTGGCTTACATCCTCAAAGCACGCGTTCAACTGCTGCGGGACCTCGGCCCTACCCTGAGCCCCTTCAACGCCTTCCTGTTTATCCAGGGTCTGGAGTCCCTGCACCTCCGGATGGAGAGGCATAGTGCCAACGCCCAGGCGGTTGCCGAGTACCTGAACTCCCATCCGGATGTAAAATATGTATATTACCCTGGCTTGCCTGGAGACAAGTACCACGAACTGGCCAAGAAGTACCTGCCCCGGGGCTACGGAGCCGTCCTGGCCTTCGGGGTCAAGGGAGGAAAAGAGGTAGGCCGCAAGATCGTGGACAACGTCAAGCTGTTCTCGCTGTTGGCCAACGTCGGAGATTCCAAGTCGCTGATCATCCACCCCGCCACCACCACCCACCAGCAGTTGACGGCGGAAGAGCAGTTGACCACCGGGGTGACTGACGACCTGGTTCGCCTTTCAGTCGGGGTGGAAGACATCAAGGATATTATCGCCGATCTGGAACAGGCATTGGATATCGCCACCAAGTAATAAGAAACACCTTTGGATGCTGTATAGAGGCTGCCGGTGACACCGGCAGCCTCTGATATAAATAAAAATAATGTGGATAAAAATATTGAAGAAAAAATGTTATAAAGGGTTGACATATTGAGGTATATTAACTAAACTGAAAACATAATATTACTAATAATATATATATACTAGGATATAATATGCTTTAGGAACATTTGGGGATTGAGCTCACCAATGGCAAGGGAAAGACCGGAGATATTATAAAGAAGATAATTATTTTTTGGGGAGTGTCAGGAATGACTGTTTTGGTAGTTGGCGCAGACCGCTTGGGTAAAATACCCTCAAAATTACAAGAAGAAGGGGCGAGGGAAATAATCCACTGGTCCGGCCGCCAGAAATCCTGTCTGAACAGAACCATACCCAAAAAAGTTGATAAGATCGTTCTATTCTGGGATTTTCTCAATCATAACCTCATGAATAACATCAAGCAACAGGCAAAAGCAGCTGGTATTCCGGTCATATTCAGCAAACGCAGCCTGATCGGTAAAGTAAGCTGAGGCCGGCGGCTTTGAGCCGAGTGAACCGGAGTCAGAACCTGCAAAGGCCTATCAAGACAGCCCAACCGGCTACCTAGTTAAATAATAATAGTAACGGATAATAGCTGACTGGAAAACCAGAGGCGAGGCATTTTATAAATGCGTGGCTTTTTGTTTTATATGCGGCGAACATACGCTATCCCAGTATACTTTAAACATGCTAGCTAAGCATCATTATAGGGTAAAGGCGTATCAGCCAACAATGACTCAAATGGGCTATTTTTTATCGGAGAAATAAAGCTGGCGCGCAGATTACCCCGTTTATTAAGTCAAGTAATGCTGTGCATCAAAATAGATAGAAGGAGGAAATCTCCAGGATGTTGCAAATCATCTGGCATAGCCTGACCAGGAGATGGGTGCAATCCTTGTCGACGCTGGTAGCCGTAGCTGTAAGCGTCGGAATACTATTTGCTCTCTATCTCCTCTACCTGGGAGTTTCTGTGGGTCTGGGAACTGGTGAAAAACGTCTGGGGGCAGATCTGCTGATCATACCAGCGGAGGCCCAAGTGGACCCCGAAACAGTTCTTTTTGCCGGAGCACCCGTGAACATCTATATGGACGGAACGCTGACGCAGAAAATTGCCGGCATTTCAGGAGTTAAAAGGATCACGCCACAGTTTTTTGCCCAGACTCTCAACGAGGAATGCTGCAGCCTCTCCAACGCCACACGGCTGATCGGATTCGACCCCGGCACGGATTGGCTGGTGCAGTCATGGGTTAAGAAACTGCCGGGCGGGTCGCTTGGTCCTGACCAGATCCTGATTGGCTCGGGCGTTACCGGCATTAAAGGAAAAGACGCCATTATCCTGGGAAAGACCCTGCACGTGGCGGCGGTTTTAGACCCAACGGGGACCAGCCTGGACTACTCTATCCTAACGCCTATCGATACCGCCCGCAGTCTGGCCAAAGGCAGCCCCTATCTCCAGCTATTTTGGGGCAAACTGGGAGATCCTCAGAGGCTGATCTCTGCTCTGCTGGTAGATGTCGACGAGCACGTTCAGAAGAGTGACGTGGCTCTATCCATAGATTGCCTTGGAGGCCTCACGGTGGTTCAATCCTCCGATGTGTTCAAGAACATCAAGGATCAGATGAACGTCCTGTTCCTGATCATGTTGGGTGGAGGCCTGTTGGCTGCTGTGGCATCGATATTTCAGTTTTTCGCCCGGTTCTTTTCTCTGGCCTGGGACCGTAAAGGCGAGTGGGGATTGTACCGCGCTCTGGGAGCGACACGGCGAGACCTGAAGTTGTTGATCGCCGGCGAATCCCTGACTCTGACGCTGGGAGGGGCGATAGTAGGGTTCATTCTAGGTTATCTACTATTTTCCTTGATCTTCATCTACTTACAGAAGCAGAAGGCCTTTCCGTTCATTGAGCCATCTCTGTCGGGCGTACTGGTAGGAATCGCAGTAATCACAGTGTTTTTTATTCTTCTCGGGATACTTTCTGCCTGGTTCCCAGCCCAGCAGAGCGGCAAAATTGAGCCGTCGTCAGCGATGGCTCTCGGAGATATCGACTAGGACGAGGTGAAACAGATGCTGCTGGAAGCCGTTAATATTTCCAAGAAATATGACAATGAAGTGGTGTTAAAGGAGGTGTCGCTGGGGATTGAACAGGGATCATCTCTGGTGATCACCGGCCCTTCGGGAAGCGGTAAATCCACCCTGCTATCGATCCTTGGTTTGCTTCTCCAGCCAACTGAAGGAGAGGTTCTCTATAATGGGCGGAAGGTCTCAGATCTCTCTGACGATGAAAGATCGCGGCTTCGCAATCGTTCCTTCGGTTTTATTTTTCAAAGCCCACAACTGATCGGCTCTCTTTCCGTCCTTGATAATGTCCTGGTACCAGCGCGACTGGCGCGCAAGCGATCCCTTGAGGCGAAGGCAGAAACCATATTGAAGGATCTGGGCCTGAAAAATCGCCTTGACTATCTTCCCTACCAGTTGAGCATTGGGCAGAAACGCAGGGTGGCAGTGGCCAGGGCGTTGCTTTTAGATCCCATTGTGATCTTTGCCGATGAGCCGACCAATGATCTCGATCCGGAACGGGCGGCCTGGATCGGCGAGTTCCTTTTTGAGTTGCCCAGGAAGGAGCGCGCCCTGGTGCTGGTGACTCACGACACCAGGCTGGCCAGCAAGGCTGACCGCGCTGTGCAGATCATTGATAACAGAGTCCGGGATCTACCCATCGGAGAGTTAAAGACTGGATAGAACCGAACATGTGTAATGGTAATGGAGGGAGTGACTGCATGGATTAAGCCGGTAGATTAAGTGTTTTTACAAAATGTGTTAGTCGTATGGAGGTTTTTGGCATATGCCAGGCGAGCCAGAAAGATGGTCAATCAGTTATTATATTCAGCAGCGATATCAAAAAATAAAGATGCCAGCCGAGCCGCAAAGATGGTTGAGCTTAAAAAACTGGTTCCTTAAATCGATCGCGATCATTACTTTTCTCATACTTTGGGAAATCGGCCCGAGAGTGGGCTTCATCGATCCACAATTTGTTGCCACTCCTTCTAAGATCATCGTGACCATGTGGGGGATGCTGCTATCCGGGGATCTCTTGGTAAATGTCTATGCCAGCCTGAGGCGGGCCTTGATTGCCTTTTCCATATCTGCTGTGGTGGCTATCCCCCTCGGGTTTCTGCTAGGCGGCTGGTTTACTACCTTTGAAAAGCTGCTGAACCCGCTGCTCAGTGTACTCGGCCAGGTGAACCCCTTCACCATATTTCCGGTGATCATCCTATTCTTCGGGATCGGGGAGGCTGCCAAGATCATCATTATATTCCTGGTCGCTTTCTGGCCGATCCTCTTCAATACGATCACGGGGGCAAAAAATGTTGACCCGCAGTTGGTCAAGTGCGCCCGGGCTATGAATGCTTCCAAGCCAGCGCTGTTCGTCAAGGTGATCCTGCCGGCGGCAGCGCCATACATCTTCAACGGGTTGCGGATGAGTTCCGGGAACTCCTTCTTCATGCTGATCGGGGCCGAGATGCTCGGCGCCAGCAACGGGCTTGGCTGGCTGATTCTCAATTCTGAGGTAAACTACCAGATTCCCAGGTTGTATGCCGGGGTAGTCACGATCGCCCTGCTAGGCTTGGCGATTTCCAGCCTGGTTGCTCGTCTGGAAAAACGAGTTCTTGTATGGCACGAGCCGGCGAATTAGGTGAACCATACAAACACAGGCTGTGAAGCCTTGCTTGGCGCCCTCAGGGAGGGTTAAAAACAACTGAACATATTTAAGGAGGCGGGCTTTAATGAGAAAGAATCTTTACAGGATCGTATTGCTTGTACTTGCCTTGGCAGTGATCACACTGGTTGCCGGCTGCTCTAAAAAAGCGGCCACGACCGGAGAGAACACCCAGGCGAAACCATTGCAGATCGTTAAAACCTGGTCGCGCAAGGACTGCACCCTAGCACCCTTCCTGATCGCCGACAAGAAGGGTTTCTTTGCCAAGCAAGGCTTGCAGATCCAGTATGTCGGAGATATTGACGCCTCGGCAAGAATCCCGGCCATTATCAGCGGAAGCATCGACGTGGGCAACATCCATCCCAACGGCCTGGCCATTGCCGTGGCGAACGGGGCACAGCTCAAGGGAGTGGTCCGGTCAATCATCGAGCCGCCGGCGGATATCACGGACATTCACCTCCAGCACATGTGGTGGGTAAGCAATAAGAACGGCCCGATCAAGACCCTTGCAGATATCAACAAGCAGCCCGGCAAGGTGAAGTTCGGAGTACAGACGCGCAACTCCTGCATTGAATACCTGACCGACAAGATACGGGCCAAGTACAACATTCCCAAGGATAAGATCGAGTGGATCACCATGCCGGACCTTCAGCAGGTTCAGGCATTGAAGCAGGGCCTGATCGATGTCGCCACACCGCACCCGCCGTTCTACAAGGCGATAGAGGATACCGGCATCGGCAACATTCTGATCAGCAGCCGAAATATTGACAACGACCAGAATAACGGAACCTATCTCTACTATTTCTCAGATAAGTTCATTCAGGCGCATTCGGATATCGTCAAGAGCTTTGTGATCGCCATCAAGAATGCCGAGCGCTGGATCAACGACAACAAGCAGGAAACTAACGAGTTGACCGCACAGGCGATCGGGGTTCCGGTCACTGCCAACCACTATTATGCGCCGGATGGGCGGATCCCGGACAAGGATATTCAGGAGTGGATCGACGGCACTGTCGCCGCTGGATTATTGAAACCGAATCAGGTCAAAGTGGCTGACATCATCACTCACCAGTTTGACGTCTTCGGGGTGCCGCAATCCAACTAAAGAAAGGTTAATTGCTTACAATTAGTCCACCTCTTCTCCTCGTCTTGTTAGGAAAAACAATCAATTTGGGGGAGGGGGTGGACCTTCAATTCAAAAGCTAAGGAGGTGTTATAGAATGGCTCTCAGCGTGAGGGAGACCGGCCGTTTGGATGGGGAAAGATTGCCAGAAAACGATGCTAAGATTGT
>JBEKKU010000122.1:0-6991 GCA_050010575.1 Thermacetogeniaceae bacterium | reverse complement strand
CGTTTCGACCGTGAGGGAAGCGCCTGGGACCTGGGCCGCGAGGGTGCCCACCGGCGCCGCCGGATCCTGCACGCCAGCGATGCCACCGGCGGAGAGGTTGCCCGGGCGCTGATCCGGGAGATCCGCAGCGATCAGGGCATCACCCTGCGGGAAGGCTGCCTGCTGGTGGATTTTTTAAAGCACCCGCGCAGTGGCCGCTGTGTGGGCGCCCTGATGCTGGACAGCCAGTCCGGTGGTTTCGTGGTCTGCCGGGCGCCGGTAGTGATCACCGCCACCGGGGGCGCCGGCCAGTTGTACCAGAACACCACCAATCCGGCGGTGGCTACCGGAGATGGGGCTGCGGCCGCCTACCGGGCCGGAGCCGAGTTGATGGATATGGAGTTCGTTCAATTCCATCCGACGGCCCTGGCCATGCCGAACGTGCCCCGCTTTCTGATTTCCGAGGCGGTGCGGGGGGAGGGCGCCTTGCTGAGGAATGTGCGCGGCGAGCGTTTCATGCCCAGATACCACGAGATGGCGGAGTTGGCCCCCCGGGATGTGGTCGCCAGGGCGATCGTCAGGGAGATGCAGAAAACCCAGACCAGCCATGTCCTCCTGGATATATCCCAGTTTGAGCAAGACCAATGCCAGACCCGGTTCCCGAACATCTGCAACACATGCCGCGACTACGGGCTGGATCTCAGCAAGGGATATATCCCTGTGGCGCCTGCCACCCACTATATCATGGGCGGCATCAAGACCGGCTCCGATGGGGAGACCAATATTACGGGATTGTACGCCTGTGGCGAGGCTGCCTGCAGCGGGGTGCATGGAGGCAACCGCCTGGCCAGCAACTCCCTGTTGGAGGGCCTGGTCTTCGGGGCACGGGCGGTGGCCGCTGGCTGGCAATACCTGCAGCAACTGCAGCCCGAACCCCACCAGCCCGCCGGCTGTCTCGAGGGTAGGAGTCCGGAAGCCGGCCCGGCGGTTGATGAGCGTTACTGGCAGGCGATAGCGCAGAGGGTGCGGGCGATCATGTGGGAGCAGGCGGGCATCATCCGCCAAGGCCAGGAGTTGTCCAGGGCCGCCGCTGAACTGGAGCGGCTCGACCAGGAGATCACCTGCCTGACCCCGACCCGGTCTGCAGTGGAGGCGGTCAGCCTGTTGACTCTCGGCAAACTGACGGTAGCCGCTGCCCTGATGCGCACCGAGAGCCGGGGCGGGCACTTCCGGAGCGACTTCCCGTCCCGGGACGATGTCTACTGGCTGCGGCATATCGTGTTTCAGGTCTAAGACGCTCGATCATATATCTCCTTAAAAATTCTGGACATAATTAAAGAGCGGGCCGATCTCGCTTCAGTGACACGGAGTGGCACGGAGACGTCCTTTTGGTATATATCACAGGGATGGTTTTCTTGTTCCATTGATCTACTCTCAAAGAAGGGCGGATTTATATGCTTCCGGTCTGGATAATCGAGGAAGCGGTGCTGAGAGCACTGGCCGAGGACGTGGGTGGAGGCGACCTGACCACGGATGCTCTGGTTGACAGGGGAGCGACCGCGGTGGCTCTGATCCATAGCAAGGAAGCTGGTGTGCTGGCCGGCCTCCCGGTGGCGGAACGTGTCTTTCAGATCCTGGATTCCAAAGTGGCATTTGAGGAACTGCTGCCGGATGGCGGTGAACTGAGGCCGGGCAGCGTGATTGCCAGGGTGCGTGGTGACGGCCGGGCATTGTTGACCGGGGAGCGCACCGCCCTGAATATCTTGCGGCACCTCTCCGGCATTGCCACTGCCACCCGGCGCCTGGTCGACCTGATCGCCGGTACCGGCGCCTGCCTGGTTGACACCCGGAAGACCACCCCCGGTCTGCGTGTTTTAGAGAAGTATGCGGTGCGGGCTGGCGGCGGTCACAACCACCGGACCGGCCTGTTTGACGGCATCCTGATCAAGGACAACCATCTAAAACTGGCTGGGGGTATCGCTGCGGCTGTGCACCGCGCCCGGGAGGCAGCGCCCCATACAGTCCGGGTCGAGGTCGAGGTGGAGAGCCTGGCTCAGCTTCAGGAGGCCCTGGATGCCGGCGCTGATCTGGTTTTGTTGGACAACATGCCAACCGGCCTGATGCGAGAGGCGGTGCAACTGGCCAGTGGCCGGGCACTGCTGGAGGCCTCGGGCAATATCACCGCCGCCAATATCCGGGCGGTGGCAGAGACCGGTGTCGACCTGATCTCGGTCGGCGCCATCACTCATTCCGTCAGGGCGCTGGACATCAGCATGGATGTGGGAGAGATTAAACAAGGAATCATTAACCGGTAATGGTGATGTTGATATGAGCCGTGAACAGATACTCGATATCCTGGAGCAGAACCGGGAGCACCATATTTCCGGAGCGGACCTGAGCCGGACCCTGGGGGTCAGCCGGAGCGCCGTCTGGAAGCAGATCGAAACCCTTAGGGCACAGGGCTACGATATTGTCGGAGGCCCCAACCAGGGCTACCTGCTGGAGGGGACGCCCGACCTGCTCTATCCCCGGGAACTCCAGAAGGGCCTTCATACCCGCAGCTTCGGCAGGCAGGTCTACCACCTGCGCAGTGCCGGCTCCACCAATCAGGTGGCCCAGGACCTGGCCCGCCAAGGCTGTCCCGAGGGGACTCTGGTGGTGGCGGAGGAACAGACTGCCGGTCGGGGACGCTGGCAGCGTCCCTGGCATTCACCGCCGGAGGCGGGTATCTGGATGTCTCTGGTGCTGCGTCCACAATTGGCGCCCTACCGGGTGCCTCAGGTGACCCTGGTTGCTGGAGCCTCCTGCGCCCGGGCGATCAACGAACAGCTTGGCTTGCGAACGGGTATCAAGTGGCCGAACGACATCGTCTACGATAGCCGAAAACTGTGCGGTATCCTGGTGGAGATGGAGGCAGCGCCTGAGCAGGTACACTTCCTGGTGGTCGGGATCGGCATCAATGTCAACCAGCAACCGGATGATTTCCCGCCGGAACTGGCAGACCGGGCCACCTCACTCAGAATAATCGCCGGACGGCCGGTGCAGCGGGTACCCCTGGCACGGCGACTGTTGGAAGTGTTCGAAGAGGACTATGATCGTTTTTGCCGGAACGGTTTTGCGGCCGTCAGGGAGCAGTGGCTGGCGTGCCAGGTGACCATAGGCAGTGCAGTACGGGTGCAGACAGGACCGGAAGAGTTCTCCGGGGTGGCCTGCGGCCTGGACGAGGATGGCAGTCTGTTGGTGCGTCTAAACGACGGGCAGCTCCGCCGTTGTGTCGTCGGTGAGGTTACCCTGCTCAGGGAGAACGTGATCAGGTATCATTCAGATATAAATAGTTATAATGACGTGGGCGAGGGGTGAACGCCATGATCCTGGTCTTTGACGTGGGCAACACCAATATCGTATTGGGCATCTTCAAAAATGACGAGTTGACCGTCAGTTGGCGGATCGGGACGGACACCCGGCGCACCGCCGACGACCTGGGGATGCTGATCAAAAACCTGTTCGACTACCGCGGGCTCACTTTCAGCGAGATTGAAGCCCTGGTGCTATCTTCGGTGGTGCCGCCGCTGACCCCGATCATCATCACCATGTGCCGCCGTTATTTCGGCAAGGAACCCCTGGTCGTCGGCCCCGGCATCAAGACCGGTATGCCGATCCGCTACGAGAACCCTCGCGAGGTCGGCGCCGATCGCATCGTCAACGCCGTGGCCGCGGCGCATATCTACGGGTGCCCTGCGGTGGTGGTCGACTTCGGCACTGCCACTACCTATTGTGCCATCTCGCGTGAGGGCGAGTATCTGGGGGGGGCGATCGCTCCAGGCGTCGCCATCTCCACCGAAGCACTGTTCGTGAAAGCGGCCAAGCTGCCGCGCGTCGAATTTGCTCATCCGGCACAGGTGATCGGCAAGAATACCGTAGTCAGCATGCAGTCTGGCATCTATTTCGGTTTTGTGGGGCAGGTGGATGGCATCGTGGCGCGCATCAAGGCCGAGATTGGCCAGGATGCCGTGGTCGTGGCTACTGGTGGTCTGGCTCGCCTGATCTGTCAGGGCACTTCGATCGTCACCCATGTCAACCCTAACCTGACCCTGCATGGCCTCAAGCTAATCTATGAGCGCAACCGCAGCGATTGAACCGGGGCCAGGCCTGCATTATTGCATTTTAAGTCTTTATGCTGTACTAAGGAGTTGAACCGCCTATTACCGGCGCCAATGCCCGCACTTCTGCAATCATCGGCGGCCTGGCCCTGCCAAACCAGGTTCTGGCCGCCCCCCTGGCCGGTTTTACCGACAAGGCTTATCGCATCCTGGCGCACCAGGCGGGGTGCGGTTTGGTGTTTACGGAGATGGTCAACTGCGACGCCATCCTCTA
This sequence comes from Thermacetogeniaceae bacterium, assembly GCA_050010575.1. Lineage (GTDB taxonomy): Bacteria > Bacillota > DSM-12270 > Thermacetogeniales > Thermacetogeniaceae > Palsa-1188. The sequence goes on along the minus strand of JBEKKU010000122.1, from coordinate 2,638 downwards.
CCGGAACGCCCGCACCTATGCTCTGTTTGACCTGGACGGGGAGGACTGGCCGGTGGCGGTGCAGATCTTCGGGGCCGACCCGGACAAGGCCGCCCGGGCGGCGCGGGTAGTGGTGGAACAGGGAGCAGCGGTGGTAGATATCAACATGGGTTGCCCGACCCCGAAGATCGTCAGGAATCATGAGGGTTGCGCCTTGATGCAGGACCTGCCCCGGGCGGCAGCCATCATCCGGGCGGTGGTAGATGCGGTCACTCCGGTACCGGTGACGGTGAAGATGCGCAAGGGCTGGAGCGAGGGGGAGTTGGTTGCCCCGGACCTGGCCCGGCTGGCCGAATTGAACGGAGCGGCAGCGGTGGCGGTGCACGGGCGCACCCGCGACCAGTTCTACTCCGGGCGGGCGGATTGGAACGCCATCCGGGAGGTGAGGCAGTCGGTCTCCATCCCGGTGATCGGCAACGGGGACATCTTCACGCCCCAGGACGCTGGACGGATGTTGGAGGAGACCGGCTGCGACGCCGTGATGATCGGCCGCGGCGCCCTGGGCAACCCCTGGCTGTTCTCCCGCACTGTGCATTTTCTGGCGACAGGTGAATTGTTGCCGGAACCCTCGCCAAAGGAGCGGATCGCCCAGGCGCTCACCCATTTCGATCTGACCCTGTCCCTGAAGGACGCTGCCACTGCCCTGCTGCAAATGCGCAAGCAACTGGCCTGGTACCTCAAGGGGCTGCCCGGCGCCGCCCAGCGCCGGGCAGCCATCAACGCCGCCCGCACCCCCGACGAGGTGCGCCTCCTGCTGCAATCCTACCAGGAAGAGTTTTAGTTTCCTTACCAGTTTCCATCAATAGTGTACGCCGGGGAAAAGGGCAAAGAAAAAGGTCATTGAAGGTCTTTTAAAAATCTTTTATAATTAATTTATGAAGATATTTAGGAGGCAATAGTATGGAAAATCTGGATTTGACCACTGATATTCAGCCTGTTACCGAATTCCGAACCAATACCTCTGAAATTCTTGAAAGCTTGAAGAAAAACCGTCGGACGATCATTTTAACGCAGCATGGCCGGCCGGCGGCCGTACTTGAATCTGTAGAAGAATACCAGCGAAAGCTGGAAGAGTTATGTTTTATGAAAGGGCTTGTGTCAGGATTGCGGGATGCAGAGTCTGATCAGGTGGTGGATGGGGAAGATTTTTTGCAAGGATTGAAAAGCAAAATGGTTGATGATAAATAGCAAATGTCCAAGAGAATTTTTTTTCTTACTAAACAGGCCGCTTCAGACATCCAGGAGATAACGGAATATATAGCCAGGGATAACATAGAAAACGCGATCCGATTTGCGGATGAACTTCTCGAAGTATGCAGGAGCATACCGGATTTTCCGGAGATAGGCAGGGTCGTGCCGGAAGTAGGACAGCCCCAGATCCGGGAAATTATCCATAAAAATTATCGCTTGGTTTATACGGTTCGTAAGGGAAAAGTATTTATCCTGCAAGTTTTTAATGCTGCGAGGCTCTTTCGTATGCAAGACATTACTGAGGAATAGGCTGTTTATGTTATAATCTACTCGGAACGAAAAAACACGGTCCGGTTGGTAGTCCGGATGCATTGGTCATTAGAGTTTACCGCCATATAGCATGCGGCCGGTGTCGTATCCTTCCCCCCTCGGGATGTCCATCGTTCCTGAAGACCGCAGGAGGGGATTTGCATGCAGTTGATCATTTACTACGATGGGCAATACTGGGCAGGAGTCTTGGATGAGTCAGCCGGATCGCGGCTCAGAGCCTGCCGCCATATCTTCGGGACGGAGCCACACAATGATGAGGTACTAAAGTTCGCCGTCACCAGGGCCGGGCCGTTACTGGCCGCCGTTCGAGCGGAGGTAAATACGAAACCTTTGTTGGAGCGGTGGATCAACCCAAAGCGTATGCTGCGGTAGGCTGCCAGGGCGACTAAGGATAGTGGCGCGGGCACCAGGGCACAGCAGGCGATCCAGGCGGAACTGGAGAGCCGCAAGCAGGAGCGGCGCATCATCTCTCGCCAGGAAAGAGAGGCGCTGGCAGAGCGCAAGCGGGAGATTGCCCGGCAGAAAGCCAAGGCCAAGCACCGCGGCCGGTAAGTGCTACGTGTTTTAACCGTAAATCTTCAAATCGCCTAAAATATATTGACAGGACAAGACGGCAGACAGTATACTATCTTTGAGTTTAAATTACAGTTGAGCGCAGAGCATGGTGACAACTTCATAGCAATATGAGCATAGACGAGCCGAGATGAGTCGAGACGAGATGAGCTGAGCTGAGGGTTATTTGCTGTTAGGGCATTCGAGCCAGCACTCATTTGGGTGCTGGCTTTTGTATTGGAGGGAGAGCATGGTATGGCCTATCCTTTGCGTGATGACTACCTGGAGGAACCTGAGAACGGCCGGTTCGGGATCACCCCGGTGTGGGATGAACTGGTGGTAGATCTCGATACCCCGATCTCCATCTTCATGAAGGCCGCTGCCGGGCCCTACACCTACTTGCTGGAGAGTGTCGAAGGCGGCGAGCAACTGGCCCGCTACTCCTTTATCGGATTCGAACCTCTGCTGATCTACCAGGCCAAGGGCAGGCAGATCACGATCGAACGTGACGGTCAGAAAATATTGG
>JBEKKU010000121.1:0-6997 GCA_050010575.1 Thermacetogeniaceae bacterium | reverse complement strand
AAATCAGAGGGCATGCCGAGAGTCATATACACCGGCTTGACTTAGATAAACAAATTCTTGATTCAGATGGGGTTTTAACCCCATCTGAATCTTAGAAGATGTTATCCCACCCCACCGGGGCACCCTCTGGGTCGGGTACCCGGGTGCCCGGTTTAGCGCCGCTTACCTGTGCCGTTTTCCACGTGCAGGCGGCTTTCAGGCTGAAGCGAAGCTTCAGAGCCTGCCTTCAGGCCGGGCGTCAGTCCGGATACGGAGCTCCTGCTTCTTGAAGCGGGAGTCTTAGCGGCGGTTAGCTATCGGAGAAAGGTGTTTTTTTATGGCTGCTTTTCAACTCAAGTCCCCCTTTCAACCGACCGGCGACCAGCCGCAGGCGATCGCCCAGTTGACCGCGGGCCTCAGGCAGGGGATGCCCACGCAGACCCTGCTGGGGGTTACCGGTTCCGGCAAGACCTTCACCGTGGCGGGGCTGATCCAGGAGGTGCAGCGGCCGACCCTGGTAATCGCCCATAACAAGACCCTGGCCGCCCAACTCTGTGGGGAGTTCCGGGAATTTTTCCCGGACAATGCGGTCGAATATTTCGTCAGCTACTACGATTACTTTCAACCTGAGGCCTATGTGCCCCAGACCGATACCTATATCGAGAAGGACTCCTCTCTGAACGAGGAGATCGACAAGCTGCGCCACTCAGCCACCGCCGCCCTGTTCGAGCGGCAGGATGTGATTATCGTGGCCAGCGTCTCCTGCATCTACGGTTTAGGCTCACCGGGCGCCTACCGGGACATGATGCTGTCCCTGCGCCAGGGGATGAAGATCGACCGGGACAGCGTGCTGGCCAAGCTGATCGAAATCCAGTATGTGCGCAACGATTACGACTTCGCCCGTGGCCGCTTCCGGGTGCGGGGGGACGTGTTGGAGATCTTCCCGGCCTCCTTCAGCGAAAAGGCCCTGCGGGTGGAGTTCTTCGGAGATGAGATCGAACGGATTCTGGAGATCGACACCCTGACCGGGGAGGTGTTGGCCCGGCGGCTGCATGCCGTGGTTTTCCCGGCCTCCCACTACGTGACCCCCCGGGGCGAGATGGAACGTGCCATCGAGGGGATCGCCGCGGAGCTGGAGCAGCGCCTGCCGGAGTTGCGGGGCGAGGGCAAGCTGCTGGAAGCCCAGCGTCTGGAGCAGCGTACCCGCTACGATCTGGAGATGATGCGGGAGGTGGGCACCTGCAAGGGGATCGAGAACTATTCCCGGCACCTGACCGGGCGCCCGCCGGGGGAGCCACCCTACTGCCTGATGGACTTCTTTCCCCAGGATATGCTGGTGGTGATCGACGAGTCCCACGCCACCATCCCTCAACTGAACGCCATGTACGCCGGGGACTATTCCCGGAAACGCACCCTGGTGGACTACGGCTTCCGTCTACCCTCGGCCCTGGACAACCGGCCGCTGCGTTTTGACGAGTTCGTGTCCAAGGTATCGCAGGTAGTCTTCGTCTCGGCCACGCCGGGGCCCTACGAATTGTCCCGGAACGACCGGGTGGTGGAGCAGATCGTGCGTCCGACCGGGCTGATCGACCCGGAGATCCAGGTACGGCCGGCCACCGGCCAGGTGGACGACCTGGTGGAAGAGATCAGGCTGCGGGTGGAAAAGCAGCAGCGGGTCCTGGTCACCACGCTGACCAAGAGGATGGCGGAGGACCTGACCGATTACTTGAGAGATCTGGACATCAAAGTACGCTACCTGCACTCGGAGATCAACACCCTGGAGCGCATGGAGATCCTGCGGGACCTGCGCCTGGGCGTCTTTGACGTACTGGTGGGGATCAACCTGCTGCGGGAGGGCCTCGACCTGCCGGAGGTCTCCCTGGTGGCGATCCTGGACGCCGACAAGGAGGGTTTCCTGAGATCGGAGCGCTCCCTGATCCAGACCATCGGACGGGCCGCCCGCCACGTGGACGGCCGGGTGATTATGTATGCGGACACTGTTACCGGGTCGATGCAGAAGGCGCTCGATGAGACCAACCGCCGGCGGCGCATCCAGACGGATTACAATCGGCGTTACCAGATCACGCCCCGTTCCATCCAGAAGGCGGTCCGGGGGGTGCTGGAGATCACCCTGCCCGGGGGCCCGCTGGCGGACGCGGCTGAGGGTGGCGAGACCTACAATGCCAAGAATATCAAGAATCTGGCCAAACCGGACCTGGAAAAACTGATCGCCGGGCTGGAGCAGGAGATGCGCCAGGCGGCCCGGGGTCTGGCCTTCGAGAAGGCTGCCGCGGCCCGCGACCTGATCATCGAGCTGCGCAAGGAGATCATCTCCCGCCAGAGGCATGGAAAACGGGTGCCCGGGCCCGCTGAAGCGGGCATTGGGCGCGAACGCGGCCTGCAGGACGCCGCTGCAGCCGCCGAACTGCCGGCAACAACGCTGGTTGACGAGGGGGGGGCGAAGAGCGAGACATGGCCAAGAAACCATCAAAACAAGCGGAAAACGAGATCCACCTCCCGTCCCGGGACAAAATCGTCATCCGGGGGGCGCGGGTCCATAATCTAAAGAATATCGACGTGGAGATCCCCCGCAACAAACTGGTGGTGGTCACCGGCCTGTCCGGGTCCGGCAAGTCCTCCCTGGCCTTCGATACCATCTATGCCGAGGGGCAGCGCCGCTACGTGGAGTCGCTCTCGGCCTATGCCAGGCAGTTCCTGGGGGTGGCCGACAAGCCGGATGTGGATTACATCGAGGGCCTGTCTCCGGCCATCTCCATCGACCAGAGGGCGGGCAGCCGCAACCCCCGTTCCACCGTGGGGACGGTGACGGAGATCTACGACTACCTGCGCTTGTTGTTCGCCCGGGTCGGCAGGCCGCACTGCCCCCAATGCGGGCGTCCGGTACGGCAGCAGACCGTCTCCCAGATGGTGGACCAGGTGATGACCTATCCGGAGGGGACGAGAGTGCAGGTCCTGGCGCCGCTGGTGCGGGGCAAGAAGGGGGAGCACCTGAAGCTGTTGTCCGAGGCGCAGCGCAAGGGGTTTGTGCGCGTCCGGATCAATGGGGAGATCCGGGAACTGGGCGAGGAGATCCAGCTGGACCGGAACCGCAAGCACAACATCGAGGTGGTGGTCGACCGCCTGGTGGTGCGCCCGGGCCTGGAACGACGTCTGGCCGATTCCCTGGAGACCGCCCTGGAACTGGGCGGGGGTACGGTGATCGCCCTCGTGCACGATGACCAACCGCCGGAACCGGAGGGCCAGGAGGCCCAACCGGTGGAACTCGGGGGAGCCGTTGAGGGGCTGGCCAAGGCCGGGGATGTAGGTGTCGAGTATACCTTCAGCCAGAACTTTGCCTGTCCGGAGTGCGGGATTGGCCTGGCGGAGATCGAACCGCGGCTCTTCTCTTTCAACAGCCCCTACGGGGCCTGCAAGGAATGCTCTGGTCTGGGTTACCGGCTGGAGGTGGACGAGTCGCTGGTGGTCGATCCGGACCTGCCCGTACGGGCAGGAGCGTTGATCCCCTGGACGCGCTCGCCGCAGCATTACTACCCGCAGCTGGTACAGGCTGTCCTGGAGCACTATAGCTGCTCCTGGGACACTCGCTTCAAAGACCTGCCGGCGGAGGTGCAGCACACCCTGCTCTACGGCGGCACTGAACGGATCCGTTTCCGCTACCGGGATAGCTATGGCCAGACCAAGTCCTGGTCCGCCAACTATGAGGGGGTCATTCCCCACCTGGCGCGCCGCTACCGGGAGACGGAGTCGGAGGAGGTGCGGGATGATATTGCCGAATTCATGACCTCGCGCCCCTGCCCTGACTGCCATGGGGCCAGGCTGAAGCCGGAAGCCCTGGCGGTGCGCCTGAATGAAAGGAACATAGATGAAGTGGCGCGGCTGACCATCCGGGAAGCCCGCAACTTCTTTAACAGTCTGCAGTTGAATGACCGGGAGCAGCAGATCTCCCGCCAGATCCTGAAGGAGATCGATAACCGGTTGGGTTTTCTGGTCAACGTGGGGCTGGATTACCTGACCCTGGACCGGGCGGCCGGCACCCTCGCTGGAGGCGAGGCGCAGCGCATTCGCCTGGCTACCCAGATCGGGTCGGGACTGGTGGGGGTGCTCTACATTCTGGACGAACCCAGTATCGGGTTGCATCCCAGGGATAATGGCAGGCTGATCAAGACCCTGATGGACCTGCGTGACCTGGGCAACACCCTGATCGTGGTGGAGCATGACGAAGAGATGATGCAGAGCGCCGACGAGATTATCGACATCGGACCGGGGGCCGGGGTGCATGGCGGCGAGATCGTGGCCCAGGGCACCCTGGAGGAGATCGCCAGGTCGCCGGAGTCGATCACCGGCCAGTACCTGAGCGGCAAGCTGGATATTCCCATCCCCACTGCTCGCCGCCGTCCGGACGACAGATGGCTGAGGGTTTATGGGGCGAAAGAATTCAACCTGAAAGACATCGACGTAGCCATCCCCCTGGGGCTGTTCGTCTGCATCACCGGGGTCTCCGGCTCCGGCAAGAGCACCCTGCTGGAGGAGATCATCTACAAGGCCCTGGCCCGGAGGCTCAATGGAGCGCGGTCACATCCGGGCGCCTACCGGGAATTGCGCGGTCTGGAGCATTTGGATAAGGTGATCGAGATCGATCAGTCCCCCATCGGGCGAACGCCTCGCTCCAACCCGGCCACCTACACCGGGGCCTTCGACGGCATCCGTGAGCTGTTTACCCTGACTCCGGACGCCAGAATGCGGGGTTATAAGCCAGGGCGATTCAGCTTCAACGTGCGGGGCGGGCGGTGCGAGGCCTGCCGGGGCGATGGGATCATCAAGATCGAGATGCATTTTCTCCCGGACGTTTACGTCTCCTGCGACGAGTGCAAGGGCAGCCGCTACAACCGGGAGACTCTGGAGGTCAAATACAAGGGGCAGAGCATTGCCGATATCCTGAGCATGACGGTCAGCGAGGCAGTGGAGTTCTTCCAACACATCCCCAAGATCAGCCGCAAGCTGGAGACCATGAACGACGTGGGCCTGGGCTATATCAAGCTCGGCCAGCCGGCCACCACTCTGTCCGGGGGCGAGGCCCAGCGGGTGAAGCTGGCAACGGAGCTGTCCCGGCGCAGCAACGGGCGCACCCTGTACATTCTGGATGAGCCCACCACCGGCCTGCACAAGGACGATATCAAGCGGCTGCTGCAGATCCTCGAGCGCCTGGTAGAGGCGGGGAACACCGTGGTGGTCATCGAGCACAACCTGGACGTGATCAAGACGGCGGACTACATCATCGACCTGGGTCCCGAGGGCGGCGCCCTGGGTGGCTACCTGATCGCCTCCGGCACCCCCGAGGAGATTGCCGCCCACCCCACCTCCTATACCGGACAGTACCTGCGCAAGATACTCAAGTCTCCAGCGCCGACAGCGGCGGAGGAGAAGGCGGTCCTCTCCCGCACCTGAAGGGTGGTGACAGGGTATGCCGGATGAAGCCTATCTAGACGAACAATCGGAGAAGATCCGGGAACTGAAGCGGGAACTCGAACTGGTGCCGGAGCGGCCGGGGGTCTACCTGTTCCGCAATCGTGCCGGGGTCGTGGTCTACGTAGGCAAGGCGATCTCCCTGCGCAACCGCCTGCGCTCCTACTTCCAGGAGAAAGGCCAGCCGGAGAAGACCCGGCGCCTCGTCGTAGAGGCCGCCAGGTTCGAGTACCTGGTGACCGATTCCGAGGTCGAGGCCCTGATCCTGGAGTGCAACCTGATCAAGGAGTACCGGCCAAAATTCAATATCAACCTGAAAGACGACAAGTCCTATCCCTTCCTCCGGGTGACGGCAGAGGAGTTTCCCCGGGTCATGGTCACCAGGCGCCTGGTGCGGGACGGTTCCCGCTACTTCGGACCCTATCCGGATGTGGGCGCCGTCAGGGAGACGCTGGGATTCCTGCGCAAGCTGTTTCCCTTCCGATCCTGCTCTGGCCAGACGCTGGCCCCCCGCAGCCGGCCCTGCCTTAACGCCCAGATCAGACAGTGCCTGGGACCCTGTACCGGGCGGGTATCACCCCAGGACTACCGGGAAATGATCGAGAACCTGGTGCTGTTCCTGGAGGGGAAGACCAGGGAGGTAGAGAAGAGCCTGACTGCCCGGATGGCCGAGGCGTCACGGAGGATGGAGTTTGAGCAGGCGGCGCGCCTGCGGAACCAGTTGAGCGCCCTGAAGACTGTGCGGGAGCAGCAGCGGGTCGCCCAGGCTGACGGCAGCGATGAGGATGTCCTGGCGGTTGGCGCCTGGCTGGACGAGGTCTGTGTGCTGATCCTGCGGGTCCGGAGTGGTCAGTTGGTGGCGGAGGAGAACTACTTCCTGGCCGGGGCGGAGGAGATGCCGGGCGGCGAGATCCTAGGTTCTTTCATCAAGCAGTACTACCACGCCGGTCGGGAGATCCCCCCGGCCCTGCTGGTCAGCAGCCCGCTGCCGGAGGCGGATCTGTTAAGCGAGTGGCTGAGGCGGATGCGGGGCAAGAAGGTGGCCATCCGGACACCCAGCCGCGGGCCTGGGCACAAACTACTCAAGATGGCTCTGGAAAATGCCCATATCTATGCGGAGCGGCGCCATCAGCAGGCGCTGAGAACCAGGGAGAAAGGGCGCAGCCTCGTGTTCGAGCTGCAGCGGGCGCTAGGTCTGGCCAAACCGCCCCGGCGGGTGGAATGCGTGGACATTTCGCACTTTGGCGGCCAGGACACGGTGGGATCCCTGGTGCTCTTCACCGACGGCACTCCCGACACTAAGGGATACCGCCGCTATAAGATCCACGATGCCTGGCCCGGGGACGACTATTCTGCTCTGCAGGAGGTGCTGCGGCGGCGGATCGCCCAGGCAAAGAAGGCCGGCCGGTCCGCATCAGGGGATACTCCGGCTGAAAGCGCGCCTGCATACAGGGATGCCCTGCCCGATCTGCTGGTGGTCGATGGCGGCAGGGGGCAGCTCCATGCCATGCTGGCCGTACTCCGTGAGTTTGGG
>JBEKKU010000120.1:0-7012 GCA_050010575.1 Thermacetogeniaceae bacterium | reverse complement strand
CGGCAAGGCCCCGAGCGCGGACCAGGCTGCCTGTGCCCTGAAGGAACTGCAGCAGGAGGAGGTCAAGAGATGAACAGCCAGCAGAACCAGCAACTGATCGCTAACCGGGACGCCTATGGCCAGATACTGGTGGAACTGGGCCAGTCTGTTCCCGAACTGGTGGTGCTCGACGCCGACCTCTCCAAGTCCACCAAGACGAGTGAATTTGCCAAGGCTTATCCGGAACGCTTTTTTGATATGGGAATTGCCGAACAGAACCTGATGGGCACGGCTGCTGGCCTGGCCCTGGCCGGAAAGATCCCCTGTGCCAGCACTTTTGCCGTCTTTGCCACCGGTCGCGCTTTCGACCAGGTTCGCAATACCATTGCCTATCCCGGACTGAACGTGAAGATTGTGGCGACACACGCCGGGATCACCGTGGGAGAGGACGGCGCCTCTCACCAGGCGATCGAGGATATCGCCCTGATGCGGGTGCTGCCGGGAATGACTGTGATCGTGCCGGCGGATGCCACCGAGACCAGAAAAGCGGTAACAGCAGCGGTAGCGGTGAAGGGCCCGGTCTACATCCGGCTCGGACGCACGGCGGTGCCGGTGCTGTTCGGTGAGGATTATCAGTTTCAGATCGGCAAGGCGGTGGTCCTGAGGGATGGGGCTGACGCCGTGGTCTTTGCCACCGGAGTGATGGTGCACGAGGCCCTGCTGGCGGCGGTACAACTCGCCGAACAGAGTGTGAGCGTGGCGGTGGTGGATGTCCACACCATCAAGCCCCTGGATGTGGAACTGATAGTCGAACTGGCTCGCCGTACGGGAGCGGTGGTCACCGCCGAGGAACACTCCATCTACGGCGGACTGGGGAGTGCGGTGGCCGAGGTCCTTGGAGAGCATTATCCGGTGCCCCTGGTGCGGGTGGGAGTAATGGACCGCTTCGGTGAATCAGGAAACCCGGCGGAGTTGATGGAGGCCCTTGGCCTGACGGCGCCTCATATTATTAAGGCGGTGGGACAGGTGCGCCTCCGGTCAGGTCGATAATATTCAATACTGAACAGGAAGAAAAAAGAAATTGAAAAAAGGAAAATAACAATTTATGTCGAAACAACTCCTAGTGGGGAGTTGTTTTCTGTTCATTCAGACATTGTTTGCCTAGGTTACTAGGCCTATAGCGGGGGGCGACCGGAGGCCAAGCACTATGACCTGTTGTTGCCCATGTAACATTGGGTCAGAAATCATGGCCGGCTCCGAGGTGATGCGGGTGATCCAGTTCTTTAATGTTTCCAAGTTTTATAACAATTCTAGGGCCCTGACTGGTGTCACACTCCAGATCGAAAAAGGAGAATTTGTCTTTCTGGTTGGCCCGAGTGGCGCCGGAAAGTCTACCATGCTGAAGATGATCTTCAGAGAGGAAATTCCCACCAAGGGTCAGATCTACGTCTGTGGCCGCAGCATCATTAGAATGAGGCATAACGAGATCCCCTTCCTGCGCCGGCAGATCGGCATGGTCTTCCAGGATTTCCGGCTGCTTCAGGAGCGTACAGCTTACGAGAATGTGGCTTTTGCCATGCAGGTGATCGGGGCAAGCTCCAGGGAGATCAAGCAGCGAGTGCCAGAGGTCTTAGGGTCGATGGGCTTGAAGGGTATAGGCAACATGTTTCCGCGGCAACTCTCCGGTGGCGAGCAGCAGCGGGTGGCCATTGCCCGGGCATTGGTCAACAAACCGGCCCTGCTGGTGGCCGATGAACCGACCGGGAATCTGGACCGGGATACGGCCTGGGAGATCATCAACTGTCTCCAGGAGGTCAACAACCAGGGAACGACTGTGGTGATCGCCACCCATGCCCGGGAGATTGTCGATACTATGCGCCAGCGGGTGATCGCTCTGGAAAAAGGAAGAGTGGCACGGGATGAGTACGAAGGTGCTTACGCCCATGCTACCTAAAACCTGGATCTATATTGTTCAGGAGACCCTGCGCTCCTTAAAACGGAATGGGTGGTTGAATTTTGCGGCAGCGGGGACGACTGCCGTGTCTCTTTTTATACTGGGAGTTGCCATTCTGCTGGTGATCGACACCAACTTTATTGCCAGTTCCGTAGAATCCAACGTCGAGATCATGACCTACCTGCAGGACAGAGTCCAGGGAGACGCAATCACCGCCCTGCGCACCCAGATTCAAGCCATTCCCGAGGTCAAGGAGGTGAGTTTCATCTCCAAGGATCAGGCCCTGACCTCGTTGGAACAACAATTCGGCCAGTCTGGTCAACTGCGGGAGAGTCTGGGCGGGACCAACCCTCTACCCGATGCCTTTAAGGTGAGCACCACGGACCCCCGGGATGTAACGGGGGTGGCCAACCTATTGAGCCGCATGCCCGGGGTGGATAAGGTGCGTTACGGTCAGGGCGTGGTGGAGAAACTGCTCGAACTCACCTACTACATGCGCCTGATCGGACTGACTATCGTGGTCCTGCTGGCGCTCTGCGCTATCTTCCTGATCGCCACCACCATCCAGCTGACCATGTTCGCCCGGCGGCGCGAGATCGGGATCATGAAGTCGGTAGGAGCGACCGACTGGTACGTGCGCTGGCCGTTCCTGCTGGAGGGGATCATCCTGGGTGGCGCCGGAGCGGTGGTGGCTGTTGCCGTGCTGTTCTTCTCGTACAGCACCCTGGCCTCCAAGGTGATGGAGACGCTGCCATTCGTACCGCTGATGTACAACAACCTGGTGCTGATGCAGCTCTTCCTGAGCCTGCTGGCAGCGGGCGTGGGGCTGGGTATTATCGGTAGCCTGATCTCGGTGCACCGCTACCTTCAGGCCTGATTTTCAGCCATATCGGGCGTCGCTTTTCTGGCTGAAATGTTTGTGGGTGAGGAGGAGAACGTATTCTTGAAAAGGATTAGAGTCATTTTAGGCTTGTTCTTGGCAGTGTTGATGCTCACTGTTGCCATATGGCCTACCTGGGCCTCAGAACTTGATGACAAACAGAGCGAGCTTGACCGACTCAACCAGCAGATCGAGCAGGAAAAGGCGCGATTGACCCAGAAGGTCAACCAGGGGCAATTGGTAACGCAGCAGTTGTATCAGCTCGATAAGAGTATTGTGCAGACCCAGGACGATCTGGATAACCTGAACGGCAACATTATCCTGCTGCAGACCCGAATTAATAGCGCTCAGCAGGATCTGCAGAAGACGCAGGCCAACCTCGATGATCGGACACAAATATTCGACGACCGCCTCAAGAGTATCTATATCGAGGGCAATATCTCCTACCTGGATGTATTGTTTCAGGCCACCAGCCTGAGTGATTTTCTGACCCGCTTTGACCTGTTGCAGCGGATCGCCGAGCAGGATATCTCGCTGATGAAGCAGATCTCCGCCATGCGCGACCAGATTGCCCAGAGCAAAAAAGATATGGAGGGCAAAAAGGCGCAAATGGTCGTGCTCCAGAACCAGACTCTGGCCAAGAAGAACGATCTGACGGCGAGCAGCCAGCAAAAGAAGCAGCTTATGGCTCAGATCAAAGCCCAGCAAAATGCCTTGCAGCATGGTATTGACATGGAAGAGGCTGCTGCCGAGCAACTCACCCAGTTCATCCAGCAGATGCAGAACAAGAATGCCCCGCCTCAGGGCACCGGGCGCCTGGTCTGGCCGGTCAGGGGTCCCATCACCTCTCCCTTTGGTATGCGTATCCATCCGATCACGCATCGATACTCGGGGCATACGGGGATCGACATCGGTGTCGCCTACGGTACCAGCATCGCCGCGGCCGACGGCGGCACGGTGATCTTCGCCGGCTGGAATGATGCTTACGGCAATATGACTGTCATCGACCATGGCGGTGGCATCGCCACCATGTACGCTCACCAGTCCAACCAGTTGGTGAGTGTGGGGGATCATGTACGCCAGGGCCAGATCATCGGCAAGGTGGGCAGCACCGGGTGGAGCACGGGGCCGCACCTGCACTTCGAGGTGCGCGTCAACGGCACTCCGGTCAACCCCATGAACTATCTGAGATAATCACGTGACGTTAAAAAATAGATTGACCAGTAACGAGCCGGGGCGGTCAGCCCCGGATTTGTTGTATATCTAACGAGAACCGGCATCTGAACTTGATGGCCACGGTAGTTGCAAAGATCCTGAAAATGGGAGTTCAAGGGTTATATTATTTGCAGATCGGGTGTATAGGGTTGCCAAACGTGAATTAAGTTTAAGCCCTTATGCGGCAATGCTTTTAAAGTCGTTAATAATAAGGTAAGATACTTCATATAGTGGGGATAATAGGAAGTAACAGGGTTATTTCGATTGCGAGGTGGATGCGCTGGAACGGCGTTGGGTGAGGACAATAGTTCCCTGGATAATTATTGCCTGTATTGCGGCCGGGTTGGGCGGCCTTTTCTTTTGGGCAGGCCAGTCGGGGGTGGGCAACCTGGTCAGGACCTACTTGCTGATCAGGGCGAATGCCCTGGTGCAGGTGCCCACATCGACATTGGTGGAGGGCGCCATGAAGGGGATGGTGGACGCCCTGGGTGACCCCTACTCGGTCTACCTGGACAAGGATAACTACCGGGAATTGAGCGTCCAGATCGAGGGTTCCTTCGGGGGGATCGGGGTAGAGTTCGATATGGACAAGGACCGGCACCTGGTGATTGTCTCCGTCCTGCCGGGGACGCCGGCGGCTAGGGCCGGTCTCAAGAGTGCTGACGTTATGGTTCAGATCGACGATAAGGATGCCACCCAGATGTCCCTGGAAGATGCTGCCAAGCTGCTTCGCGGCAACATTGGCACCGCTGTCGCCATCAAGGTCTGGCGGCAGCAGGAGAACAGGTACCTGTCCGTCAACCTGAAGCGGGAGCAGATTTCTTTACCTTCAGCGATGGGCAGGGTGCTCCCGGACCATCCGCAGATCGCCTACGTCCAGGTGTTGCGCTTCAACCAGGACAGCACTCTGGCCCAGTTGAAACAGGCGTTTGCGGAGATCGACAAGAAGGGCTACCAGGCCTTGATCCTGGATCTGCGGGACAATCCCGGCGGTGATTTGCAGACTGCCGTGGAGCTGGCTGGCTATTTCGTTCCGCCGGGGCCGGTGGTGCGGATCGTGCACCGGGGCGGGGCAGAGGAGATCTGGCGCTCCAGCCAGAAGACGCAGTATTTGAAGGTGCCGCTGGCAGTGCTGGTCAACGGTGGCAGCGCCAGCGCCTCGGAGATCGTGGCCGGAGCGATCAAGGACACCGGTAGCGGCGCCCTGATCGGGGAACGCACCTTTGGCAAGGGTGTGGTGCAGACCGTTTTCCCCTTGAGCGGCCAGGTGGGCGTCAAGCTGACCACTGACAAGTACCTGACCCCTAAGGGGATCGACATCAACAAGAAGGGGATCGATCCCGATATAACGGTCAAGCAATCCAGCGACGGCGAGCAGGACTTACAGCTGCAGAAGGCGGTGCAGTTGCTGCTCGAGAAGCTCGGCAAGGTGCCGAAGCAAGCTGCGTAAAGGGGGACTGGTAGATGGGCTTTCCCTGGGGCGCCATCCTGTCCCAGATCCTCGCGGTCTTTCTACAGGTATTATTTTATCAACCTTTTTTCTGGATAATTGTGGTGCTGATCTGGCTGCAGAACCGGCGCCTGTTGAACACCAGAGAGGCCCTCTTCGGCGTCCGAGGCTCCGTACTGTACCCGGTGCTGACGGCCATTGGCTATGGCATCCTCGGAGGGTTGATCGGGAGTGTGCTGATGGTAGTCTTGGGGATCTCCCTGAACGATCTGGGGATCCTCTGGTTGTGGATCATCGCCATATTGCTGATGCTGATCAACCCCCGTTTCCTGTGCTTCTCCTACGCCGGCGGTATCCTGGCCCTGATCTCCCTGCTGACAGGCTATCCGAAGCTGAACATCCCGGCCCTGATGGGGTTGGTGGCAGTGTTGCACCTGATCGAGAGCGTGCTGATCCTCATCAGCGGGCACATCGATCCGCTTCCGGTCTACGTGCGCAACCGGTTTGGCCGGGTGGTAGGCGCCTTCAACTTACAGAAGTTCTGGCCGATACCGCTGGTTGTGGTGGCCATGGCCACTGTCGCTCAACAGGGGCCGACTGGAGATATGATCAGGATGCCGGACTGGTGGCCGCTGCTAAGGCCGTTGGGCGTATTATCGGCCCAAGCGGCTTACGGTCTCCTGCCGGTGATCGCCGCCCTGGGCTACGGAGAGTTGGCCGTCACCTGCCTGCCCCGGGAGCGGGTCAGACGCACCTCGCTGCACCTCACCCTATTTAGCCTGGTGCTGCTGTGCCTGGCCATACTGGCCGCTTACGTGCCACAGACGGTGATCCTGGTCACCCTGTTCGCCCCTCTCGGACACGAGGTGGTGATCCGCGTGGAGCAGCGGTCGGAACTGCAGGGGCAGCCCCGCTTCGTGCCACCCGCTCGTGGCGTGATGGTGCTGGATGCGCTCAGGGGTTCGCCATCCCAGCAGGCCGGCCTGCGCTCCGGAGACGTGATCCTCAAGATTGCAGACATTCCGGTAAATTCCCGGGCCCAGTTGGCCTACGCCCTGGATATTTCCGGTCCCTCCGTGGAGATCGAGTACCAGCAGGAGCCCGGCCGCCTGAGGCGCACCCGGATCACCGTGGATCCGAACGGCCCGCCGGACCTGATCGCTCGCTACGGAGTGATATTGGCGCCTGAGCCGAATGACCCGCCCACCGTAGACCTCTCCACGACCAGCCCCCTGCAAGGGATCTACCGCCGCCTCGCCCGTGCCCGCCACTGATGCCGGACAATCTGCATGCCTTGGGGCAAGCCTGTCGAGCCCTTCTCTGTGGTGGCAGTGAGCGTCGATCTGTGCTATAATCTGGGATGAAAACCCCGTTTTTTTTGCACTGGCAAAGCAGAGGGCATGAGAGGCATATACACCGGCTTGACTTAGATAAACAAATTCTTGATTCAGATGGGGTTTTAACCCCATCTGAATCTTAGAAGATGTTATCCCACCCCACCGGGGCACCCTCTGGGTCGGGTACCCGGGTGCCC
>JBEKKU010000119.1:0-7161 GCA_050010575.1 Thermacetogeniaceae bacterium | reverse complement strand
AGTATTTTGATGAGGTGGCAAAAGAATGGGATTCAATTAGAAAGGGCTTCTTTTCCGAAGCCGTAAGAGAGAAGGCATATTCCGTAGCAGGCGTGGAAAATGGGAAGCTGGCTGCCGATATCGGGGCGGGAACAGGCTTTATCACCGAGGGCCTGGTTCAACAGGGCCTGCAGGTGATCGCAGTTGACCGTTCCCAGGTGATGCTGGATGAGATGAGAGCCAAGCTGGCCGACTCCGTTCTCGTTGACTGCCGTGTAGGAGAGGCGGCCAGCCTGCCAGTTGCAGATAACGCTGTTGATTATGCTTTTGCGAATATGTACATTCACCATGTGGAGTCCCCGCCCGAAGCGATCCGTGAGATGGCGCGGATCCTGAAACCTGGCGGCAAACTGGTCATAACAGACCTCGATGAACATGACTTCGAGTTCTTAAGAACGGAGCAGCACGACCACTGGCTGGGCTTCCGGCGTGATGACATCAGGCAGTGGTTCAAAGAGGCGGGACTGCAGAATGTCGTCGTAGACTATGTAGGAGAGAGCTGCTGCTCACAGTCAGAATGCGGGTGCGCCAGCGCCAGTGTCAGCATCTTCGTGGCTTCCGGCGAGAAGCAGTGAGGAGCTATTGATTGGTGCGCAGCCGGAGTAAAACTGCTCAGAGGCAGCAAATTAGGAGTGTTCGTCAGTTATGTATCATTAGTTTTATCGGCAATAATATTTCTTTTTGTCAGGTGGACAATACTATACCCGGTTATAATTGCATTTTTATGGTTTTGTTATATGTTGATATCAAAAAAGTCTTTGACATTCGAGTTTTTTAAATGTGAAGAGAATTAGGTTCATTCCTGCCGAAGAGGCGTACCGGTCCTGGGGTTGCCGTTACTACACCGAAGTTATCCCTGGCGAGGATTATACCAGGCAGCAATACCTGTCGCTGAAGGAAACCGAGCTTAAAGACAAGAACAGCATCAAGCTTTTTCTGGGCTGACCGGCCGGAAAAGCGCTGCGCGCATCAATAAGATCCTGTTCAAAACGTCTGGCGCGAAAGGGCGATGTCCGCATGGAGAAAACCTGTCTTACCTGTGCCCTGGCCCAACGCATGGGCGCTGATGGAACCTGCCTCTGTCTGAAGTACAAACGGATCAGGCTTCCCGATGAGACCGGATGGGACTGGGGCTGCCGGTATTTCAGCCTAATCATGCCAGAGGAACAATACGAACCATACCAGTACCTGCTGATCCGGGAGACCGAGATTAACACCCGGAAATGACGCGTCTGTTGAGCCCCGTGAGGGCGCCTTATGCAAGTGCCACAAAATATTGAAGGCGTGTTGATGCGTCGGTGATTATTTCTGAGAGCGGTCAGGGGAAAACATCGCTCGGCGCTCGCCAGCTTTGAAAATATGGCACGTTCAATTATCAGGGCGGGAACGCCCACCTGTTATGCGGGTGCTGGTGCCAGTTCCCTGACGATGATCTTGGCCGCCGCCTCGGCGACTTCACCGGTAAAGGCGATGCATTGCTGCATGTGCACCGGTGAGCCGAGTTCCATGTCTTTGGTCAGGACGCGGCAGCACAGGCTTTTATGCTGCTTTTTAAACGTGTCGTGCAGTTCCTTGGCGAGGACCATCGTTTTAGATACTTTAGCATCTTTGGCCGTGGTCCTGCCGAAAACCAGCCCGAGGGCCATGATCCCTCCCACAACCGCCCCGCAGGTGCAGCCAGAGCCGCCCATGCCGACAGGGAAACCTGACGCCATGGCGATCACATCGTCGGGTACCGGTAGATCGAATTCATCCTTGATGGTCTTGACGATCGCCTCGGAACAGAAGAAGTCTCCGTTGCGGTAATAATCCTCGGCCTGCTTTTTAATCTTTTTCAGATCGACGCTTTTTTTCATGCGGATCATTCTCCTTTCAAACTCTTACTCGAAGCTTGTCCCATTTAATATGTTCTTCTTATCAATGACCACCTCCTGCCAGGGATCATATTCCATCTTCTTTCCTCCAGCGCTTCCTGTTCAGGTGGCAGGAGTTGCCTGCAAGAAGATGCGGGTAAAAATTTTTCTTGAACATTTTTGTTGAAGTTATATTATAATACATAAACATAGTTAAATACGTTTATATATTAATGTCCGATAGGGAGCCTTATCTAATGAAAGAAATTGCCATCTATGACCCGGCAATGTGCTGTTCAACGGGGGTCTGCGGAGCATCTCCCAACCCGGAATGCCCGAGGGGGTGATCGCTTACGGTTTCTCTGGCGGGGATCGCCGGTTTGCGGATGCTGGCGGAGCAGTTGCGGCATCCCGGACAGAGTCCGGAGAGCCCTGGCGGCACTGGACAGAAACCCTGGCCCGGAGAACAGTCTGCCTTCCCTGGCTGGCAAAGGAACCACAAGGAAGGGATGGGTTGGTACAGCTCTATAAAAACAACTGAACCAGAGGAGGGCTGATGGCGTGAAACAGATGCCCCAAAAAGACATTAGAAACGATCTGCGGAAATTGTCGGAGCTTTTAAAGGCGCTGGCTGACGAGACACGCCTCACCATCCTGGCCATGCTGCGGGATGGCGAGATGTGTGTCTGCGAGATCATGGATGTGCTGCCCTTTTCCCAGCCAGCCGTGTCCCATCACCTGAAAATCTTGCGCCAGGCCGGTTTGATCACGGACAAGCGGGATGGGAAATGGATTTACTACTATCTCGATCCCGAGGCGATCAGGGCTGCGGGCGAGCTGTTACAGGAGTTGATCAGTCTTCCGGCCAGGCACATGAGCGCTGAGCAGGTTCTAACGAAGAAGCACCCTCGTTGCACAGATGACCTGGGGCATGGTCAATAGCGTTTCATTAATCATAGTTATGATTTATGGAGGAGAATTTAATGGCTGAAAAGAGTAAGATAGGGCTTTCTGCGCTGGATAAGTTTTTAACGTTATGGATATTTCTGGCCATGGCCATCGGTGTCGGAGGCGGCTATATCTTTCCCGGCATCGCCAGGCTGCTTGACAGGCTATCGGTGGGCACCACCTCCATCCCCATCGCCGTCGGTTTGATCGTCATGATGTACCCGCCGCTGGCCAAGGTGCGATATGAGGAGCTGGGGAAGGTATTCAAGAACGTCAAGGTCTTGAGCCTGTCTCTCATCCAGAACTGGATCGTGGGGCCCATCCTGATGTTCATCCTGGCGATCGTCTTCCTGCGGGGCTACCCGGAGTATATGGTCGGGTTGATCCTGATCGGGCTGGCCCGCTGCATCGCCATGGTCATCGTCTGGAACAGCCTGGCGCACGGTGATTCCGAGTACGCCGCTGCCCTGGTGGCCTTCAACTCTCTATTTCAGGTATTTTTCTATTCAGTATACGCCTACTTTTTCATCACCCTGGTACCGCAGTGGCTGCATTTAGCCGGGCAGATCACCGTCATCCATGTCTCCATGGCGGAAGTGGCCAAGAGCGTGGCCATCTATCTGGGTATCCCTTTCCTGGCGGGCATGATCACCAGGTTCACCCTGATCCCGGTCAAGGGCAAGGAATGGTACGACAAACGCTTCATCCCCACCATCAGTCCGGTAGCCCTGATCGCCCTGCTCTACACCATTATGATCATGTTCTCTTTGAAGGGCAAGTTTATCGTCAATCTGCCCCTGGACGTGGTGCGGATCGCCGTGCCGCTGCTGATCTACTTCATGGTGATGTTCTTTGTCTCCTTCTTCATCAGCATGAAAGCGGGGGTCAACTACGGCCAGACCACCTCGCTCGCCTTCACTGCCGCCAGCAACAACTTTGAACTGGCCATTGCCGTGGCGGTGGCGGTATTCGGGATCAACTCCGGCCAGGCTTTCGCCGCTGTCATCGGCCCGCTGATCGAGGTGCCGGTGATGATCGGCTTGGTCAACGTGGCGCTAAGTTATTCTCACCAGTATTTCACGCCTGCGGGCGAGCCTATTGCTTAAAGTTTTGCAATTCTGTATCCTTTCTGCAATTGGTTTTACCAATATCGCCTCATATTACTGTCTGTCATTGAAGCCGTCAGCCTTGAAGTGTTCAAAAAGAACGTGGTTGAGGCCCTGGAATCGCATCAGTGGAACTGCCTGCGAATTGCATTAATATTTCGGGAGCGGCCGAATGCCAGCCAAAGCCTTCGTTCTGGGGTATGGGGTGATGGACAAATGCTGCACCGGGTGGCACACTAGTGTCGTAATCACTCTGATGGAGGACAGCAGCATGGTGGTCGATTTCCATGTCCATTGCTTTCCAGATGCCCTGGCCCCTAGGGCGATTCCCAAGCTGGCGGCCAACGGTGGGATCGAGCCGCACCTGAACGGAACGGTGTCTGACCTGCGGCACTCCATGAAAGAGGCGGGTATCTCCCTGTCCGTGGTGCAGCCGGTGGCCACCCGGCCGCAGCAGGTAAGGCGGATCAACGAATGGGCAGCTGCAGAACAGGCTTATGGGTTGACAGTACCAAATCAGGCGGGTCCGAGGCTGGTCTTCTTTGGGGCGCTGCATCCGGACCTGGTAGACTGGCGGGCGGAGATCGGGCGCATCAAGTCGGATGGCCTGCCAGGAGTCAAGTTCCACCCTGATTACCAGGATTTTTTCGTGGATGAGGAGCGGATGTGGCCGGTATACGAGACCCTGTTCCGGGAAGGCCTGGTCATCCTGTTCCACGCCGGCGTGGACATCGGGTTGCCTCCGCCGGTGCACTGTGCACCGGAACGGCTGGCGAGGGTCTTATGCCAGTTCCCCGGCGGCCGGATCGTGGCTGCTCATATGGGGGGCTTCCGGTGTTGGGAAGAAGTGGCCCGGTACTTGGTGGGATCGGAGATCTATTTCGATACCTCGTTCTCTTATGCAGAACTCGGCTCTGCTGGCATGACCCGGCTGATCAAAGCCCACGGGGCGGACCGGGTGCTTTTCGGCACCGATTCCCCCTGGACTGGTCAGCATGAGGAACTTATCAAGATCAGCAACTTAGATCTGCCACCCGATGACCGGGATCGTATCCTCTATCAAAATGCCTCTACCCTGCTGAAACTATCCTAAGCGACAGGTTGTCATGATCCCAGGGTGAACCCGGTATAATTAAATGAAAATAATTAATATTTTTCCGAGGAAAATTTTCCGAGGAAGGAATTTAGATTTAACTGGCGAATAGTTTCCCAAAAGAGAGTAAGACGTTCCTATATATTTGGAAGGGGGAATAAGCATGGCCGAGGAGAAGAAAACGTATAAGTTCGATTTTGAGATCAAGCCGGACCTCTGTATGGACTGCGCTGCCTGCTGGTTTGTCTGTGAGAATGATGGCGGGAGCGGTGCGGTTTATGTAAAGGTAAACGGAAGCGCCGAATATGCCATTGACAAGGATGTCTGCACCCGGTGTGCCCGGTGTTTCAGAGCTTGCCCGGTTGATGCTGTAGTGCGGATCAATAAAGCTGAAGCAAAAGCCTAATCATTCTTTATTATTTATTTTGACCTAGCCTGGTTCCCTGCTCAGCAGGGAACTTTTTTGCCTTGGTAGGCCTTGCGGAGATATTTTCACACCTCTGTTGGGCGTTGGTGTTAGCGATCGGATCAATCAGGAGTAATAGGGGTAACCACTCTTTGAGGAAATTTACGGCGCTCTCGGTTCTATATATTGACAGGCCACGCGGGACTATGCTAAAGTAAAGTGCAATGTCTGCATGCTTAGTAAAGTTTCGGTCTTTTTTTATTTGTAAAGCTCTAATAGCAGGAGGTGGCCAGGTTGCGTGTCGGGATTACGCTAGCCTGTACGGATTGCAAGAACCGTAACTATACCACGCAGAAGAACAAGAAGAACAACCCGGAACGGATCGAGTTTAAGAAGTTTTGCCCGGTTTGTAAAATCCACACGCTGCATCGTGAAACGAAGTAGCGGTTATTTGTTGGGGTGACAGTGGTGCCGGGCGGTGCCAGGGGAACCTGGCTCGGCACCGGGCGCGAGTTAGGACTGCCAAAAGGATGTGAAGGCGCGGCATGGGTAAGAAGGCCGGTACGGTTAAAGCGAAGAAAGGCTCCAAGGCCCAGGGTGACAAAGTAAAAACAGCAGCAGAACAGGAAAAGACTGCAGTTGCGGAGACTCCGGTACCCCCGAACCGGATGCAAAACTTTTTGCAGCTGGTCAAGGGCGGTGGGAAGTCTCGGCCGGAAGCTGCCCAGAAGGGGCCGGCAGTGCCAGGCAAGGGCAAAGAAACAGCGCCCAAGGTTGTCAGGAAGGAATCCGGGAAGCCCAGAGGCCAATTTATTCAGGATTCGGTCAAGTTCTTACAGAGTGCCTGGGCCGAGTTGAAAAAGGTGCATTGGCCAACCAGGTCGGAACTGGTAGTCTACACTGCTGTGGTAATTGGCTCCGTGGTGATCGTGGCGGCTCTGATCTGGATCGTGGACTCGATCTTGAGCCTGCTTTTGAACTATATCTTGTAAGCCGACGAGGGTGCCGCGCCCAGAGGGCGCCCGGCGGGTAGCCGGGCGAGCGCGGAAGTAGTTTCCCAGGGAGGTGGGGGCCCCAGGGTCCCTGGTTTTTATGGAACAGAAATGGTATGTGATTCACACTTACGCCGGATATGAAAACAAGGTCAAGGCCAACCTGGAGAAGCGGGTTGAGTCCATGAGCATGCAGGAGAAGGTCTTTCGAGTCCTGGTGCCCATGGAGGACGAGGTCGAGATCAAAGACGGCAAACGCAAGATTACCAAGCGTAAGATCTTTCCCGGATATGTGTTGGTGGAGATGATCCTTACCGACGACTCCTGGTACGTGGTCCGCAATACTCCCGGCGTCACCGGTTTTGTGGGCTCGGGCAATAAGCCGATCCCGCTGCTGCCGACCGAGGTGCGTAGCATCATGCGCCAGATGGGTCTGGAGGAGGCTCGGACCAGGATCAACCTGGACCTGGGTGAGAGCGTGCGGGTGATCACCGGCCCCTTCGAGAACTTCATCGGTACTGTGGAGGAGATCTACCCGGAAAAGAGCAAGCTTAGAGTGTTGGTCTCCATGTTTGGGCGGGAGACGCCGGTCGAACTGGAGTTTACCCAGATCGAAAAACTGGCCTAGTATATACAGAAGCAAGAGGCAAGAGGTCGGAAGTCAGATCTAAAAGTACAATAAATATAATGTCTGGCAGATGACAATATGCATCCGGTCTGTTTA
>JBEKKU010000118.1:0-7286 GCA_050010575.1 Thermacetogeniaceae bacterium | reverse complement strand
GGCAGCACCGGGGCCAGCCTCTCCGGCAGCATCCTGACCCCGGTGGCCGCCGGTTCAGGGCAGGTGACCGCCAGCATCGGCGATGTGACCAGCAACCCGGTGGACTACAAGGTGATTGTGCAGGCGGCCCAGAACAACACCGGCGGTGGGGGCGGTGGTGCAACTCCGACCGTACAAACAACCCTCGTTAATGACATTACCAGCAACTCCGCTGTGCTGGGCGGCAGTATCACCAACAACGGCGGGGTAACCATCGTCGGGTACGGCTTCCTTTGGGGCACCTTTTCGGACAGCCTCGGCAATATACTGCAGGCAGGCACTGACAGCCACGCCGGCTCCTTTACGGTGAGCCTGAGTGGCCTGCAGGCGGGAATGACTTACTACTTCCAGGCTTATGCCAAGAGCAGCGGCGGATTGTACAAGGGTGAGGTAAAACAGTTCACCACGATCGAGGTGCCACCACCGGTTCCTGCCCCCGTCTTCGCCGACGTTCTTGCCAGCTACTGGGCGTTCGACGCTATCAATGATCTGAGCATCCATAGATATGTGTATGGCTATCCCGACGGTACGTTCAAACCGGATAGCATCATCACCAGGGCAGAGTTCGTATGCATCCTGAACAGGGCATTGGAACTGCGCAGGTACAACTATGCAATGCCTGACTACAACGATATCTTCTCCGGACAGTGGTTCTATAGTTCGGTGGAGAATGCCACTAGAGCGGGCATCGTCTACGGATATGGCAATGAGATGTTTGCTCCAGACAAGCCGATCACCAGGGAGGAAATGGCCTGCATGCTGGTTCAGGCTATGGGCAGGACGGATGAGGCCAAATCAAAGATGGGCCTGCATACCGGATTTGTCGATGACGGCAATATCTCCTGGTGGTCAAGGGGGTTCGTCGTAGTGGCGGTCGAATATGGCCTGATCGGCTACCCCGACCATATCTTCAGACCAGGGGCGGAAACCACTAGGGCAGAGGCCTGCGCCATGATCGAGAAGCTCCTCAACGTTCACGGTTAAGAGTCACGCCAACTGCAAACCAAGGGCGGCTCCGGCTTTACGTGAGCCACCCTTATGTTTGGTGTGTTTGGCACGGGTACTGCCTGCGGGGGCACCAGTCCCGCGTGGTGAAAGCAGCGGCAGCCGTAATCCCCGTCTGGCTTGTTTATATAGACCTGCTTTGGCTCAGCAAGCGTTCGTATAGGGCTAACGTTTCCGGCGCGGGTGTGATACCGTAGTCAGCGGCCAGCATGCTGGCCAGGTGCTGAAATAGTTCCTCCACCTGCTGCCTCTGTCCGGTCTGCCAGGACAGTTCCATGGCCGTCCGGACGGTCCGTTCGTCGGTCGGTTCCAACTTCAGATACTGCCGGCTGGCCTCCAGGGCGGCAGCCTGATTTCCCCGGTCCCGGTGATATTCGATCAACCTCTGCAGGACCTGGATCTGCAGGCGGTGCAGTTGTGTGCGCCGCCCGGCCGTCCATCGGTCATTGATGTCGTCGGGAAGAAAACCCTCCCGGAACAGCCCTGCAGCCTGCTTCAGCAGGCGGCCGGCCCTGGGATCGCCGGCCTCTGTGTACCGCAAACCGTCATGGGCGGCGGCGGCGAATAATTTATAGTCGGTGTAGACCTCCATTTCGGGGCCGAGATAGATCAGCCCGCGCCGCTGGCTCACTTCCTCGACACCGTGTTGGTCGAGCCCGAGCGCCTTGCGGATATGCGTCAGGGCCATCCGCATGTTGGAGTCGCCGGTATGGTGATCCGATTCCGGCCACAGTTGGTCGATTGCCTGCTCTTTGAGGCATTTGCCACCACCGACCAGCAGCAGTTTGAACAGCTTTTCGGCCTTCTGGGTTTTCCAACTGCTATTGGCCACTGCGGTACCGTTGACAAAGGCCTGGAAACCTCCCAGGCAGTTGACATGAATGATTACCTTGCCGGTGGACCGGGCATGATCCTGAAGTATTCCGGCGATGGCGGAACGTTCATTCCCGCAGTGCGATGCGAGAAACAAGCCGGCTTCCTGAAGCAGGCGCCTGGAAAACCAGCGCCGCAGTATGCGTAGCGCCCAGCGGGGATGGATGCCGCGTGCCAGGGCGCGGCAGCACATACTGTAAATTGCTTCGGGGTACCAGGTCCAGAAATTCTCCCATCCGGTAGTTTCTGCCGCCCCCAGGCCCAGGCGCAAGTAGCTGTCGCAGGTATTCGGGTCTCCCTGCAGCAAGCTGAGGTACCCCAGGAGCAGACGGGTGCCCGCCAGGATCTGCCGTGCTCCCTTCCGGTTGCTGTTGGAGCATACCTGTTCCCACAACTGCCGCGCTGCCTCCATTTCCCCGGCCTCCATTGCTATAGATCCGGCCACGGACAGGGCGTAGTCGTCCAGGCCCTGCCCTCCGGGCATGGCCTGTAGTTTTTTTAGCAAGTAGCGGGACTCGTCCAGCAAACCGGCGGGATTTTCGCCCGACGCGATCCGCAGCGCAACCAGGTTGAGCTCGGTAAGGTAGGAGAAAAAAATATTGTTGGCCTTCAGGAAAAACCCGCGGGATAGCTCAAATTCAGCCTGCGCCTCGGCCAGTTTTCCTTCCCGCTGGAGCAGGCGCGCCTGATGGCGATGGGCGCTGCCCAGTTGGTGCGGCACATTGTATTTGTGGCCGAGGTGCAGCAATTTGCCACAGATCAACAGTAACTTGTCATGATCTCCCGCCAGCATGCAAATGGCGGCGTAGATCACATAGGCTGTGCCGGTCCAACGCTCATTCTCCCGCACGTACGGTTCTGCTAGCGCCTGCTCGATCATCTGACTGGCGGCGTCTAGATTGCCCAGGCGGTATTGGATGATGCTGCTGAACATCAGCCGGGCCATTCTGGACTCGTCGTCGAGCCTGATATTACCGGACAGCCGGCTCAACCAGACTCCGCGCCGCAGCTGATCGCTCCAGGCGGCATAGCTCAGGCCGGCTACCAAAACGGCTCCTCTTGACCAGGAGTCCCGCAGCAGCGAGGCAGCCAGTGGCATCCGGGCGGCCGTTTCCCTGATCATCCGGACATTGTTGGCGAAGGTGTAGACAGCAATCATCAGCAGCAGGGAGCGCACCCGGCACCTGATATCCCCCCTGGCGCCACTCAGGTCGGCGGCGGCGGACAGGGTTTCCAAGGCCTGGTCCGGGTTGAGGTGCACCAGGCTCGTGCCCTGGAAATACAGCAGCCACTGCTCACCGGCCACTAGCGATTGGGGCAGGCAAGCAAGCCAGCCATGGAGTGCATCCAGGCGCCCGGTTGCCAAAAAATGGGAGTCGCCGTACTTGCTGATCAGGCTGGCCGCCTGCACCCAGTCGGAGCAGGCCACCACCAACTCCAGGGCGTGGTCGATATCCCCGAGCTGTTCCAGGTATGCCGCCGCCCGGTGCCTGACAGCATCGATAAAAAACGGTGGACGTTCTTTTAATGCCCTGTGCGCCAGGTATTCACCCATCAAATGGTGCAGGCGCCAGGTGACGGCGGTGCCATCCATCCGGCTCAGAATGCCGCAGGCATGCAGTTCCCGGAGTCTCTCGGCGCTGTCGCAGCGCTGCAGGGCGGTATCGCACAGCCTGGCCTCCAGGAAGGGCAACAGCGAAGCATCCAGGATGAAAGTGGAGAGATCCGGCGGCAGGGAGGCGATCAGGTCATGGCTCAGGTGCACGTGCAGACCATCTCTCCTGTGCAGGGTGGCTATAACCTGCTTCCGGTCGCTGCCCGGTTGCGTGAGCAGCATTCCGGCTAGGCGCAGACCGATCGCCCAGCCTTCAGTAACAGCATGAATGCTGGCAACCTCCTGTGGTGTAAGGTTGACATCGAGCAATGCCAGCAGTTCCCCGGCCTCTGCAACCGAGAATGTCAGCTCAGCGCTGCCGATTGATAACAAATCACCGTGGCATTGCTCCGGGCACAAATGCGGGGTCAGGCTGTTTCTGCTGATCATGACCAGGTGGAGGTTATCCGGCAGTTGCCGGGCCAGACAGGCGATCACGCTGCAGGCTGCAGGGCTGTGCTCAATGATATGCAGATCGTCGAGCACCAGCATCATCTGCTGTTCCCGTTCCAGATCGGCTAGCACGGTGGTCAGGGCAATCATCCAATCCCGTCCGGGATCCTCAAGGCTGTTCATGGTGCGCAGGGATTCTCCTCCAAATTGCGGGGAGACTACCCGGACGGCATGGATCAGGTGATAGAGCAGGATGGATGGAAGGGTATCATGACTGTCGAGACTTAGCCAGGCTGAAGGGGGCCATCCCGGTTTATCGAGCAGCGAGGAGACCCAGACGCTCTTTCCAAAGCCGGCGGGTGCGACAACAGTGATCAGGCGGTGGCGCAGAACGGACTGTCCGAGTTCGAACAGCCGGCTGCGCCTGATCCTCTGCTTGAGCCGGGGTGGTATTAGCTGGGTATGCACCAAGGGGTAGACCGCCATATAATTCCCTCCTGTCGGGGGATTGCCTACTGTTTGAGCTGCTCGTAGAGCTCCACCGTCTCCGGGGATGGCTTGATTCCGTAATTATCGGCCAGTATGGCAGACAGCTGCTGGAACAGATCGA
Organism: Thermacetogeniaceae bacterium; assembly: GCA_050010575.1. Classification (GTDB taxonomy): domain Bacteria; phylum Bacillota; class DSM-12270; order Thermacetogeniales; family Thermacetogeniaceae; genus Palsa-1188. The sequence goes on along the minus strand of JBEKKU010000118.1, from coordinate 2,712 downwards.
TACCCTTCTGACGCTGGCCCAGACTCCGGTATAGTTTCATGGCAGTCCTGATCACCTGCTCGTCGTCCGGTTCTAACGTCAGATACCGTTGACAGGCATCCAGGGCTGCCCCTGCCTGGTCCTGCTTCTGATAGATGTCGATCAGGCTGGACAGGACCTGCAGGTAGAGATCCTGCAGCCAGGTGCGGGTATCAGCCAGCCAGTCTTCATACAGATCATCCGGAAGGAAGACCCCTCCATACAGTTCTCTGGCCCGGTTCAGCACGGGGGCGGCTCTGGAGTCGCCGCAATCGGCCAGCCGCAACCCGTCCCGGGCTACATCGGCAAACGTCTGGTAATCGGTATGGATTTCCATCTCGGAGGTGAGGCAGACCTGACCGTGTTGCCTCTCCACCCCCATGATCCCGTAGCGGTCAAGACCGAGCGTTCTGCGGATATGGGCCAGGGCAGTGCGCAGGCTGGCGTCGCCTGCCCAGGGCTCGGAATCCGGCCACAGCTTTGCGATGACTACTTTCTTGGTCAAATTGTGCTTAGAAATCAGCAGCAGCTTGAACAATTTCTCGTCTTTCTGGGTCTTCCATTCGGATCTCGGTATCTCTATACCGTTGATGAACAGTCGGAAACAGCCCAGGCAGTTGGCGTGCACGGCTAGCCGGCCGGCCCGGCCGGCTAGTTCCTGCACCATTACCGATGCAGTGGCGCGGATCTCCTCCTTATCCGAGGCCAGGAGGAAACCGGCTTCACGGAAGATAGACTGTGGGAACCAGCGGCGCAGTAGCCGGGCCGCCCAGTACGGGTGGATGCCCCTGGCCAGCGCCCGCCAGCACATCGCATACACGACCTCGGCCCGCCAGTCCCAGAAGTTTTCCCACTTGGCGGTTTCCGCGGCCCCGAGTGCCTGGCGCAGACAAGCATCGCAGGTGCTCTCGTCCCCCTGCACAAGATGCAGCTGTGCCAGCAGCAGGTATATGCCAGCCAGCTCATGGCGGGCACCCTTCCGCGTGCAATTATGGCGGAGCTCTTCGAATAGCTGCTGCGCCGTGGTCAGGTCACCGGCCTTCATGGCGATGAATCCGACGCCGGAAACAGCATAATCGTCCAGACCATGCCCGGCGTGCAGCTTCTGTAAACTGTCCAATAAGCGCTTGGCCTCGTCCAGCAACTCTCGGGGATCCTCTTCTCCGGTCTCCACCCGCAGCGCTACCAGTTCGAGATCGGTCAAGCGGGCGAAAAAGAGGTTGTTGGCCTGGCTAAAGAAAATGCGTGAGGCTTCATATTCGCTTCGGGCCTCCGCCAGGTTGCCCTCCCGCTGTTGAAACACGGCCTGGTAGCGGTGAGCGACGCCGAGTTGAAAGGGTACTTTATATTTCTGGCCGAGGCACAGCAATTCCCGACAGATATCCAGCATCTTCGAATGGTCTCCGCTCAGCATGCAGACGGCGGCATAGATGGTGTCGGCCGTTCCTGTCCAGCGTTCATTCTCCTGCACGTAGGGATCAGCCAGCAGTTCTTCGAGCTGCCGCCTGGCGCTGTCCAGGTGGCCGAGCCGGTATTGGATAATGCTGCTGCAGAATACCCGGGTCATCCTGGACTCGTCGTCGAGGCCGGCCTTGCCTGCCAGCCAGCCCAGCCAGACGCCTCGCCTCAGGTCGTCGCTCCAGGTGGCGCGTCCCAGTTCGGCTACCAGGACGACTCCCCGCAACCAGGAATCTTTCAATAGGGATGCGGCCAAGGGGATTCGGGCCGCTGTTTCCATGAGCTGCCTGGCGTCACTGCCCATGGCGTGGGCGCCCATTACCAGCAGCAGGGAACGAAGCTGGCATCTGATATCTCCATGTTTCGATGCCAGATCTGCAGCCTCAGAGAGTGTTACCAGCGCCTCGTCCGGCTTGACGTGCAGCAGGCTCATCCCTTGGAAATACATGATCCAGTGGTCACGGGCCACCAGGTGCGCCGGGGCGCGGGCGATCCAGCCGTGGAGGGCGTCCAGGCGTCCGTACCGCAAGAAGTAGCTGTCCCCAGAACGGTGGATCAGATCAAGCGCCCGCGGCCAATCACCGCAGGCGGCAATTTGCTCCAGGGCGCGGTCGATGTCTCCCTTCTCCTCTAGAAAACCGGCAGCCCGCTGCCTGATGGCGATGACCTGATCCGGGGTTCGCTCACGGAGTGCTTCCTGCCTTAGGCACTCAGACATCAAAGAATGCAGCCGCCAAGTGACCGTTTCCTGATCAATCCGGCTCAAGATGCCGCAGGATTGCAGCTCCTCCAGCTTACCGCTGCTGTCGCGGCGCTGCAGGGCGGTGTTGCACAGGTTTGCATCAAGATAGGGCAGCAGCGAGGCATCCTGCAGGAATGAGTGCAGATCGGTCCGCAGGGATTTCAGGAGCAACCGGCTCAGGGCTTTGAAGTGCCCGAAGTTTTGACTGTCCTTGGTTGGCAAGACTTGTCTCCAGTCGCCGCCTGATTGCAGCCACATGCCCAGCAGGCCGACCAGGATCGCCCATCCCTCGCTCCAGGACTGGATGTCCGCCAGATCCTGCCCCTGAAGGCCAATGCCCAGCAGAGCCATCAACTCTCCGGTCTCGGTGGCGGAAAATTGTAGTTCCGGCTGGCCTATTTCCAAGAGTTCGCCACGGCATCGCTCCCGGTAGAGGTTGAGAGGCGGGCGCGCCCTGCCGATCAGAACGAGGTGGATGTTGTCTGGCAACCAGC
>JBEKKU010000117.1:0-7314 GCA_050010575.1 Thermacetogeniaceae bacterium | reverse complement strand
CCAAATAATGTACGGTTGGGTAGGAAAGGTTTTAAGAGTAAATTTGACCACTGGTGAGATTAAAAAAGAAACGCTCGATCCGGTTGAGGCGAAGAAGTATATTGGTGCCCGCGGACTTGGAACCAGGCTCTGGCTGAAGGATTGTGACCACCTGGTTGAGCCTCTGAGCGAGGGAAACAACATCCTCTTTGTAACCGGTCCGCTGACTGGCACCCTGGCCACCAATGCCGGCCGCTACAACGTGGTCACCAAGGCCCCCCTGACCGGCGCCATGGCGGCCTCTAACTCCGGTGGCTACTGGGGACCGGAATTGAAATATGCCGGTTATGATGCCGTCATCTTCGAGGGCAAGTCGGAGAAACCGGTCTACCTCTGGATCAACGACGACAAGGTGGAGATCCGCTCAGCCGAACATCTCTGGGGCAAGGATGTCAACGAGACTACCGATACCCTGCGGAACGAGACGGATTACGATGCCAAGGTGGCCTGCATCGGGCCTGCCGGCGAGAATCAGGTGCTCTTCGCCTGCATTATGAACGATTACACCCGTGCGGCCGGTCGTTCCGGCGTCGGGGCGGTGATGGGCTTCAAGAATCTGAAGGCTGTTGTGGTCAAGGGAAGCGGCGGAATCAAGGTGGCCGATAACGAGGCCTTTTTAGACGCTCTCGTCAGGGCCAGAGAAATTGTCAAGAACAATCCGGTTACCGGACAGGGCCTCCCCCTCTATGGGACGGAGATCCTGGTCAATATTCTTGACCAGTCGGGCGGGTACCCGGTGGACAATTTCCGCGATTCCGGTTCCACCCCCTACGCAGAGCCTACCAGCGGTGAGGCCCTGACCGCCAAGTACCTGGTCCGCAACAAGGGCTGCATGGCTTGCAGCATTGGCTGCGGCCGGATCACCAATGTTCCCGACGGTCCCTTCGCCGGCTTTGGCGAGGGCCCCGAGTACGAGGCGGGCTGGTCCTTCGGCGCCGACTGCGGCATCGACAACCTGGCCGCCATCATCAAGGCCAACAACTATTGCAACGAGCTGGGGATGGACCCGATCACCCTGGGCAGCACCATTGCCTGCGCCTATGAGCTCTATGAGATTGGCGCCATTACCGGGGTCGAAACTGGCGGCCCTCTCAATTGGGGCGACGCTGCCGCCATGGTCGAGTTGACTCGTAAAACTGCCTACCGCGAAGGCTTTGGCAACGAGATCGCCGAAGGTTCCTACCGGTTGGGTCTGAAGTACGGCCACCCCGAGCTCTCCATGACCTGCAAGAAGCAGGAGATGGCGGCCTACGATCCCCGGGCGCTGCAGGGAATGGGTTTGAACTACGCTACTAACAACCGGGGCGGCTGCCATGTGCGTGGTTACATGACCGCGCCGGAGATCCTGGGTATCCCCCAGAAGCTGGACAACCTGGCCACTGAGGGTAAGGCTGGATGGACCAAGATCTTCCAGGACTTGACCGCTGCCGTCGATTCCTGCGGGATCTGCCTCTTCCTGACCTTCGCCATCGGCGGGCCCGAGATTGCGGAGCAACTGAGTAAAGCAACCGGCATCGAATACAGTGTAGAAGATATCCTGGCGGCTGGCGAGCGGATCTGGAACATGGAGCGACTTTTCAACCTGGAGAATGGCTTCACAGCCAAGGATGACACCCTGCCTCCCCGTCTCCTGAACGATCCGGTGAAGGTTGGCCCGTGCAAGGGCGCTGTCAATCATCTCGATAAGATGCTGCCTGAATACTACGAGTTGCGCGGGTGGGACGTCGCAGGCAGACCGACCGAGGCCAAGCGCACCGAACTCGGTCTCTAGGGGAGTTTTCTATGAAAGTCAAGTTCTTCGCCCTGCTCAGAGAGCTTACCAATGCTAAGGAAACTACCGCCTATACCGCAGGCACCGTTCGCCAATTGCTGGACGCCCTGTGCGGCGCTTACGGCGGCGAGTTCACCAGGTGGATCTATGCCGAGGGCTCAGCCGAAGGCCAGCGTCAACTCAGCGGCAAGGTAATTGTGCTGGTTAACGGGAGAGCGATCGAGCATCTGGCGGGGTTGGAAACGGCTTTAACGGGCACTGACGAGCTGGCGTTGTTCCCCAGAATGGCGGGCGGTTAAGAATATGGGAGCGGGGGCGGAATAACAGGGATTCTGCCCCTGTTGCCTGTTCCTGCTGCAGTTAGTGTCTAGGCCCTCTTTCATATGAGGAGACAATCAAAGAAAAAATGTCGGGGGCTAATACCTTTTTCAAAGTCAGAAGCTTCGCTTCCTTAAGTTGTGATCGAATCGTTACCTGAATGGTGAGCGAAGTAAACATGGGGGTAGCCGTATGATGAACATCAGGCAAGCTCTGAAGCTGTTTCTTCAGGCGTGCTGCGCCCGTCGGGTGCCCGATTCGGGCGCTTGCCCGGCGGGCGGGGAATCCGGGCACACATATGCCTGCACTAAAGGAGATGGAGCGGAGATGGCCGTAGACCCACAGCAAGCGGCAGTTCAACACTCAATGGAGCGGATCGTCTGGCAGTATCCGCCCGAACAGCGTTATATTCTGGCGATCATGCAGGATTTGCAGAAGGAGTTCAACTACCTGCCCAGGGAGGCCCTGAGTCTGACCGCAGACCATGTGCAGGTACCGCTCGGCAAGGTCTACAGCATGGCCACCTTTTACAAGGCCTTCAGCCTGACCCCCAGGGGCCGGATTAACTTCAAGGCGTGCGATGGCACCGCCTGTCATATCAAGGGCTCTCTGGTGATCATCGACGAACTTCACAAGTGCCTGGGCATCAAACCGGGGGAGACGACTGCGGACGGCGAGTTCTCGCTGGAGACGGTGAACTGCCTGGGCGCCTGCGCCATCGCTCCGGTCTTGGTGGCGAACCATAAGGTTCATGCCAAGGTCACTGCAACGGCTGTCAGGGAGATCATCAAGACATACGGAGGGCGGGTCGATGAGCCAGTTGCCAACTGAAAACAACATGAATAGTAGAATGATCCTGGTCTGTTGCGGTACCGGCTGCCAGGCCAGCGGCAGTCTGGATGTGCTCGCATCATTGCGGAGCCTGCTGGCCAGTGATACTGGAACCGCGGTACAGGCCTCGACCAAGTCCACCGGCTGCAACGGTTTGTGTGAAAAAGGCCCTCTGGTCAAGATCCTGCCGGATGATATCACCTACTGTCAGGTGACTGTAGAGGACGTGCCTGATATCGTTAAGAGTCTGCAGGACGGGACGCTGGTACAACGGTTGCTGTACCGCGACCCGGTCACCAAGCAGCATTACCGGTCGCACCACGAGACCGGTTTTTATAAGAAGCAGCACAAGCTGGCCCTGCGCAATATCGGCGAGATTGACCCGGCCGATATCCGGGACTACCTTGACCGGAGAGGCTACCAGGCGCTGCGCAAGGCGCTGGCCATGAGTCCGGCCCAGGTGATCGACGAAGTGCTGGCGTCGGGCCTGCGCGGCCGCGGCGGCGGGGGCTTCCCCACCGGCCGCAAGTGGAAGAGCTGTGCTGTAGTGGATCATGCTCCCCGCTACGTGATCTGTAACGGCGATGAGGGCGACCCCGGCGCTTTCATGGATCGCAGTATCATGGAGGGCGACCCGCACACGGTGCTGGAGGGGATGATCATCTGCGCCCACGCCATCGGCGCCTCTGCCGGCTTTATCTATGTCCGTGACGAGTACGACCTGGCGGTGGTCAATCTCAACCAGGCGATCCGGGACGCCCGGGCTGCAGGTTACTTGGGCAACCACATCCAAGGCAGCGGGCTTGACTTCGACATCGAAGTCGTCCGGGGCGGGGGCGCCTTTGTCTGCGGCGAGGAGACGGCCCTGATCGCCTCTATCGAGGGGAATCCGGGGGAGCCGCGGGACAAGTACGTATTCCCCACCGCCAAGGGATTGTGGGGGCAGCCCACTGTGATCAACAATGTGGAGACCTGGGCGAATGTGCCGGTGATCATCGATCGCGGAGCTGCCGAGTTTGCAGCGATCGGCACGGCGGGCAGCAAGGGCACCAAGGTTTTCTCCCTGGTCGGCAAGGTGGTCAACACCGGTCTAGTGGAAGTGCCTATGGGCACCACGCTGCGGGAGATCATCTTCGACATCGGCGGCGGCATCCCGAAGGGGCGCCGCTTCAAGGCCGTGCAGACTGGTGGACCATCCGGCGGCTGTATCCCGGCCAACTTGCTCGACCTGGCAGTGGACTTCGACTCTCTGACCGCAGCCGGCTCGATGATGGGCTCCGGTGGCCTGATCGTGATGGACGACCGTACCTGCATGGTGGAGGTCGCCCGTTACTACGTCAACTTCCTGGCGGGCGAATCCTGCGGCAAGTGCACCCCCTGCCGGGAGGGGATCAGCCTGATGCTGGAGATATTGACCCGGATCACCGAGGGCCACGGCACTATTGCCGATCTCGATCTGCTGGAGAACTTGAGCGCCACGGTGCAGGCGGCATCCCTGTGCGCCCTGGGTCGAACGGCGCCCAACCCGGTGCTGTCCACCCTCAAGTACTTCCGCGATGAATATCTCGCCCATATCATCGATCACCGCTGCCCGGCCGGGGTCTGCAAGGAACTGACCGAGTTCTACATTGACGCCGATCTCTGTACCGGGTGCGGGCTATGCCGCAAGAAGTGTCCGGCGGATGCTGTGACCGGTGAGAAAAAGCAACCGCATGTCATCGACGCCGCCAAGTGCATCAAGTGCGGTGAGTGTATCAACAACTGCCGGTTCCAAGCCGTCAAAATACGCTAGGGGGTGGGTTATATGAAGATCATCATTGACGGGATCGAAACCACGGCCAGTCCGGGAGAAACACTGCTGGATGTGGCCAGGGGTCTGGGGATCCGTATTCCCACCCTCTGCTACCATGAGGCCTTCGGTGGGAAGGGTGTCTGCCGCTTGTGCATGGTTGAGGTTATAGCCGGCGGGTCCGCCCGGTTGGTGGCCTCCTGTACCTATCCGGTGACCGGGGAGATCGAGGTGCGGACAACAACTCCGGAGATTGAACAGATTAGGCGCAACATAATCATGCTGCTGCACCGGCGGGCGCCGGGCAGCGAGTTTATACAAGACCTGTACCGGGAGTATGGCTGCCCCGGCAGTGTTCCTGCGGCAGACCCGGATGAGCGTTGCATCATGTGCCGGTTGTGCACCAACGCCTGCGAGACGCTCGGTGCCTGCGCCATCACGGCTGTTTCCCGGGGGACGGACAAGCGGATCGACACCCCTTACGGGGAGGCCTCGCCGGACTGCATCGGCTGCTGCGCTTGCGCCGAGATCTGCCCCACGAAGGCGATCGACGTGGTCAGAACAGCCGATCATTATGCCATCTGGAACAAGGAGTTTGATATGGAGCGATGCGCCGGGTGCGGCAGGCCATTTATCTCCCGTCCCTACCAGGCGCACATTTCAGAACTCGTCGGGCAGGAGTTGTCCGGTGAGCAGCTCTGCCCCGTCTGCCGGAAGAAGCAGGCTGGCGGTGTCATTGCCGATGTTCACAGGAACAGGTCCTAAAGTGGAACTTGAAACGGAGCAATCGCCATGAAATTCAGCGAGTCCCAGATCGAGCGCTATAGCCGCCAGCTTATCCTGAAGGAAATAGGGGGCAAGGGTCAGGGCAAGATCCTGCAGGGCCGGGTTTTGGTCGTCGGCGCCGGAGGCCTGGGATCACCGTGCGCCCTTTATCTGGCTGCGGCGGGGGTGGGAACGATCGGCATTGTTGACGGTGATCGGGTGGAATTATCCAATCTGCAGCGGCAGATCATCCACTTTACGGCTGACTTGGGCAGAGAAAAGATTCTCTCGGCTGAAGAAAAGATAGTTGCCCTGAACCCCGATATCAGGGTGGCCACACATTCTTTCAGGATCAGGGCGGATAACATCAGACCGTTGATCAAAGAGTACGATTTTATCATCGACGGGACGGATAACTTTCCGGCCAAGTTCCTGATCAACGATGCTTGCGTTATGGAAGGCAAGCCCTTCTCTCAGGCCGGGATCCTGAGGTGGTACGGGCAGGCAATGACTTATGTGCCCGGGAACGCCTGTTACCGGTGCGTCTATTCAGCGCCCCCGCCTGCCGGTTCTGTTCCCAGCTGCAGCCAGGCCGGCATTCTGGGGGCTGTGGCAGGTATCCTTGGGTCGATCCAGGCGGCGGAGGCGCTGAAATTCCTCACGGGCGCCGGGGAATTGCTCACGAACAGGCTGTTGCTGGTCGATGCCCTGGCCATGGACTTCAATATTATCGACACTGTGAGACAAGATCACTGTCCAGCTTGCGGTGAGCACCCCGTGGCGCAGCTCGAGGACGAAGAGACAACCTGTATGGGGAATAACGATGGGCCTCGGTGACTCGAATGGGTTAGAAATCACTGGAGGGATTATGGAATGGAGCCACAGATCTCTTTTGATTTGAGAGGCAGTGACTGCGTGTACAACTTTGCCAAGATCAAGCTTGCCCTGGAAGAACTTGATGAGGGGGACATTCTGGAGGTGATCCTGGACGAGGGAAGCCCTTTTAAGAATGTCTCGCGCAGCCTGAAGGAAGAGGGGCATAAGGTGATCGAAGTTATCCCCGGGGATGGATATTTTAAAATATACGTGGAAAAAGCCTGTAGTTAAAAAACGCTCCCGATATTTCACAGGTCATCTGTGCCTTGTGTGCCTTGCGATGCAAGGCTTTTTTTGTTTTCTACCAGCACTCGCATTATTAGTACGTGCCAGTTATTTTAAAAGCAGAAGTGAATGAGGCAATAAAAGAGTGAAATCGTCGCGGGTATACGACGATTTCACGGGAGTGTGATGTGCGAGAATCATGAAGATCCTCTCACTGATGTATCTATACCACATTAAACAAGTAAAATCCTTTAGGCCCATATCATGAAATAAAACAATATGTAATATCAATTATGAATGATAATTATAAATCATGTTTCGGCGTGCTCAGCTCCGCCAGGTGCACCAACGAGGAGAGCTACCTCCTGAATAGGTTCGCTCGGGCAGCGATCGGCACCAATAACATCGACCACTGCGCCCGCCTCTGCCATGCCTCCACGGTGGCCGGCCTGGCGACGGTCTTTGGAAGCGGCGCCATGACCAACTCCATTGGAGAGATCGCCGATGCCGATTTCATCCTCTGCATTGGCACCAATACTGTCGAGGCACACCCGGTGATCGGCTACCGGATCAATCAGGCCCTGCGCAAGGGCGCTCAACTGGTGGTGATCGATCCCCGAGAGACAGACCTGGCCAAGTGGGCGCACGAGTACCTGCAGTTGAAGTCGGGCACTGATATCGCCCTGATCAACGGGATGCT
>JBEKKU010000116.1:0-7418 GCA_050010575.1 Thermacetogeniaceae bacterium | reverse complement strand
CTCCTCGTCTGATTTGGGGTAAAACCCTAATTTGGAGGGGGTGGACCTTCAATTCAAAAGCTAAGGAGGTGTTATAGAATGGCTCTCAGCGTGAGGGAGACCGGCCGTTTGGATGGGGAAAGATTGCCAGCAAGCGATGCTAAGATTGTCTTAAAAAATATCAGCCGGATCTATCAGATCAAGAGGAATAACGACAAGGGATCTACGGGGTTCATTGCTTTGCAGGATGTCAATCTCCAGGTAAGAAGCGGCGAACTGATTTCGATCGTAGGCCCGAGCGGGTGCGGTAAATCCACCCTTCTTGATCTGATCGCCGGGCTGGCGCGCCCGAACTCTGGAGAGATCTTCATCGACGGCAGACTGATCACCGGGCCAGCCCTTGACCGGGGGATCATCCTCCAGGGCTATGCTCTTTTCCCTTGGCGGGTTGTGCTGGACAATGTAGCCTTTGGCCTGGAGATCAAGGGGGTACCGAGAAAAGAACGAAGGGCAATCAGCCAGCAGTTCATCGATCTCGTTGGCTTGCAGGGGTTTGAAGACCGGTACCCATACGAGCTGTCCGGCGGTATGAAGCAGCGGGTGGCCATCGCCCGGGCGCTGGCCTATGACCCCGGAGTGCTGCTGATGGATGAGCCTTTTGCGGCCGTTGATGCCCAGACCAGAGAGGTGCTGCAGGACGAACTGTTACAGATCTGGGATAAGACCGGCAAAACGATCGTTTTTGTCACTCATAGCATCGAGGAAGCGATTTACCTGTCCGACCGGGTAGCGGTGATGACGCCCAATCCGGGGACGATTAAAGAGGTAATCGAAATTAAACTGCCCCGGCCGCGTCAGAACAGCGATATCAGGTCGTCAGCAGAATTCGGATGGGTCCGTCATAAGGTGAGGGGACTGCTGCAAAACGGGGCCTTTGAGAAGGAACCCGGTCAGCAAACTAATCAGGATGTGGCGGAAGCAATCTCAACGGAGGCCACACTATAGTTTTTTTACTCACCTTTGCAGCTTATTAGATCCAAGAGTCAGGTGGATATCGCCTAAAAATAGCTAAAGCAAATACGAATGGGTGATCTACGGAAAACGACTGTTCAATATGAGAAATGATTCATATGGGGGTAGTAAGGTGAGCAAATTTGTAGAACGTCCAAGGTATGTATGTGCTCTTGGAGGAGCTGTCGGGACCCTCAAAGTATTGCCGCGAACAATACCTATTCTACACGCTGCCACGGGCTGTGGCGGTAATGTTGCACTTGCTCTAAACCAGGCAGCAGGATACCTGGGCAGCGGGTATTGTGCTGGCCAAGCACTGCCAAGTACCAACACATCCGAACGAGAGATTGTTTTTGGGGGAGAAGATAGACTAACCGAACAGATCGAAAACACCATCAAACTGATTGATGGAGACCTGTATTTTGTGATCACCGGGTGTATGGTGGAGATGATCGGTGACGATATCAAAAATTCCATCAAAAAATTTGATGGAGGCAATGTTCAGGTAATTGGGGCCGAAACCGGTGGTTTCCATGGAAATTATTATAAAGGTTATGAAATAGTACTAAAAACGCTGTTCCGAGACTTTGTTGAGAAGAAAGCTGTAAAAGACAGTAGGCTTGTTAATCTATGGGGAGTTGTGCCCATCCAGGATGTTTTCTGGAAGGGTAATATCGCCCTGATCAAGGATCTGCTGAATAAATTGGGCTACCGGGTGAACACCTTCTTCGGTGACGGAGAGACCTTGGATAATTTAAGGAATTCGGCAGCAGCTTCATTAAATATTGTTGTATCCGATACTTTTGGTGTGGAAGCCGCCCAGGTTTTTGAAGAAGTACACGGCGTTCCCTATATTACCGTGCCATTCCCCATTGGCGATCATGGGAGCGAAATCTTTTTAAGGCAAGTAGGAAGCGCCCTGGGAATTGCCAATGCTTTTGTCGAGAAGGTGATCAAGAGAGAGCAGGGCTATTACTACAGCTACTTTGAAAGACTGGCCGATGTCTACAGCGATCTTGACCTGCAGCGGTATACGGTAGTAGTGGGTGATTCCAATTATACACAAGCATTGACCAGATTTTTAGCCGACGATTTGGGGTGGCTGCCGGAGCTGGTAGTGGTCACGGATTTTCTGACTGACGAGCAGCAGGATACGGTAAGGAGCAATTTTGCCGGTTATGAATCGGGTATCGAGCCCGAGTTGGTATTCGATACCGACGCCTCCAATGTTGGGAAATACATTGCCGGGCATTGGGGACAGAGCGGCGCTCAAAAGTATTTTGAAGGGTTCAACCCAGGATTCATTTTAGGAAGCGCTATTGAAAGAGACGTCGCAGAAAAGCTGGGTGTACCGCAACTGACAGTGACCTATCCGATATCCAACAGGGTAGTGTTGGACCGAGGATATGCGGGTTATTCGGGAGCATTGAGATTGACCGAGGATATATTGAGCACTCTGGTAGGGAGTAGATAAGGGGGATGCCGAGATGGATTATATCAGAGAAAAAACACCACCGGTGCGCGAGGATAGATTAGGCGCCTGCATGGCCTTTGGAGGTTCATGCTGTGAACTTTCCAGCAAGTCAAAGAAAGGGTGCCTATACAGCAACAACAGGACATTCTCGCAGAGCCAGGGCTGCCAATTAACTCTCAGTCTAGCCATTTTAAATACCATTAGAGACTCGGTCATTATCGTTCACAGCCCGATCGGTTGTGGCGCCAGCCTGGTGGCCCAGGCAGGGATATCCAAAGGATTCCAAAAACTTAGAGATCCCAATGCCTTTGGTCTGCGTTGGATCAATACCAATCTTGATGAAATGGATGTTATCAATGGCGGGGAAGAAAAGCTCAGGTCGGCTATTTTATACGCCGACAGGGAATACAGACCCAGCGCGATCATTGTCATGAACAGTTGCGTTCCAGCCTTGATTGGTGATGATATCGACACTATTATAGAAGAGTTGCAAAAACAGGTAACGGCTAGAGTTGTACCCGTGCACTGCGAAGGGTTTAAAACGAAAATACAAGCAACCGCTTATGATGCTGTTTATCATGGAATTTTAAGACACCTGGTGGGTGCGGAGCTGTATGAGGATCAAGACCCGATCATTCCCGATGAATTTGAGGAATTAAAAGAAAAATATCGCATCAGCCACACCGTGAATCTCTTGAATGTGTCATCCATGAGCCGCATCGATGAGCAGGAACTGGTCAAATTGCTGCAGTCCCTGGATCTGAATGTAAGGATATTGCCCTGCTATGCCCACCCGGACGATTTTGCCGATTCCTATGAGGCAGCGCTGAACGTCAGTATCTGCGCCACCCACGATGATTACTTTTCTGAGCATATGAAAACCAAATATGGAGTTCCCTTTATTCTGAAGACAATACCGATCGGTATTGCCAACACCAGCAAATGGTTGTTAGATATTGCCAAGTTTTTTGGGATAGAAGAGCGGGCTCAAAAACTGATCGACAGCGAGGTCAGAGAATTAAATGCTGTCTTAACACCGTATCGGGAATTCTTAAAAGGAAAAACTGCTTTGCTAGGCGGAGGCGAGATCCGTATTCTAACGACAGCGGAATTGCTGCATAACCTGGGATTGGAGATACTCGGCCTGCGCGGTTTTCACTTTGACCGTTACGGAGAAGCCCTGCTGGATGATCTGATAGCGGAAATTCCCGCCAGTGAGAGAGCTATTATCAACATTGGAACCGGCCAGCCTTTCGAGCAAGCCAACCTGTTGGAGAAATTGAAGCCGGATGTCTTTGTCGGCCATCCGGGCGGAAATGGATGGGCAAACAAACAGGGAATCCCTGTGTTTCCCCTGTTTGGTCAGACGTACAATTATATGGGTTACGTGGGCGTTTTTGAGGTGGCCCGGAGGCTCACCCGTTCGCTGAAGAACACCAGTTACAGCAGAAACCTGGTGAAACATGCTCAGTTGCCCTACCGCAAGGATTGGTACGACCAGGATCCGTTTAGCTATATCGATCAGGATGCAGCGTTGTAACCATGATCGATATATTTTTGACAGTGAGCTATCGGGAGGAAGGCTGGCTTCATGCTTAATTGGTTGCGTGAAACAAACAATAAATTGGTAAGTTATTATTTCGTTGTTTTGTTCTTTGTAATATGGCAGGTGGCGCCGGTTGTTGGCTGGGCAAATCCCAAATTTATTCCTCCGCTTTCTGAGGTGCTTAAGGCGGGATGGAAACTGACACAAAGCGGCGGATATGTTTGTTCACATCTCGGTGAGCCTGGAAAGAGTCTTTGTGGGTTTGTTCATAGCGACTATCGCGGGGCTTCCGCTGGGCTTTATCTAAGGGGGATGGCTGCCGGGGGTGGCCAGATTTCTGGCAGAGAAGCAGCAGTCTATATAAATAGGTGATTGTTAATGATTGATAAAGTTGCGTATGATGGCTGGCTGAAGGTACACAAACGCCAAATTGGCAACAAGACCTATGATATTCTTAAAGATTATGACGCGGTTGCTGCGCTGATAATGAACGAATATGGGGAGGTTCTTCTGGTAAAGCAGTTCAGGCCTTCTATTATGAGGGATGCGCTGGAGATTCCAGCAGGCACAATGGATCTGGAAGGCGAGAGTGAAACTGAGTGTCTGGCCAGGGAATTGAAGGAAGAAGCCCATTTGGCTATACTACCGGAGGACCTCCAGCCCCTTATTTCCTATAAACCCAATCTAGGTTTTAGCAATAGCGATATGCACATATATCTAGCTAAGATAGGTAAAAATCGAGTTGTGAATGAAAAACCACCAGATGATGAAGACATAAATGAAATAGTATGGATAAAATTCAATGAACTTGAACGCTACATCATGGATGGCAAAATACAGGACATTAAAACAATTATTGTTTACTTATATATAAAAGCGCACCGGCTATTATGATGTTTATTGTCCCCGAGCTGACCAGGTTTGTCATGAATACCACGCCTCTTATTATCGGCATCTTGCTCATTCAGAACGGCCTGGCGAATACCTGCCCGGTAACCGTTTAGCTTGCGGTGGCCGGGCTTATTTATTTGGCTCCATGATTAGCCCTGCAATACCGCTGAATGCCACAAACGAATTCCGCGGCAGGGTGATGAGCGTATGCACCCTGGTCTTTTCAGATTCTATACCAATTGGCAATCTTAAAAAATAAAAATACTTTTCCTATTGACATTCAAGTCATTAGTTCGTATAATAACAAAAACATATTAAACATAGTATATTACTAGGGTAATATTGAATAAATTGGTTTGGGGGAATGAAATGGGTAGTTTTAAAATTTTGGCCTGACCGGGAAACCGGTGGCCGGGTAGCTTAAGCTTGCCTGGCCCTTAATGTTTCAGAGGCTTTTGGGGAGCGGGGAGGTGGATGGCATGCCAATCACGACACCTGATAGTGAACAGGGTTTTGATCACCTGATTAAAAAACACCCATGCTTCAACGGGGCGGCGCACTCTAAATACGGGCGCATTCATCTGCCGGTAAGCCCGGACTGCAATATCCAGTGCCGCTTTTGCAAACGTGGTTTCAATAAATGGGAGCAGAGACCCGGGGTCAGCCGTATGCTGATGACGCCTGAAAACGCTTTGAAAACTGTCGCCAGAGCGCTTGATCTTTGCCCCGAGATTACCGTCGTAGGGGTTGCCGGACCGGGTGACACCCTGGCGACTGATCATGCCCTGGAGACTTTTGAATTGGTCCATCGGAAATATCCCTACCTGATCAATTGCCTCAGCACAAATGGCTTGCTGCTTAAAGAGAAGGCCGGCAGGATCATCGACGCCGGAGTTAAAACTGTCACCGTTACTGTAAACGCCATAGACCCCCAGATATTACAACATATTTGTGCCTATATCACCTATGGCGGCCAGTTATTGACCGGCTTGGCCGCCGCTCACTGGCTGATTATGGCTCAGTTGGCCGGGATCGAAAAAATTGCCAAGCTGGGGGCTGTTGTAAAGATTAATACCGTTTTGATACCGGGCATCAACGATAGCAACATCGAGGAGGTGGCGAGACTGACGGCTGATGTCGGGGCTTCCCTGATCAATATCATTCCGCTGATTCCCCAGCATGACCTGAGGTCTAACCGGGCACCGGATTGCGAAGAGTTGAGAGCCGCACGGGCGTCAGCTGAGCAGCACCTGCCGGTGTTCCGCCATTGCAAACATTGCCGGGCTGATGCTTGCGGTATACCGGGATCCGGTATCGATCTGGCTGAAAAATTGTACGACCAGCCAGAAGAGATCTTTTCGCATGGATAGCCGTTTATCAATACCAAAAGGGTTCATGGAGGAGTTCAGATGGCCTTTAAGATAGCTGTTGCCAGCAGCGATCACAAATTTGTCAACCAGCATTTTGGCCATGCCAGGCAGTTTCTGATTTATGAAATAGAAAGCGAAAATTTTAAATATATCGAAACCAGGACCACTGACCCGCTTTGTGGTGATCAGGAACATGACGAGGACCGGCTGAGCAGGATTACCAAGCTTCTTTCAGACTGCCAAGCAGTACTAGTTGCCAAGATCGGCCCAGGCGCCCTGGAGAAGTTGCAGTTGCAGGGGGTCAAGGCGTATGTTGTCCCCCAATTTATCGATGATGCCCTGAGGACGCTGATTTCCTCCGACAAACTGGGATAATAATATCGGGAGAGTGATGAATGCGTGGCTAAGAAAGCAAAGCAGATCGCCATCTACGGCAAAGGGGGAATCGGCAAGTCGACGACCACTTCCAACATCAGCGCTGCTCTGGCGAAGGCCGGATACAAGGTGATGCAGTTTGGCTGCGACCCCAAAAGCGACTCCACCAATACCCTGCGGGGGGGCAAATACATCCCCACCGTGTTGGATACGCTCAGAGAGAAGAGGACAGTAAAGCCAGAAGAGGTGATCTATGAAGGTTTCAGCGGCGTTTACTGCGTGGAGTCGGGCGGCCCCGCGCCTGGCGTAGGATGTGCCGGTCGAGGGATCATCACGGCGGTTCAACTGTTGAAACAACTACGTGTATTTGAAGAACTCGACCTGGACATAGTTCTGTATGACGTTCTAGGTGATGTGGTTTGCGGCGGCTTCGCGATGCCGATCCGGGAGGGAATCGCTGAACACGTGTTCACAGTATCATCGTCGGACTTTATGGCGATCTATGCGGCCAACAACCTGTTCAAGGGGATCAAGAAGTATTCCAACTCCGGTGGCGCCCTGTTGGGCGGTCTGATCGCCAACTCTGTCAATGCGCCGTTTGCTGTGGAGATCCTGGATGACTTCGTGGCCAAGACACACACCCAGATTGTTGGCTACATACCGAGGTCGGTGACGGTCACCCAGAGCGAGTTGCTGGGAAAAACCACTATCGAAGCCGTTCCGGAGTCAGAGCAGGCCAAGATTTATACCAAATTGGCCTACACGATTGCTG
>JBEKKU010000115.1:0-7633 GCA_050010575.1 Thermacetogeniaceae bacterium | reverse complement strand
TAAGCTCGCCCGGCACCGCCACATCCCGGACCATCCTGCCGATGAGCCGGTGCGGCACCTCCAACTCGACGATCCTGACCTCCCCGTTGCCGGAGGCCAGCAGAGTCAGCAACCGCTCCCCCACCAGCAGTTCATGAATGCGCCTGGCTCCCCAGGCGGTCGGGGCAATCACCGGTATTCCCAGGTTCTGGTAGATCTCCGCCCGGATCGGGTCGATGATCCGGGCCACCACCTTGGGAATGGCAAACCGCTCCCGGGCCAGCGTGGCTACCACAAAGTTAGTATTATCGTCATCTGTGACCGTGGCCAGGGCATCAGCCCGCTCAGCGCCCGCCTCTGCCAGGGCGGCGAGGTCAAAACCGAAGCCCTCTACTTTTTTGCCGGCAAAGCTCGGCCTCAGGCGCTGGAACGCCAGGGGATCGGGATCGATTACAGCGACAGAGTGACCCCCTTGAGCCAGTGTCCCGGCCAACTGCGAACCCAGTGTCCCACAACCAACGACGACAATGTGCATCTTCAGACCTCCTTAGCGACCGCCTGGATAAACGCCATTATAGTTGCTGCCGCTCGCCAGCGCTCTGGCCGGATCGCTCCCGGCGCCGTGCCGCCAGTTTGCGCAGCTCTTCTGCGATGAACAGCACAGCCCCGAAAGCCGTCAGCAGACCCCAGTCGACCAGCCGCAGCGGCGCCGTGCCGAACAGGCCCTGCATGAAGGGAACGTAGCTGATCGCCGACATGATGCCGATGCCGATCACTTCTCCCAGGATCAGGAAGCGATTGGATAGCAGGCCGATATGGAATACGGACACACTCTCGGTACGCACCGCAAAGCCGTTGAACACCTGGGAGACCACGATCGCCGCCTGGGTCATGGTGATGGCGTGGCGATAGAGCAGACTCGTCTTCGGCAACACCGCCCCCCAGTGCCAGCCGCCCTGGAGCAGCACGAACAGGAAGCCAGCGATCGCCCCCGCTCCCTGGATGCCGCCCAAAAACAGCATCCGCTTGATCAGGGCAAGATCGAACAGCCGGGCTGGGCGGGGACGCGGCGGCCTTTTCATCAGCCCGGGCTCCGGACTTTCGGTGCCCAGGGCCAGGGCCGGGGTAACGTCGGAGCCCAGGTCGATGGCCAGCACCTGGAGGGCGTTCAGCGGCACCAGGTTGACGCCGGCGACGGCGGCAAACAGGAAGGGCAGCAGTTCGGCCATGTTGTGGGAGAACAGGTAGAGAATGAACTTCTTGATATTGGCGTAGACCGCCCGCCCCAACTCGACAGCTTGGACAATGGAGGCGAAGCTGTCATCCAGCAGGATCATCACCGCCGCCTCCCGGGAGACATCGGTGCCCGTGACACCCATGGCGATCCCGATATCAGCCCGCTTCAAGGCCGGAGCGTCGTTGACTCCGTCGCCGGTGACCGCCACTACCTGGCCCAGGTCCTGGAGGGCGGCCACCACCCGCAGCTTGTGTTCGGGGGCGACCCGGGCAAAGACCAGCGGCTGATCGACGCCCAGGGTTGACCTGAGCTGCCCGGCGTCCATCCCCTCCAACTCCACCCCGGTGATGATCCGGGCCCGGGCGCCTCCGGTAATCCCGATGCGCCCGGCGATCGCCTCGGCGGTAAGGCCGTAGTCCCCGGTCACCATGATGATGGCGATACCGGCCTCCCGGGCCATCTGCACCGCTGCAGCCACCTCCGGCCGGGGTGGGTCCATCATGCCCACCAGGCCCAGGAAGACCAGATCGGCCTCCACGTTCTCGCTGGTGTATGCCCTCAGATCATCCGGGAGCACCCGGCAGGCTATAGCCAGGACCCGCAATCCCTGCCTGGCCATGGTATCATTACGCTGCAGGATCTCCGCCCGGGCCGGTTCCTCCAGGGAGGCCTCCGGGCTCTGCAGCCTGGTGCATAAGGCGAGCACCTCCCGTGGGGCGCCCTTCACATAGGCAGTGACCCGCCCGTTCTGCCCGTGCAGGGAACTCATCCGCTTCCGCCGGGAATCGAAGGGCAACAGGTAGACCCGGGGCTCCAGCAGGAGCGCCGCCTCCAGGTTAAAACCCGCCTTGCCAGCCAGGGTCAACAGCGCCCCCTCGGTAGGGTCGCCCAGCACGCTCCAGCCCTGGTTCTCGCTATCCGGCGGCAGTAAGCGGGCGGTATTGCAGAAGGCTGCAGCCCTGATCAGAGGCTCCCAATCATGAAGCTGCCCGGTCGACAGGGCTGGCAGTGTCCCAACAGTATCAGCATGTTCAGCACTGGCCGCATCCCGGGTGCCGTCGGCTATGTCCCCGGCGCCGCTATTTTCCGCCAGGAGAAACTCGCCCCGGGGTTCGAAGCCCACCCCGTTGACCTTCACCTGCTGTCCGGGACGCCAGATCTCCCTGACAGTCATCTCGCCCTTGGTCAGGGTCCCAGTCTTATCGGTGCAGATATCGTTGGTGGAACCCAGGGTCTCCACGGCGGAGAGGCGCTTGATCAGGGCGTTGTGCCTGGCCATCCGCTGCACCCCTACCGCCAGCGACACCGACATGGTGGCGGGCAGGCCCTCAGGCACCACCGCCACCATCACCCCCAGGGCAAACAGAAAATCCTCGATCCAGCCCAGCCCCAGAAACCGGCCCAGGACGAACAGAATCGCTCCAATGACCAGGGCGGCCTGGGCGACCAGTTGTGCCATCCGGCGGACTTCCAGTTGCAGCGGGCTGGGCACATCCGCCACCCCCGCCGTTAACTGAAAGATCTTGCCAAACTGGGTCTGATCACCGGTGGAGTGGACAATGGCGATCCCGGATCCCGCAGCCACCGAGGTCCCCATGAAGACCAGGTTGGGGATCTCGATCCACCCCAGTTCCTCCTCGAAGACGGCGGTAGCGGTCTTACGCTGCGGCTCCGATTCTCCGGTCAGGGTAATGTTGTTGGTGGTCATTTCGAAGGCCTGGACCAGCCGGGCATCCGCCGGGATGTTGTCTCCCCCCTCCAGGAGCAGCACGTCCCCCGGCAGCAGTTCGCTAGCGTCGACGGACGCCTCCTGGCCGTCCCGGTAGACCCTGGCCTTGGCCGGAACCAGTCTGGTCAAGGCCTCGGTCGCCCGCTCCGCCCGGTATTCCTGGACAAAACCGATAATAGCGTTGAGCAGCACTACTCCCATAATAGCCATGGACAGGTGCAGGTCGCTAGAGTGGCGGCCGCCGAGCAGGTAGACCACAAGGGTGATGATGGAGGCGAGGATCAACAATATGGCGAAGAGGTCGGTAAACTGCCCGAAAAACCGGCCGATCAGCGAGCGCCGCCGCCCTTTCTGCAGCCGGTTCCAGCCGCAGCGGCCCCGCAGTTCCGCCACCTGCTCCGCCTGTAGCCCCTGGGGCGTCGTGCCCAGGGCGCCGTATACGTCGAGGGGCGCCAGGCGCGGGATCTCTTTCAAATTATCGGGGATGGCCTGCTTGGGTTCCACTTCCCGATCCTCCTGTAGGCTGCTGGGTGCTACCTCTGATAGTAGAACTTTCCTGGCCTGAATACAAATAGCAGGGCAGTTGCTACCGGCCTCTGCCACGCCCGGTGAAAAGTTTTCCCGGATTGTTTTTTAATGATGCAGATCGCGATCGCCTTTTATGATCTCCGGTCAGTTAATCGTTATCCGGTTCCGGTGGCTCGCCGAGGAGAGCGGCTATGTCCGGAGCCGGCAGGGCCTGGACGTCTTTCAGCCGGCGTTCGATAGTGCGGCTCTTCTTGCTGGCGCTGTCGATGGTGGCGGCGGCCTCCTCCAGTTTCTTGTGGGTCTTGTCCAGCAGGTCGCCGAACTTTCCGAACTCGGTCTTGACGGCGCCGAGCAGCGACCAGACCTCGCTGGAGCGCCTCTCGATGGCCAGGGTGCGAAAACCCATCTGTAGGCTGTTCAGAATGGCGGCCAGTGTGGTCGGCCCGGTGATCACCACGCGATGCTCCCGCTGCAGCGCCTCGCAGAGTCCGGGCCGCCGCAGCACCTCGGCGTACAGGCCCTCCACCGGCAGGAACATGATGGCAAAATCGGTGGTATGGGGCGGATCGAGGTATTTTTCCTTGATGCTCTTGGCCTCCAGGCGAATCCGGGTCTCCAGTTGCTTCGCCGCCTCCTCGGCCAATGCAGGATTACCCCGTTCATACTCGTCCAGCATCCGCTGGTAGTCTTCCTGGGGGAACTTGGCGTCGATCGGCAGCAGCACCTCCTCCCGACCGTCCGGGTCGCGTCCCGGGAGCCGAATGGCGAACTCCACCCGCTCGGTGCTCCCTGGCCTGGTGGCCACGTTGCAAGCGTATTGATCGCCGGTCAGGATCTGATCCAGAATAGCACCGAGCTGAATCTCCCCCCAGACGCCCCTGGTCTTGACGTTAGTCAGCACCTTTTTCAGGTCGCCCACGCCGGTGGCCAGGGACTGCATCTCCCCCAGGCCCTTATGCACCTGCTCCAACCGCTCGCTCACCAGCTTGAAGGATTCTCCCAGGCGCTGCTCCAGGGTGGCGCTCAGCTTTTCATCGACGGTTGCCCGCATCTGCTCCAGCTTGGCGCTATTTTCGGCCTGCAACTGGGTCAGCTTGGCCTCCACGGTCCCCCGCACCTGCTCTAGCTTCTGCTCGGTGGCCCCGGTCAGGGCGGTCAACTGGCAGGCAAAGCTGTCGAGCTGGTTCTTCTGGAGGGTGGCGATCTCCGTCATCCGCCGGGAGACCGATTCGCCGAAAGCATTCAGGGTGCTGCCCTGCTCGTCCCGGCCCTGTCTGGCGGTGAGGCTGGCCTCGGTCCGGCTCCGGGCAAACTCATCCCTGAACGCCTGCTCCACCTGGGCGCTACCCCTCTCCAGGGCAGCCAGGTAGCCCTCCAGGCGCACCAGGCGTTCGTAGGGGCTACGGCGCCAGATCCAGGCGAGCAGCAGCAGGGTCGCCCCATTGAGGATCAACGTCAGAATCAATAGACCTGTGACCATGATTTTCCCTCTTTTATCGGTATCTGCGATCGATCCGTTTGCATTCCGGCCTTTCAGGATATACATTATGTATGGAGGCGGAAATTCCTGCCTGATCCCGGCAGCAGCTAATGTGTGAGGGGCTGTAGCAATTAGGAAAGAAAGGACGCCGTTAAACAGTGATAGTGCTATGGACGATCTTCTGGATCCTGGTCGGCATTGTCATCCTCCTGGCAGCGCTGCTGACGGCGCCGCTCAACTTCTCCGCCCAGGCCGGCCTCGATGATGAGATCGCCAGCTTTGAGGGCCTGCTGTCCTGGGCAGGCAGGTTGATCGGCTTCCAGGTAGTCGCCACCAGCGGCCAACCGGTACAGATGAGCGTGCGGTTCGGCCATTGGACCAGGCAACTGCAGGGGGGCAAGGCCAAGAAACAGGAGCGGCGCCCGGGCAAGTTCGATCTGGCCTGGACTCGCACGGCACGGTCTTACCTGGACAAGCAAGTCCTGCGGGAGGTGTTTCGCTGCCTGTTCCGGCTGGAACGCTCGCTCGATCTCCGGCTGAGCTTCGAGGGCGAGGTCGGCTTCGAGGACCCGGACCTTACCGGCTACCTGGCAGGCCTGCTGGCGGTTCTGAACCCTGGACAGTGGGAATGCCACCTGCAACCCAACTTCACGAAGGAGGTGCTACGCTTCCAGGGCTCGGTACAGGGGCGGATAGTACCGGCCAAGCTACTCTGGCTGACCGGATGCCTGTTGCTCAGCACCCCGGTCCGGAGCATCTGGTGGTCTCAGCTAAAAATTAGAATGTCCAAATATCAAAGTCAAAAAAAGGAGGCTGTTGTTAATGATTAAAGAGAATGTCGATGCCCTGGTTGATCACCTGGAGCGCCTGATCAACACCAAGACGATCGTGGGCGAACCGATCACCGCCGGCGATATCCAGATCATCCCGATCATGTCCGCCAGCTTCGGCTACGGCACCGGCACCGGTGAAGGTACCGAGCCAGGCAAGGGTGGCGGCAAGGGTGGCGGTGGCGGCGCCGGCGGGACGATCACCCCGACCGCTCTGATCCTGGTGCAAGGCGGAGAGGCCAAGGTCTACTCTCTGGGGAAGAAGGGCATGATCGAAAAACTGACCGAAATAGTCCCCGAATGCATGGCCAAATTCTGCAAGAAAGAGACTCCACAGGAATAACCTGATCAGTCATAACCGGTGCGGCGAATTCGCCGCACCGGTTATGCTAGATGGCGCCGCCCCCCAATATCATGTGGGCTTCTGTTTCGTCGATTTATCAATAAAGAAATGAGACCTGATGTGATCATTCTTATCGGTATCGCGGCAGACTGAAAAGAGGTTAAATCGCTTGCTATAGCGAACTAATTGGCAGTTAGATGGGAAAATAATGAACAACAAAGGAAGCGATGCCGCTTGTCTTTGCCCGTCATCAAAGACCTGACCATTGCCGATTATTTCAGAGAACTGGCTGACGATTCCCTCTTCCCCAGCGCCGGGGCCTCTGCCGGCCTGACCGCCGCCCAGGGCGCAGCCCTGTTTGCCATGGTCTGCCGGGTCAACCTGCGCAAGTTGGATGATCAGGGCGTGGCTGAACCCGGCCAGAAGGAGCAGTTGGATTTCTGGAAGCGAATACTGGCACAGGCGGATGAACTGACTGAGCGTTGCCTGGATCTCGCTCAGGAGGATGGGTCCGCCTACCGGGACGTGGCGGAAGGAGACCCCAATGGGCCCGCCCACGCTATGGATGTGCCCCTGGAGATCGCCCGGCATTCCCTGAAGATCGCCGGCCTGATCCGGGCAGCGCTGCCCAAATCTTACGCCCCGGTGAAGGCCGATGCCGAAACCGCCCTGGCGCTGGTGCGGGGCAGTTTCAGGGCCGGGCTGGTGGTAGCCCGGCACAACCTGCCCCTGCTCAAGAACCAAATCGAGCAGGATAATTATGTCAACTTGATTGATGCCCTAAAGTTCAAGGCCGAGCTTGATCCCGTTCGGGGGATGCAGGCGGTCAGCCCAGAAAAGCCGCAATAATACCGACCAAGAAGATCCCGTCGAAGACCCCGGCCCCTCCGATGCTGACCATCTGGGTGCCCAGATTCTGAATCGCCCGCCAGTTCAGGAGGTCGGCCCCCACCAGGGTGCCGATGGTGCCGGCTACATAGGCTATGGGAGCGGCCTGGCCGGGAAGGGCGAGGCCGGTTATTTCCATCAGGAGAGCAGCGGCAGCCGCTACCAGCGGCGGTATGAAGGCCGGCATGACGATCCCCACCCCCGGCTGGGGGCGGGCCATCAGCTTCGCCACAATAGTTACCAGCAGCATGGCAATCAGGGTGGGCTTCAGCGGCACTCGCGCTATCAGCAGGTAGAGGGAGAAGAGGGCCGGGAGACCGGCGCCGCCGACATTAAGACAGATCATCTGCTCCTGCACCGCTGGGGGATAGTAAAAGAACAAGAAGAAAAAAGGCTTTGCTTTACGCTCCCGGGTGACCATCCGGCGGCGTGACAGGGGTATGTTGATCAGGCTCCCGAGAACACAGGCGGTCAGAAACAGGAAGGCGCCGTCAGGGGACAATCCCAGACGCGCGAAAGAAAAGGCCGCCACGTTGTAGAACAGCAGCATGAGCAACAGGGGGATCAGCAGGACCAGCAAAAAAAAGGGCATTCAGGAGGACCTCCTAGTCCTATTTTG
>JBEKKU010000114.1:0-7715 GCA_050010575.1 Thermacetogeniaceae bacterium | reverse complement strand
ATCAACAAGCTGACCACAGAGACCGGCGCCGGGCAGTGGGGCAGCGCCCTGAGCCTGGCCTGCCGCTTCTTCGACATGGAATGTACGGTCTACATGGTGCGGGTGAGCTATGAGCAGAAGCCCTACCGACGGTCTTTCATGGAGGTCTACGGCGCCCGGGTAGTTCCCAGCCCCAGCCCGGAGACCGCATCAGGGCGCAAGGTGCTGGCAGAGCATCCGGATTCCTCCGGCAGTCTGGGCATTGCCATCAGCGAGGCAGTGGAGGTGGCGGCGCAGCGGCCGGACACCAACTACTCCCTGGGCAGCGTCTTGAATCACGTGCTGCTGCACCAGTCGGTGATCGGCCTGGAGGCTAAAGCGCAGATGGCCAAGGCCGGTGTCTATCCGGATGTGGTCATCGGATGCCACGGCGGTGGCAGCAATTTTGGGGGGATCGCCTTTCCTTTCCTGCAAGACAAATTCAATGGCAAGCAGGTGCGGGCAGTTGCAGTGGAGCCGCTCGCCTGTCCCACGCTGACCAAGGGCAAATATCTCTATGATTATGGAGACGAGGCTGGTTTCACACCACTGATGGAGATGTACACCCTGGGGCATAACTTCATGCCGCCGGGTATCCATGCAGGCGGCCTGCGCTACCACGGGGCCTCACCGCTGGTAAGCAAACTGTTGCATGATGGCCTGATCGAGTCCCAGGCTTACAGACAGACGGAGGTCTTCAGGAGCGCCGTGCTGTTTGCTCAGAGCGAGGGCATTCTGCCAGCGCCAGAATCGGCTCATGCCATTCACGGGGCGATTGTCGAAGCCCTGGCAGCCAGAGAGGCGGACGAGAAGAAGGTCATCCTCTTCAACCTGAGCGGGCACGGCTATTTTGACCTGTCTGCTTATGACGCCTATCTCAGCAACAGACTAGATGATGTGGATTATGCGCCGGAGGAACTGGAGGCCAGCCTGAAGGGCATTCCCAGCGTCGGTTAGGCTCCGGGGATCGAGAGATCAGTGTATTAAGGAGAACCTGGCCTGCCGGGTTCTCCTTGACTTTGCTCTCCTTGGTGGCGGCCAGGCGCTCGACTGCTGGCAAAGGCAGCCGGCCTCTATCAGAAGGCTGCCGGGTACCGCACTCATGCCCATAGGGCGCTAGCTTGAGGGGCGTGGGTTCATTGACACCATTTGGAAGAGCATGTTAGAATAACCTGAACAAAGAGGGAACATAAAGGCAGGAGGAAGAGCGCCGATGAGATTGCAGGGGACCATGAAGATCAATAGCGGTGGACACCTGGAGATCGGCGGTTGCGATATTGTAGACCTGGCCCGGTCTTATGGGACACCCTTGCAGGTGATCGACGAAGAACTGCTGCGCCGGAATTGTCGGGAGTACCGCGAGGCTTTCAGATTTGACGGGCAAGATGATCTGGTTTTTTATGCCTCCAAGGCTCTGCTGGTCAAAGCGCTCAGCCGCATCATTCAGGAGGAAGGCCTGGGCCTGGACGTGGTCTCCGGGGGCGAGCTGTTCATCGCCTTGCAGGCTGGCTTTCCGCCGGAAAATATCGTGCTTCATGGGAACAACAAATCTCCTTCGGAGATGGAGTATGCTCTGGCCAGCGGCGTGGGCCGGATAGTCATAGACAACTATTTCGAGTTGGAAACCCTGGCCCGGTTGGCGGAGGCCAAGGGCTGCCGCCCGGCGGTACTGCTGCGCGTCGCCCCGGGGATCGAGGCCCACAGCCATGAATATATCAGAACCGGACAGACCGATTCCAAGTTCGGTTTCACCCTGGCCAACGGGGATGTATTCCGGGCGGTACAGGTGGCCCTGAAGGCCACCCACCTCAACCTGAAAGGCCTGCACTGCCATATCGGCTCACAGATCCTGGAACTGGAGGCCTTCCGCCATACCGCCGCAGTAATGGTCGAACTGTTGCAGTCACTGCACGGCAGGTACGGGTGGACAGCTGCGGAACTGGATCTGGGTGGTGGCCTGGGGGTCTACTACACCGCAGGGGATGAGCCGCCGGCCATCGCTCACTATGCCGCTGCCGTGCGGGAGAGCGTGGAGCAGTCATGCCGGGAGCATGATTATCCCCGGCCGAGGATCCTGGTGGAGCCAGGCCGATCCGTCATCTCAACGGCAGGCGCCACCATCTATACCATCGGTGCCATCAAGGATATTCCCGGTGTCCGCAAGTACGTGTCGGTGGACGGCGGCATGAACGACAACCCGCGCCCGGCCCTCTACCAGGCAAAATACGAGGGGCTGCTGGTCAACAAGGCCAGCCAACCGCCGCAGGAGGTGGTGACGGTGAGCGGGAGATGCTGCGAATCAGGGGATATACTGATCTGGGACCTGCATACCCCCCTGGTAGCCTCCGGCGACCTGCTGGCCATCTCCTGCACCGGCGCCTACACCTATTCCATGTCCAGCAACTATAACTGCCTGCCGCGTCCGGCCATGGTCCTGGCCCGTGATGGGCACGCCGATCTGATCGTCAGCCGGGAGACCTGCGATGACCTGGTGAAACACCACCAGACACCGGGGCGCCTGGCCGTGAAGGGAGCCGTGCATGTTTAACCTTAACCTAGCCCAGCTGCTTTTATGGCTTCCGGCGGTCATCATCGCCCTCACCTTTCACGAGTATGCGCATGGATGTGTTGCCGACTGGCTGGGCGATCCCACCCCTCGCTATCAGGGGAGACTGACCCTGAACCCACTGGCCCATCTCGATCCACTCGGGTTTGTCCTGCTGCTGATAGTCCATTTCGGCTGGGCTAAGCCGGTGCAGGTCAACCCGCTCAACTTTCGGGGCGACCGGTACAGGGGCATGGTGCTGGTATCTCTGGCCGGTCCTGGCATGAATCTCCTGGTCGCTTTCACGGCGATGCTGATTAGGGTATTAGCCATTCCGGCAGGGGCTGGCGTCTACCTGAACGAGATCATGGATGGCATTATTATGATCAATATTTACCTGGCTCTGTTCAACCTGATCCCGGTGCCACCCCTTGATGGGTCTCAAATCCTGGCGGGCCTGGTCAGAAACGCCGACTTTGTTTATAATCTGCAAAGATACGGTTACATCATCCTGATCGTGCTTATTTTTAGCGGCATAGTGTGGATGGTCCTTGGTCCGGCCTCCAATTTTATATACAGTCTGTTCTATCTTGTAGCTCAAGGAATCGCCCATCTGGTCGGTTTATAACTGTTTGCCATACAAAACTAGAGCAGGCTTCGAAAAAGTACCGGGCTGGTAGGGATATTTAAATATTTTAAAAAAGGACTGGGAGCATTGGATAATAACGCTGTTTCGGAAAGTAAAACCTTTCAGGCATCCTTGAACAGAAGCAAAGAATTGGAACGGGAGATTGCTAATAACCCCTCTAAATATAGAGTGTTGACAGGAGATCGGCCGACAGGGAGCTTGCATATCGGGCATCTCTTTGGTTCATTGCAAAACAGGGTCAGATTTCAAAATATTGGCGTAGAGACGTTTATTGTGATTGCTGATTACCAGGTATTAACAGATAGAGATTCAGCCAGCGATATTTCCAAAAACGTCAAGGAGTTAGTGATCGATTACCTATCTTCAGGCATTGATCCGGCCAAGACCTGCATATTTCCTCACAGCCACATTCCGGAGCTAAACCAGTTGCTCGTTCCTTTTTTGTTTCTGGTCAGTAAATCCGAACTCGACAGAAACCCTACGGTTAAAGAAGAGATCACTGCTGCCGGGTTAAGCAATATTAACGCTGGAATGTATGTGTACCCTGTTCATCAGGCTGCTGACATTTTATCCGTCAGAGGCAATCTTGTTCCAGTAGGTAAAGATCAGCTCCCTCACCTCGAGCTATGCCGAATTATAGCTAGAAGATTTAATCAGAGATTTGGGAATAGTAAGGAAGTTTTTAAAGAACCCGAAGCCTTGCTCAGCAGCTCTCCCAATATTTTGGGACTGGATGGAACCCAAAAAATGAGCAAGAGCCGCAATAATGCTATATTTTTATCTGCAACCAATGATGAAACTGCCAGGCTGATCAAAAAAGCGAAAACAGACTCGATAAAAACGATATACTATGATCCCCAAAACAGGCCCGAGGTCTCTAACTTGCTGCAGCTTGTTTCCCTGGCTACAAAAGAAGATCCTCTTGCTATCGCTGAGCATGTTGGAGACGGTGGTTCCTCCAAACTCAAACAGCTCTTGACGGAATCGCTGAACGGCTATCTTGAGCCGATACGAAAAAGAAGACAAGAATTGATGAATGATGAACAGTATATCCGGAACGTCTTAAATGGCGGTATTCAAAGAGCGAGAGCGGAAGCGGAAAAAACCTTGCTTGAAGTTAGACAGGCCATGAATATGCAATTCTAGGGAACCAGGGGAATGGTTAAAGCAGGGTCAGACATGGAAGAAGCACGGGCGGCGATAGGGCTTGGATTACCTGATAAAGCTTGATGATTATGAGGGACCGCTGGATCGGTTCTTGAAACTGGTGGAAAAACAGGAGATTGACGCAGCCCTGGTACCGGTTTATACGGTCATCCGGCAGCTCGTTGATTGCCTGGAAGCGGTCGCTTATGCTGACATCGATGAGGGTGGACGCTTTTTAGTACTGGCGTCTACCCTTCTGGCTATCAAGGCACATTTGCTGTTGCCGCAACAGGAGGCCGCCTCCGGCATGGATGGCGCTTGTTGGGACGAGGCCGAACTGGCGGACGGCTTTGCCATGACCGTGGAGACAGAATACCTGAAGATCAGGGATGTAGCCAGAACCCTGGAGGACTGTGCCAGAAACTGGATCATGAGCTATAAGCGTCCGCTGATCCAGCAGCCCGATCAGCTTCTGCCAGCGGAGATCAGGGATGATGTCAACCGGTTGGTAGCTGCCTTCAAGGAGATCTTGGACCGCGTTCCCTCGGAGCCAGGTCCTTACCAGGTGGAGATGGCCGTCAACTTCGAGGACAAAATGGAGGTGGTGTTCAAGAGGGTTGCCGGCTCGAGAGACGGCCTTCCCTTTCAGCAACTGTTCGAGGAGGCTGACCGGCTCGAGGTGATCTACAGGTTCCTGGCTGTTCTGGAGCTGATGTTTCAGGGACGCCTCCGGCTGGCGCAGCAGGATGACGATCAACTACTCTTGGTGGCGGTGAAAGTATGATCTTGAGGTGGGGGAGCAGATGCCGGTAATATTTCCAAAGGAGGCCATGGCAGCACTGGATGCGCTGCTTTTCGTCTCACCCAGGCCGCTTTCGGAAGCCACCCTGGCGCGGCTGACCGGTCTGGCGCCGGATGATATTGCCGCCCTGTTAAAAGAACTGGGCACGGTCTATGATCAACCAGGGCACGGGGTCAGGCTGGTGCAGATAGCCCAGGGCTACCAGTTGGTAACCGATCCGCAACTCCATGCTTATGTGGAAAAGCTGCATCTGGAGAGAGGCAGGGAACAGTTGTTATCCCAGCCCGCCTTGGAAACATTGAGCATCATCGCTTATTACCAGCCGGCGACGAGAGCCCGGATAGAGGCGATCCGCGGCGTTAAAACCGACCATGTGCTGGCTACACTGCTAGAACGCGGCCTGATCAAGGAGACCGGGCGGGGCGATGGGCCTGGCAGACCGGTTTTATATGCCACCACCTCCGGTTTCCTGGAATATTTCGGCTTAAGAGACCTGAGGGATCTCCCTGCATTGGAAGCCTTAAAAAAGCCCTGAATGTGTTAAGGATGTATACTTCTGGAACTGGGCGCAAATCTTATCATTAACCCATCTACTAAGGATGCTGCGAATAGTGATGGATGCAGCGGGGGTGATGGTTTGCGCCATATTGTTTATCTATGGTTAATAATTGCGGCGATCACTACCGGCATCTTAATAATGCTGGTTACGCTGCCGGTCCAGATTCGTATCATCTATGAGGGCCATGGCCGCAGCCATAAGGTACAATTGGGATTGGAGCTCTTCAACGGAAGGGTGCGCCTGAATACCAAGTGGCCACCACCCGGCCCGACCAGGCCGAAAGCGTCGCCTAACTTGACCCGAAAAAGAGCGGTTGTCCGCTACAAATCCCTGCTGGGATCAGGAGGGGTCAGCCTACTGATTCAGTGGCGCCGGCTGCGACAGATGATCACCGTAGTCAGGCGCAGCCTGGGGGTGCTCAGGTCATTCATGCGCCGCAGTGTCTGCACCAGGCTGCGTTGGGAAACCGGCTTCGGACTGGATGATTACGCAGCTACCGGGTTAACCGCAGGATTGATCTGGGCTGGGAAGGGGCTGCTCATCGGGTTTTTCTCGCGCTACCTGCGGATCAACTCCGAGGGGGTCAGGATTGTTGTGGCCCCCCAGTTTGGCAACCTTTTCTATCAGAGCAACCTGGATTGTATATTGGAGACCTCATTAGGCTATATTATGATCGTAGTTCTTAAGCTCTGCATGATCTGGCTGCTTAAAAGGCCAGGAATACTATTGAGGAGGAAGCGCTATGCCTGACCACCCAATCGAGGCACTAATGAAGACAGCAATGGAGAGTATCAAGGAAATGGTTGATGTCAATACAATCGTCGGGGATCCTGTAGAAACGCCGGACGGGAACGTGATCATGCCTGTCAGCAGGGTATCATGCGGCTTTGCCGCTGGTGGCGCTGACTACCTGCCGGAGGCGCGCCGGGGAGAGACAGTGGGGACGCTGCCTTTCGGGGGCGGAAGCGGTGGTGGCGTTTCTGTGCAACCGGTTGGATTTCTGGTGGTGGGCCATGACCAGGTTCGGCTGTTGCCAGTCGACGCCAACCCTGTTTTTGACCGGTTGATCGATATGGCCCCGGCTTTCTTGGACCGGCTTCAGAATATAGTCCAGCGAGAACCGGATCTATAAGACCTGGGCAGGCGCTATCGGCTAGCGTGGTGGTCTAAGCATCAGGTGGGGTCAAAACCCCATCTGATGCAAGTTTCGCTTTATGGCTAACAATTACCGGAAGGAGTTTGGCCTCCCGGAGCGAATAAGGCTTCTTTGGAGTTGAGGTTATTGAGGAAGAGACTGATCGCACGCAGGGCCGTATGCCTGATCGCTATTTTGCTGCTGGCTTTTAATGTTGAGGTTGCCAATCAGGGTACTGCCTGGGCTCAAGGATCCGATCCGTTAAAGATACAGGCCAAGGCTGTAGTACTGCTCGATGAAGGTTCAGGGCGCGTTTTATACTCTAAAAACCCGTCGGAGCGGTTGCCGATAGCCAGCCTGACCAAAATTATGACCGCCCTCCTGGTGTTGGAGAACGGAGACCTCGATCAAAAGGTATACATCAGCCGGCGTGCTGCTGAAACCGGAGAGAGCACGATCTGGCTGGAGCCCGGAGAGATCTTCAGCCGTAAGGAACTGCTTTATGCCCTGCTGCTCAGTTCGGCCAACGATGCGGCAACAGCCCTGTCGGAGAGCCTCGCCGGCACCGAAGACAATTTTGTGGCCATGATGAACAGGCGGGGCCAAGAACTGCAGCTGGGCGATACCCATTTCAGCAATGCTCACGGCTTGGATGCTCCCGATCATTATTCTTCTGCCTACGACCTGGCGGTGCTCAGCCGGCAGGCGATGGCCAACTCCTTCTTTGAACAGGTTGTGGCTACCAAAACTACAACTTTGCCCTGGGTCGGGCACCCCTGGCCGCGTTTTCTGATCAACAAGAACCGGCTGCTATTCCGGTATAGTGGGGCGAACGGCATCAAGACCGGCTATACTAAAAAG
>JBEKKU010000113.1:0-7736 GCA_050010575.1 Thermacetogeniaceae bacterium | reverse complement strand
GTCGAGGTATGCGTAAATTTCAGAAAAGCGTCGAAGAAGAGACCGCCGACGTTATATTTGACATAGATTAGCTGCTGCCCCAGTTCTGACAGATTGGCTGACATTACTGCACCACCTTTTTTGCAGTGCCCTTTGCCTCAGCATCAATAACGCCTAACAGGTCAAGGGGGCATGCCTCCGCATTTTGCACAAACTCTTTAATGTTGCCCCCGTCCTGCAGGGCTTCCTTGAGGTTGTCCATCCATCTCCAGAGCCCCGGGAGAGCGGATTCCGTGCCCTGCTTATAGCCGGCATAATCGTCTACGAGCAGAAGCAGCGCTGCCAGACCAGTAAGCCTACGTTCCTCCGCCAGTTGTTGCCGCAAAATATCCGATTGCTGCATAATAGTTGGCCTCCTCATATTGTTGGAACTGTTAAATCTTTCACCTACTGCACCACTCCCTGCAATCCCCTCATCAGCAAAGCATAATTTGTACCCTGTATGGCTTTTGCCGTGGCCCCAGCATCGCCACTCTCGCTTATGTAGTAAGTGGGACTCAAGGTTATAACCGTTGTTTTGCCCGTACCAGGCAGGTTAGGCATTCCTAGTTTACCCCGGGCCCAGTTTTCAACGTTCGTAATCCATGCTGGCTGGTTTGCAAACCCTTGCTGTATCAGCGCTTGACGTTCTTGAAGATTATTGGCGCCAGGTATCGCATCGCCTATTTTCTGCGCACCCTGTTTAACCTGTGTGCTATCCCCGGAAAGCACCCCATTTAAGACCTGTATTGCGCCAGTCAATGCCTGTATCATGTCTATCACTGTTTTTAGGGCATTCTTGACAGTCTGCGCCCATGAAGTAGCTGTTCCGCCAGTCCCCTGGAAAAGATTTAGGAGGGCTGTCCCTAACCCGGCAATAGCCTTTGCCAGATCGTCAATACTCTGCTTGAACTGCCTGATTTCTCCATTATCCTGCATACTCTTCTTCAGTTGATCGAGCCATTGCCAGAGCCCTGGGAAAGCAGTTTCTCCTTTTCCTTTGGTTTTCTCAAAGACATAATAATCATCGATCAGTAATAGTAGAGCGGTTATAGCAGCCATTACAGGCGCAAAAGGCAATGCAAGCGCCCAAACAGCGGCCTCCACTGCTGTAAATATTTCTATCAGTTTCTTGGATGAATCACCCATCCCGTTCCATACCATCACGATTTCCTTGCCTGCCAGGTAGGCGGCATTATACAACTTCCCAACCCAGGAGATGACCTCGGCCACCTTCGCCGTCCATCGTGGCATATTCTGAGTGATCCAATCGTTCAGATTCCTCAATGTTTTCAAAAAATCACCAGCGGGGGCGCTCAGATACTTACTCAAATAGAATGAAATCCATTGTCCTGAGTAAGATATTTCCAGTTTAAGTCTCGCAAACTCAAATGTTATATCACGAATTCCTTTCATGGCATCCTGATAGCCAGTCGGCGGTCCCATCTGCCCCGCCTGGTTACGCAGGGCGATAAACTTATTCATCAGTTCAGGGGATAGGTAGAGGTCCTGGAGCGTTACACCTAGGGCCTGCAGGGACGACTTATACGATAGCGCGGCATCGTAGTTCATCCACATTTTTCTCGCAAACATTTCGGTTTGCAACTCGGCACTGGCGGCCCCGATGGTGAACTGTTCAAGGGTCTTGGTGAGTTCATAGACGGCCGTGGTAACGGCAGTAATGGCTGCGGTGCTCTGAAGCGAATTGATGAAGCCGCCCACGGCTTTCGTCATCTGATCGAGGGAATTCATTGCCTTGCTCAATGATGCGGTGTCTACTTCGTAGCCCAGGGACACGAGATAAGATCTGAGATAATCGTCTGCCATTTCTAACTGACCCTCCTTCTGAGTTTCTTGTTGGTCGCCTGATGCACTCTGGTTCGGTTTCAGTCATTATGATTACTCCCCTCCATGGGGTTGAACTACTCCTCTGCGTATCGCATACCAACCTATTTTGAGCCCAGGGCTGAGAACTCTCTATCCTTGCCCTGTCTAGCTTGGAGCCACCTACCGGGGAGATTTTATTTCAGGTCTGATCAATCTGGAGTTCATTACTACCGGGCACCATCACCCCCTTTTTGTCTTGCTTTCGAACACCACGAGCAAAAATGCGCCTGTACTCTGCTCGTTTGCCCTTCTTCTTTGCTCGCCCTTCTGCAGCAAGCGCTTCCGGGAAAGCTTCGAGAAACATTCTTGTTACCTTGATGTCTAGGTCAGTTATTTCACGATGCTCTTCGCCGGCCATATCCTTTGCCCATCGCTCAACATCATCGTCAGACGGTCCCTCTGGCGCTCCTATCGCCATGTGTTTAAGTTCCGTCGCCGCAAGCATCAGCTCATCGTTTTTTTCTGCCCGGATTTTCAGACTTGCGACTGAGAGCCCTTCTATCTGACCAGTGGCGCCGCACGTGAGGCACTCGACACCAAGAATCAGAGGGCCGCCAGGGTCTTCGTAGTATCCAACATCCAGTTCGTTTGAGCCGCAAGTGGCACAAAATAAAACGTAGCCTGTTTGCACTTTCAGCATCTCCTCTCCGGATATCGCCGGTTAATTAACCTGGCGCCAAGCTTTCTCGCATTCCTGTTCCAAGGTTATCTGCCAGGTTATTAGATAAATTTCAAAAAAGGTTTTAGGGCCTTCCCCAGCTTCGCCCCGATTAATCATCGGGATGATCTTTTCTCTCATCGTGGAAGTTGCTTTCAACACGCCCCCTGACCACAGGGCTTTTGAGAAGCAGCCGGGATATTTTTCCTCCATGACGTGCTGCGCCGATAGCATAAAATTGTTGAAGAAGGAATCCAAGTGGCCAGGGGCTAATTCGTCCATGAGGTTGCCCAGTTCATCCGGTTCATGCGTGATCGCCTGATGTTTATCATGTTTCATATCCTTGTCGACCTCCCAGTCCGCCATGATGGCATAGCCACAACTTTGCCGGAATGCACTCCCTCGGCCAATAACTGAGACTCCCGGAGCGCCTCAGTCTCGCCGCCCGGCTGCTGCTGCCGGTATTCACGAAGCGCCTGCCGGAGTGAGGCATAGGCGCCATCGTCTGCACCGTGATAATCCAGGTGGATGTTTAGCTCTTGTAGATCCCCGGTCTCCGGCCAGCAGGGATCTTGGAGCGCATCCCGCGCTATGTCGCCAACCGGATCGTTCCGGGTCGCCTGGCCTTTTAGCCAATTGTTAAATCCGCTGTTGGTCTTCATCTTACAATTACCCCGCCCAATCTTGATTTCGCTTCATGCAGCAGCCGCAGGTCTCCGATGCTGACGATGTTCCCGGCCTCGACGCCCTGCTGCAGCAGCCCGATCTCCGCCAGGGTGTAGACCGGGAGCCCCTGGGGTACGTTCTGCCGGCAGCTGTCCTGCTCCATAACGGCCACCTGCCCCCCCAGGGCCTGGGAGTGCATGAGGAAGTATCCCCGGTGCCGTAGCTGCTCTCTGGCCTGGGCCACCTCGGCAGGGTCCGCGCCGGCCAGGGAGAGCGGTTGGCAATCAGCAAAGGCCCGGATCGCCTTGAGGTTGGCCTGCCACCAGGTCTCCAGGGCCTGCTTGAAGGTGGCCAGGGTACCGGTGCCATCTTCGACAGCCAGCCATGTCTTGTTCCCAACAGTCTCTGCCTCGTCGATCTCTCTGGCCAGCTCGGGACGGTGCTGTTCGATATATGCCCGGGTGCCAGGCTGCCAGGACCGGGCCAGTTCGTCAGCCACTTGCTGGTATAAGGTAGCCGGGGTCGACGGGTCCTGCTCCATTGTTTTTTCTTTCTTTATCAGTTGATTGGCCAGAACGGTCTCATTTATCACTGGATCAAGATCGAATAACCCTATTCCCACAAACAATCACCTCTGTTTTAGTGTTTTGTAACCGCTTTTGTAACCGCTTCAAATGCCAACCGGTTACAAATTCACGACCTGAAACCCTTGGTACTACTGCATTATTTTTTGCTGTAACCGATGTAACCGATGTAACCGCTTTTTGTACGAGAGAGACATATATATATGCGATATTGATCAATGCTTCTACGTTGTAACGGGGTAAAATAATATATATAACTCTCTTATCTTTTTAAGATCGGTTACATCGGTTACACGACCCTGCAGCGCCTGGGACAGTTGCGATTCAGCGTAACCGCCAACCGGTTACAACCGGTTACATTTGGGGCAAAAGCGGTTACAAAAGAGAGTCGAAGTATTTCTGAATGCTTAACTTCAGGACTCTCTTCACTGTGCCGCCAGCCCGCACTGTCATGGTACGATGGCCACCTTCACGCTCCGCAAGGCCAGCCTCGATCAGATGATCCCGAAGAGTACGCTGGCTAACAGGAAAGCCGCCACTGACACGGTAAAATTCGGCCACGGCTTTATAGGAAGCCTCCGGAAGCAGGTATATCGCTTCATCATCTACCCAGCCCAGAGCGACACCCCCGGGGATATACGACCAGCCACCGGTCCCCGAAGGTACTCCTTGCCAACCCCATTCCCTCGGCTCGGCTGGCTCACCATCATTGCTGCGGCCTCGTAAATGCGCTCCGCCCTGAATAAAGAGACTTTGCAGGGCTCGCACAAATAGCAGGGCCGGGCGCTCCTGTTTGATGATCTGCTCTTGCTCCGAGGCAAGCCGAGTAAAGACATCCCAGGCGTGTTTAGCCCTTTCCTGCATCTCGTCCCTGGTGATCACTCCGGAGTCCAGAGCAAAGTCTAATCCGAGCACGAACCCGAGCTGCAGGTGTGCGGCCGTCTCAGCCAGGCGTGACAAGTCGCCTTCAGCTTTGTTGCGATATCTTAGAAACCCCTGTTTTAGCTCGCCTGTTAGGTGCCCAACTCGCGGTAGCAACCACTCAATAAACCCTCTCATGGCCTGGGCATACAGCCCCGCTTCTCTCTGCGCTGCAGATAGCCGATCCTTATCCACACTGCTGGCTTCAAACTTCACGGCAAGGCAGCGCGCAAGTATTGATTGCATGGAATCGGGCAATTGTTCACCTGTTACGATAGTCAGGCAACGGGGAACATAGGCGGGGGCCGTGGTAAGATCCGCCCGCAACCGCCCACGGCCGGTTCGATTAGCGGTTGTGCGTAGCAAGCGATTGGCCTTCCTCTCCATAGCCTTGGACTGGTTGCTGTCACGCTCAGGGGCGTAATCGTCAATAACGAGCGGGACATCCTTCGCATAGAAGGAGATCTTTTCAAGGCTGTTATCCGTGCTTGTCCACCCGGTGGGCAGCGTATCGGTGGTGAAGTCTCCGAAGTGTGAGAGCGCCAACGCTGCCATAGTGCTTTTGAATAAACCAGTTATGCCTAAGAGAAACAGGGTAAATCCGGGGTAAAGAAATTCGGATGTGGGTGCCCTGTACATGCTCGCCCATAGCGGGTATGTTACATCCGGCTTGCCTATATCCAGGAATCGTAGACTCGCCCGTATAGCATCTTTGATATCGCCAGCCGCAGCCGGTAAGCTGTACCCAGATAGCTCTTTCGGCAGCTGCACCTCTACGCCGGCATCGCAGCCTATGGCTCCATCAGCGTGAAGAAACGCCCACTCCTTGCCTTCAATTTGCCGCATGCCAGTATGCATATAGATATGCCTTTCCCGAAGCCCTTGGGAAAGTAATTCTATCGCTTCTCGCTCTCGATCTCTGACCGGGCCCCCCGCAGCCATGATTGCTTTCGGAGACCAGTTTGCCCCTACCCATTGCATGTTGGCAAAGCCGGTGGCAGGGATTTCGATTTCTGGCAGCCAGCGGCCGTCATGAGTCCGGCCGTGCATCAGAAACATTTGCCGGGTCTCGCCGCTGCCATCATCGAGAGTACGTTTCTCTTCCTGCCAGGCAACAAAGTTACATAGGCGCTCAGTGATTACTTCTGTTCCGCCTCCCTGGGTATGCCGTTCCTTTTGAAAGCAGGTTGTAAATCCATAAAGAGCATAGGGTGAATCCTGGAGCAACTTTGCCTTTTCAAGAAGCTCGTCCGCGGGCGCTGTCTTCGGCCGACCAAGGATCAGGGGGGAGGTGACATTCTCCTTGCAATCGGAGCACTGGCAGAAGTCTGCCCGGATCCGCTCGCAGGTGTATGGTCCAGCATCCTTTAGCGCATGTTGGATTTTCTCGCCGGTCTCTCTCTCGCTATAGTGAGGATGTGAGCAGGAATATTCGTGGACTAGCTTTTCTCCATCTCTTGCCCGGGCAACGATCGAGATCGCTGCGTACCACTCAGGCTCGGGCAGGGTGGCCGCATCATCCCGGCAGTGGCGGAGAAAGGAGCAACGCTCAAAGATTGCATCCAAGTCGGGTTGCACTTCATTGGCGCCGGTTTCCTGCGTTTGCCTGGAAGCTCTCTGCTTTTGTTTAGGAATTTTGGCGGTCATTACATCTATGGCCTCAGCCACTTCTTTAATCTCATAGCGCAGCTCAGGGTGAAACTCGAGTATCTTTACCGTGGCCGGCGGGTTGTACTTACGATTAAGCATCCCCGGCAGCCGCAGCACCCGGGCCAGGTCAGATGTGCTGTCCAGCTTCCATCCCCGGGATGCGGCCAGGGCAACGAACGCCGTTTTAAACCGGGTTAGCAGGTTCGCTGCCCGGTCGTGATCGGCCTTATCTTTGAATATCCAAAGCTCCGGAAATAACCAGAAAGGATATAACCCGCCACCTGAATGAATGAGGATAGCTGGTGGCAAGGGAAACTCATTTAGAAACTCCGTTGCTTCTTCAAGCGTGGGAAGGTTAGTGGCGGCATGCGCTCCGCCCCGGCAATCCAGGTCCAGCCATAACCCTGGGATGGCGATCACGGTATCACTGCCGCCCCGCTGTTTTCTACCCAGTTTCTGGCCTTGCAACCCAACGCTAAAGTAGACGTTAAAAGTGTTAGTAAGGTTCTGGCTTGTACTAACGGCCTCAGCCGTTTTGTGAGCTTCAAGCCAACGAGATATCTTGTCCGGCGCTGTCCAGATCACTCGATATCCAGGAGGGGCTTGCCCATATAAGGCATTTAAAAACTCTTCTGGAGTGGTTAATATCTCATCTTCTGGCTGTGTTTGTGATAAAATAGCGCTAGTCAAGTTAATGTTTCACCTCTCGCCGCCGCCGGGACGCCACTCAGCGGCATTTTGTTTTTATACCAGCCGCCGGATCTTGCCAGGGTCTAGCCCCGATTCCCGCTTGAGGCTCGCGGCCTCTTTCTCCTTCATCCAATCCGTAAGCGCTTGACGCCTAAATAGTACACGACCACCTTGCCCAGAAAGGCGAATATGCGGGATTTCCCCACCTTTGGCCATCTCTAATATTTTCCAATAGGAAATCCCCAGCAGAGCTGCAGCCTCTTTTGGCCTCAGAGTTTCTGCTATCATTGCGCCACCCCCTCCAGTTGCTCCTCGGCAGCAAGATCACGGATCGCGGAGAAGACTGAATCCTTCAATTCCTGAGGCAAGGGTTTTCGCATAAGTACAGAGAAGCGGTTATCGCTGTAACCCACTTTGTCAGCTACCTGCCACTGTTTGAGTCTCGCTCTTATGATTGCAGCCCGGATATCCTCATTGGCCCTTCTCATTTTTCTTCCCTCCCGAAGATTTTTTTGCTATTGCTATTGCTATTTTCTCATAAAAGCGTTATATTAATAGTGACTAATACGTAACTAATTATATTCTCAGGAGGAATGTTTATGGAGAAGGAAAAAGCCCAGCGCCACCGTGACTACTTGGACTTTGCCGCCCTACACGATAAG
>JBEKKU010000112.1:0-7764 GCA_050010575.1 Thermacetogeniaceae bacterium | reverse complement strand
GATACCGCCGCCGGCTATGAGCTGCTGTCCCTAAAACTGCGCCAGGGCACCGGACTGGCCAAGATGCGGGAGATTATCTCCGGCCAGGGAGGACTGGCCGCAGTGGTTGACCATCCTGAACTGCTCCCCCGGGCTACCAGGCAGGTGGCCGTAAAATCCTCCAGCGGCGGTTTTGTGCAGGCGATCAGGGCCAATGAACTCGGCTGGGCCTGTATTCTGTTGGGAGCGGGCCGCCTGAAAAAGGATGACCAGGTGGATCCTGCAGTGGGGATTATTTTAACCAGGAAGCTGGGTGACCGGGTGGAATCCGGAGACACTTTGGCCATCCTGCATGTCAATCGGGAAGACAATTTGATGGAAGCACAAGAGCGCCTGGCCGGGTCATTTCTGATCGGCCCCGCCCCTCCGGAGATCCCTCCCCTGATCTACGAGATTATCTCTTAAGCAACCGCTCGAATCTCTCTTCTGCTCTCTCGTTTGTTGGAAAAGGGTTCCTGAGTTATTTGACCGTAAAGCGGCAAATAATACTGGAAGAACGAACGAGGGAGGTTCTATAATGCGTTATTCCGCCCGCAAACTGGTTATGCTTGCAGTTGTTCTAGCATTTGCCCTGCAGTTGGCGCCGGCCAGAGCCTGGAGCGAGACGCCGAGCGAGGCGCCGGCCCTGGAGACCAATGCCGCCTCCGCCGTGCTCATGGACGCCTACACGGGCAAGATTCTCTACCAGAAGGAGCCGGACAAGCAGGTAGCTCCTGCCAGTGTCACCAAGATCTTGACACTATTGGTGGCCCTGGACTCTCTGCACAAGGGCAAGGTGAATTGGGATGACCGGGTTGTCACCAGCGAAGAGGCCTGGGAGATGGGAGGATCGGAGATCTGGCTGGAACCGGGGGAATCGATGACCTTCCGGGAGATGATGATCGCCATCGCCGTCGGTTCGGCCAATGACGCCTGCGTCGCGGTGGCCGAGCATATTGCCGGCAGCGAACAGGCATACGTCGCCCTGATGAACGAGAAGGCGAAGTCTCTGGGCTGCAAGAACACGCATTTCGTTAACGCTCACGGCCTGCCGGCCAAGGATCACTACACCAGCGCCTACGATATGGCCCTGATCTGCCGCGAGGCCCTGAAGTACCCGGAGTTGCTGCAGTTGACCTCGATCAGGCATTACAACGAGCTACGGGGCGGTAAAGTCAGGCTGGATAATACCAATAAGCTGCTCTGGTGGTATGACGGCGCCGATGGATTCAAGACCGGATGGACCGCCGAGGCCAACTACTGCCTGGCCGCGACCGCCAAGCGCGGCGACCTGCGGCTGATCAGCTGCCTGTTTGGGGTGCCTGAACCCCGTGGGCATTTTCGGGAATCCACCAAACTCTTGAATTGGGGATTTGCCAATTACGGCTTCCGGACACTGGCGCAGGCCGGCCAGGTCATGGGCAAGGTCAGGGTGGGGAGCGGCACGGTTGATCAGGTGGACGTGGTCGCCCCCAGAAACATCGGGGTGCTGATCAAAAAGGGTGAAGAGGGGCACGCAACCCTGGATCTGAAGCTGCCGAAGATGGTCGTAGCACCGGTGCAGAAAGGGGCGCCTCTGGGAGAGGTCAGGGTGATCGAACAGGGCAAGGTGTTGGAAACAGTAGCGCTGCAGGCTAAGGATGAAGTGCCGAGAGGCAGTTTCTGGCGAATGTTTGACAAGGGGTTTCGCTCCCTGGTTAAATAGAGCTGGCAACAAGGGATGGCTGATCTGACGCAACTTGGCCTCCGGGAGGGTCCCTATTTTGGACAAGTCTCTCCCGGGGGCTTTTTATGCACCATTATTTAGCAGGAATTATCATGGCAGTGGAGAACAGTTTCATATACAACGCACTGAGGAGGGGTTGGCTTGGGATATGAGATCGACAAGGAAGGCGATACCTTGATCGTCAAGGTCTACGGGGAGTTCGATCTGCATGCGGCAGATTACGCCAGGCGAGATATTGATAAATACATCAGGGCCCAGGGGGCGAAACACATCGTCTTTGACCTGGGCGACCTCACCTTCATAGACAGTTCCGGTCTGGGCGTGATCCTGGGCAGATACCGCCATATTTCTGAAAAAGGCGGCCGGGTAGCCATCTTTGGTGTCCCTCCGACTATTTTAAAGGTCATGGAGATCTCTGGTCTGACCCGCCTGATCCCTTTTTATGCAGATTTCGCTTCGGCGCTGCAGTCAATCAGTTAGGGAGGTGGAGAGACATTGAAGATACGCAACCGGATGAAGCTGGAGTTTCTGAGTTGTTCTGAAAATGTCGGCCTGGCCCGGGTGGCAGTGGCGGCCTTTGCCTCCGGGGTGGATTTTAACCTCAGCGACCTGGAAGAGATCAAGGTAGCGGTATCAGAGGCGGTTTCCAATGCCATCATTCACGGCTATGAGGGGGCGGCGACCGGGGCGGTAACCCTGTCAGCCTCACTCACTGATGGCAACCTGGAGATTGAGGTCGAGGACACCGGCCGGGGGATCGCAGACCTGGAGCAGGCCATGCTGCCCGGCAATGGGAGCGACCCGGAACGCCTGGGATTGGGCTTTGTTTTTATGAAGTCTTTCATGGATGATGTAAGCGTGTGGACTGAGGTTGGCCGGGGAACCCGGGTCAAGTTGATCAAATCATTCCCCGTTAACGAGAACAGCGGCATAACGGTGGAAAACTGAGGATAACTATGGCTTCTTTACAAGAGATGAGCCTGCCGAGCTTCCCCCTGCTATCAGACAAGGAAACGTTCAAACTGCTGGCCAAAGCCCGCAAAGGAGACCATAGAGCCCGGGAAAAGCTGGTGAACAGCAACTTCCGGCTGGTGTTCAATATTGTCAAGCGGTTTGAGGGCCGCGGCCACGAACAGGAGGACCTGTTTCAAATAGGGATTATCGGCCTGATCAAGGCGATCGATAACTTTGACCCGGGCTTCGGAGTCAAGTTTTCCACTTATGCCGTACCCCTGATCATCGGGGAGATCAGGCGTTTTCTCCGGGATGACAATCCGGTGAAAGTGACCCGCGCCCTTAAAGAAAAAGGAATCCTGGTCAAGCGGATGCGGGAAAAGCTGATCGGCGCCCTGGGGCGTGAACCGACCGCCACAGAGATCGCCGAGGCGATGCAATGCTCAAAAGATGAGGTGATCACCGCCCTGGAGGCAGCCCAGCCGATCATCTCGCTCTTCGAAACCGTAGCTCAGAAAGATAACGAAGCGCTATGCATCATCGACTCCCTGAAGAATGAGGATGGGCAGGAAGCCTGGTTTGAGCAGATTGCCCTGCGCCAGGCCTTTACCAATCTCTCATCCAGGGAACGGCAGATCATCTGGCTCCGTTTTTTTCAGGACAAGACCCAGGCGGAGATCGGCGGACTGCTGGGGCTATCCCAGGTGCAGGTGTCGCGCATCGAGCGTCAGGCGGTCTCCAGGCTGCGCGAGCACCTGCAATCCTGAGTATACTTTCCTGTTGGGGGGACATAATACAAGCAATATCAATCGAGGAGGCGATGGCTTTGCAGGTAAAAGTGGCAGAGCTGGTGGGAGAGTCCACCAACAGTTGGAAAGAGGCCGTGAGATCAGTGGTGAAAGAGGCCGCCAAGGCCGGTAATG
This sequence comes from Thermacetogeniaceae bacterium, assembly GCA_050010575.1. GTDB lineage: Bacteria > Bacillota > DSM-12270 > Thermacetogeniales > Thermacetogeniaceae > Palsa-1188. The sequence goes on along the minus strand of JBEKKU010000112.1, from coordinate 4,143 downwards.
AGGTGACTGGGGTAGAAGTGCTGAACTTCACAGCTAACGTCCATGATGGGGATGTGGTGGAGTACAAGGCAAATGTTAAGATTGCCTATGCCGATCACGGCGATGACAAGCGCCGCCGTTGAGTGAAACGCTACTTGGAGTACAGAGGTACTCCTTATTTATTGGGAATAGAACCTGGGCGGCGGGGACATAATGAACGAGAATGCCGGTTCCAATAAGCAGCAACAGGATAGGTCCGAGTTTCAAGGGCTGATCGATCAGGTCAGGCCCAAGCATGCTTATTTAAAAAACGCCATCATGGCATTCTTAGTAGGTGGGACCATTTGTCTGATCGGTCAGGGCATCTTGCAGATCTATACGGGGCAGGGTCTGGAACAGCAACAGGCCCAGGCGGCTACAGCGGCCACGATGGTTTTTCTCGGGGCTTTTCTGACGGGTATTGGGGTTTACGATCAGATTGGGAAGTACGGTGGAGCGGGGTCCATTGTGCCCATCACGGGGTTTGCCAACTCCATTGTGGCGCCGGCCATGGAGGCCAGGCGGGAGGGCTATGTCTTTGGGGTAGGAGCCAAGATGTTTACCATAGCGGGCCCCGTCCTTGTCTATGGCTTCCTGATTTCTGTCCTCATCGGGATCAGCTTTTTCTTGCTCCATTAGGTTAGGGCGATGGGGGAGAAAATTGGCCGACAGAGCTGTCGTTTTACCAGCCCGCCAGCAATTGTCGCTGCTGCCAACATCGTCGGTCCCATGGAGGGTCAGGGCCCGCTGGGATCGCAATTCGACTGGGTCATGAGCGATCTGTTATTCGGGGAACAGACCTGGGAGAGGGCTGAGAGCAAGATGCTGCGCGAGAGCGCCAGGCTGGCGCTTCGCAAGAGCAACTGGCAGCCCCGGGAGATCGATTATTTCCTGGCCGGGGATCTCTTAAACCAGATCACTTCGGCCAATTTTGCGGCCCGCGGCCTCGAAATTCCTTTTTTAGGCTTGTTCGGCGCCTGCTCTACCTTCGCCGAGACCATCATGGTAGGGAGTATGCTGATCGACGGTGGTTTTGGCGGGCGGGTCTTGCTCGCCTGTTCCAGCCATCACAATACTGCCGAACGGCAGTTTCGCTTTCCGCTCGAGCAGGGTGTGCAACGCCCACCCTTTGCCCAGTGGACGGTAACCGGCAGCGGGGCCGTGGTTTTGGCGGCCAATGGCGCCGGGCCCACGGTGACCATGGGGACTATCGGCAAGGTGATCGATATGGGGATCTCCGATCCCAACAACATGGGGGCGGCTATGGCTCCGGCGGCTGCCGATACCCTGATCGCCCATTTTCAGGACACGGGTAGCGATCCCTCAGCCTACGACCTGATCCTCACCGGCGATCTGGGCACGGTGGGAAGCGATGCCCTGAAAGAATTGATGAGCATGCATGGATACAGGCTGGAGGAGAACTACCAGGACTGCGGCCTGCTGATTTATGACCTGGCCGGGCAGGATGTGCACGCCGGCGGCAGTGGTTGCGGCTGCTCGGCCGCAGTGGTTACCGGCAGCATCATCAACCAGTTGCGGGATGCCAAATACCGGAAAGTACTGCTGGTGGCCACCGGCGCCCTGTTGAGCTCCACCAGCTCACAGCAGGGCGAGACCATTCCGGGCATCGCCCAGGCAGTGGTGCTCGAGTCTATGGCGAAGGGATGAGGCAAGTGAAATTTCTGCTGGCTTTTGTGATCGGTGGATTGATCTGTCTGATCGGACAGTTGGTGATGGACATGACTAGGGCCTCGGTCACCCCGGCCCACGTGTTGGTGGGATACGTGACGGGAGGGGCGATCCTGAGCGCTATGGGCCTGTATCAGCCGCTGGTCAACTTGGCGGGGGCGGGCGCTACCATTCCCCTGTCCGGGTTTGGTCATAGCCTGGCCCAGGGGGCGATCATGGCGGTGCAGACCAGGGGCTTGCTGGGTGCTTTTGCCGGCGGCGTCGAGGCCACTGCAGTGGGAGTAGTGGCTGCGGTGATCTTTGGCTATGCTGCTGCGGTGCTCTTCAACCCCAAGGAATAGGCAGCGCAAAACATCAAAATTTATTTCCATAGATAGGTGAAGCAGCATCATGATCCGCATCGGTATTCCGCGAGCACTCTTATATTACATGTACATCCCGCTGTGGCGGGCTTTTTTCACAGAACTGGGCGCTGAAGTAGTCGTTTCACCCGGGACCAACAAGGCGATCCTGGATGCCGGCCTGCAATCGGCCCTCGATGAGGCCTGCCTGCCGGTCAAACTTTTTTTTGGTCACACCACGGCACTGGCCGGGATGGTAGATTATCTGTTTGTCCCCCGGCTGATCAGCATCGAGCCCAAAGCCTACATTTGCCCCAAGTTCATGGGGCTGCCGGACATGCTTAGAGCCAGGATCCATTCGCTGCCCCCGCTGATCGATGTGAGTGTCGACTTCAGCAAGGGAAACCGGGATTGGTACAGTGTGCTGTCATCAGCCGGCCGTAAGATCACCGGCGACAGCAACCTGATCAGAAAAGCCTACAGTTCCGCCCGGACTGCGCAATGCCTGTTTCAGGAGCAGTTGGAAGCAGAGGTAGCGGTTCCGGAAGCCATAGAGCGGATGACCGGGGAGACGGTGCCGGGCCGGGGTGGCCAGGCGGCAGCGGAGCCTGTCAGCCTCAGCATCGCTCTGCTCGGGCATGCCTACAATATCTACGATGACTATATCAGCATGAACCTGATCCAGAGGCTGCGGTCATTGGGCGCCCAGGTGATCACTGCGGACTGTGTGTCTCAGCAGACGATCGCCGAACAGGCAGCCAAACTCCCGAAAAAACTGTTTTGGAGTCTGGGCCGGAAGATGGTGGGCGCTGCCCTAGCTTTCTACGACAGCAGCCGGTTTGATGGAATGATCTATCTCTCCTCGTTCGGCTGCGGGCCGGAGTCGCTGGTGGGCGAACTGATTGCCAGATGGGCCAGGCGCCGGTCCGATCTGCCCTTCATGATGTTGACAATCGATGAGCATTCCGGGACGGCCGGTATGATCACCCGGCTCGAAGCCTTTACAGACATGTTGAAGCGGAGGAAAAAGGATGAAGATCACCTACCCGCACATGGGCAACCTGTATATAGTAGTCAGGGCGTTGCTGTCCAAACTGGGGATCACCCTGGTGCTGCCACCGCCCACCTCCAGGAGAACTGTTGAGCTGGGGGTGCGTCATGCGCCTGAATTTGCCTGCTTTCCCCTGAAGCTGAACCTGGGAAACTTTCTGGAGGCCAAGGAACTGGGGGCGGACACGATTCTCATGGCGGGCGGTATCGGGCCCTGCCGGTTTGGCTATTACGCCCAGGTGCAAAAGGAGATCCTGGCCGATCTGCACATCCCGATGGAAATGGTGGTGCTGGAGCCGCCAGCCGGGGACTGGGGCGCCTTTAAAGCCAGCGTACGCTCTCTGATCGGCGACCGCTCCTGGTGGGATGTCCTGAAGGCGATCCGGTTTGCCTGGTATAAGGCCCGGGCAATCGATGCGGTGGAATCAGAGGTGCTTTACCTGCGGCCGCGCCTCTTTGAGCCACAGCGGGCGGAGGAACTCCTCCGTGAGGCTCTGGACCGGCTGGATGCGAGTGGCAGCAGAAAAGAACTTGATCATACAGTCGGTGATTTCACAAGAACCGCCCGGGGATTGCCCCGCAGGTCCGGCGCCCTGCTACGCGTGGGACTGGTCGGTGAGATCTTCACGGTGTTGGAGCCCTATGCCAACTACGATATCGAGCGGCACCTGGGGTTGCTGGGAGTAGAGGTCACCCGCGGCATATTTCTCAGCGAGTGGATCAACGAGCACCTCTTCGGGGGGCTGCTCCGGGTCCATGGACTGGAGCACGTGGAGGAACTGGCCGCCCCTTATCTGAATGCCTTTGTGGGCGGACACGGGCGGGAGACCGTGGCGGCTACCGTACATTTTGCCAGGCAGAATTACGACGGCGTGGTGCAGGTGGCGCCTTTTACCTGCATGCCGGAGATAGTTGCCCATTCGGTACTGCCGGCCGTTACCCGGGACCAGGAGATCCCCACCCTAAGTTTTTATCTGGATGAACAATCGGGCATCGCTGGAATTATTACCAGGCTCGAGGCCTTCGTCGATCTGATGTCGGCTCG
>JBEKKU010000111.1:0-7856 GCA_050010575.1 Thermacetogeniaceae bacterium | reverse complement strand
GGAAACTCTGCTGATCTGGTTGTGCGCTTGTGGGATGTACTGCTCATCTCGTGAACGGGGGCGATATTGATGCAGATCCTCGGCGTGACCGTTACCAACTGGTGGGGTGTAGGCTTCGTATCGCTCGGTATATTCATGGTCATTCTAGGGCCACTGTTCATGCCGGAAGAGAGACAGGAGGGGTAAGGATGTTCAAGGTTGGTGATAGGGTACGTTTTCGCTCAACGGAAGCCCCGCTCAGTCTAGGTGTGGATAACACGTTAAAGGGAAAGGCCGGTACGGTTGATCGCATCAGCTCTACTGGCATCGTCCATGTGCATCCCGATTGCTACAATCCAGGACATGGGCAGCACGTTGCACCTGATGATCTAATCCTCATCGACTGGGACACCTGCGACAACTGCAAGGATCGTCCAGCTACCCAGACCCTGCTGGAATTGCATCTCTGCTCTACCTGCTACCGCGCTGTGATCGCCTGGGCCAGCAAATACTCGAAGGAAATGGAGGCGGTTATCGGTGGCTGAAGTACAACCTGGCCCCGCAAAGTTTCACAAAAATAATCTATAGGAGATGACCAAAATGGCAATAGAACAATACCAGCAAAAAGCAATAGCAGTGCTTAACGATTACCCACCTGAGAAATACAACCTACTGATCCCTGTCGAGTCCATTCAGGAGATCAGCCCTCTACATAGAGTGATCGTCAACATTGTACGTATCGATCCGGTACCTGATCGCGGAAAAGATTGTTACCCTGAGAAAAATGGTGGATTAGCCCTCACCAAAAAAGGGCTCAACAAACTAATGGCTGGGGCTAACATCCAGGTGATCGACAGCCGGGCAGTGGTGACGCATAAATGTCAGCGATGCATGGAAATAGCCCGGACAACTAAGTTATCCCCTCGTTGTGGAGACTGCCCTGCCGCCGATGATGTAGCGATCCAAGTTGTCATAGCAATCCCCGAACCGTCCGGCACCTGGCGTATGGTGCGAGCCACAAAAGAACTCCGGGTTGCTGATGAGAAGCTGGCCATGTCAGATAAACAGTATAAGCAGTTCTTCCCCTACCGCTCAGAGCATTGCGAAACCAAAGCGCTTAACCGGGCGATTCGCGCGGGCCTGATGGTGAAGGCAAACTATACCCCGAAAGAGTTAGAGAAACCCTTCGCAGTCGCTCTGGTGGTGCCCAACATGGCAGACCCGGAAATGAAGAAGGCTGCCGCCGCCCGTTATGCGACTTCCAGCATGGCTCTTTTCCCCGGCCAGCAGCCGCAACTGCCGGAGAATGCCGGCGAGGGATTGAAGCAACTGCCGTCCGGCATGATCGATATCCCCGCTGATGAGCACGACGATGAGCAGCCGGGTGGCGTGGATGATCCGCCGTGGGAAGACCCGCCGTCTGAGGATAACCCTTTGGGTGCTCCCATCTTTTGCGGTGATTGCGGCCAGGTCATTGAGGCCACGAGAGTGAACGGAAAGGACTGGACGCCGGAGGCGATCCGTGACTACTCAGTCAGGCACTATGGCACGTCTCTCTGCCCTGAGTGCCAGAGGAATGCCACGCCGCTGCAAGGTGGTGGGCGCCGATGAAAATTCTTCAAACCGGCGATATCCACCTGGGAGAACTTCCCGGCCCAACCATAAACGGGGAGAACGCCCGCATGCTGGACACGGTCCGCTGCATGGACTTCGTAGCCGAGAAGGCCTATGAGGAGCAGGTGGACGCCATCCTGATCGCCGGCGATCTCTTCCACCGCTCCAAGCTCTGGGCTGACCAGGCGCTGAAGGAGATCGGCCTGGCGGTGAACTGGCTGCGGCAACTGGCGTCTATTGCCCCTACAATTCTGATGTTCGGGACTGCCAACCACGACAACGCGCAGGCCTTCAAAACTATCGAGTCGATGCACATTCCCAATTTGATAGTAGTAACGGATCCGGAAATCATCTGCCTGAACACCAAGAACGGCCCTCTCCAGGTTGCGGCCGTCCCGGGCTTCGACAAGGGCTACTTCCGGGCGCAGTACCCCGGGATGGACCCGACAGATGAGAACCGGATCTGCAGCAATCTCCTGGGCGACATCATCCTCGGCCTGGGGGCGGATCTGGATCCGACGGTCCCCTCGGTGCTGATAAGTCACTACACGGTCGTCGGCTGCCAGCTCGACAACGGGGAGCACGTCTTCATGCAGTCCGACGTGGTGTTGCCGATCGAGGCGTTAGCTGCCTCTCCGTATGACCTCGTTTGCCTCGGGCATATCCACCGGAGACAGTCGGTCCAGAATTGCGGCCGGCCAGTCTGGTACTGCGGCTCGATCAACCGGCTGAATTTCAGCGAGGAGGGCCAGACAAAGGGCTTCCTGATTCACGATATTGAGCATCCGGATAATCTCCAATTCATCGATACCCCAGCCCGGTGGTTCACCACTGTCCACGCCGAGGAAGATTCACTCACCAACTGGCCGACCCTCTTCGCTGATGACCCCTGCAAAGCATTTGATAAGTACGCCAGGGAGATCGACCCCTGCAATCACGCCATTGTCCGCCTTTACTATGGCGGCGACGAAGAGACACGAAAGCGGATGAACCATAAGGCGATCGAGAAGTCCCTCTACGACGCCGGTGCCTTCTATGTTAGCGAGATCGCCCCGGTGAAGTCAGAGGTGGCCCTGGCCAAGAGCAGGCTTAATGAGACGGCCGGACCGCGGGAGAACCTGACCAACTGGCTCCAGGAGCAGGGACTCGAGGCCGAGGAAATTCTCCAGATTATCTACTTGGCCGAGCCCCTGATCGCCCAGGTCGCGGCCAGCACTCCCGCTGGCAAGCTCTCCGGAGTTTTCGAGCCCCGGCGCCTCGAGGTTAAAAACTACCGCAGCTATAAGGAAGAGAGCTTCGACTTCAGCCGCATAAGCTTCGCCACGGTAAACGGGCCAAATGGGGTGGGGAAGAGTGCTCTGTTCATGGACGCCCTCTGCGATTGCCTCTATGAGGAGCCGCGGGAAGGTGACCTGGCCGGCTGGATATCGAACGACGAGGGGGCCAAGTCCGGGAGCATAACCTTCGAGTTCATGATGGGAGACTCGGCCTGGAGGGTAGTCCGGACCCGGGCAAAGAGCGGCAAGACTACCCTTACACTGCAAGAGTACGGCCTCGGCGATCCGATCGGTGCCTGGATAGACCGTAGCGGCAATACAGTTCGAGAGACGCAGGCCCTGATCGTCGCCCTGCTGGGGATGGATGCCATGACCTTTCGCTGCTGCGCCCTGATCATGCAGGACGCCTACGGGCTGTTCATGGAAGCGGACCGGGCCGATCGCATGGAGGTTCTGGGGAGCATCCTCGGCCTGGGAGTATACGAGCAACTGGCCGAGCTGGCCAAGGCCCAGGTGACTGAGATCAACCGGTCGCTGCAGATGGCCAAAGCGGCCTTAGCGGAACTCGATGAGAAGCTGAAGGGGCGCACGGAGATTCATACCGTCCTGGCCGAGACCGAGCGGGAGATAGGGGAGGCTGAAGCCTGCATCGGGCAGAAGGAGAAGCAACTCCAGGAGGCCCAGGACCTAGTGCGGAAGATTGAAGCGAAGAAAGAACAGGTCTCGAAGTTGCGGGAGCAGCGTCAGTCCATTGCTGAAGAGATCGCTAACCGGGACCGGGAGAAGGCCGGACTTGACGATCAGTTGGCCAAAGCTCGGAAGATCCTGGACAGTGAAAAGCAGATCATGGAGAAATGCACCGAACTCGACCGGGTTAAAGAACAGGTCACGGTGCTGCAGACTAAAGCGCAGCAAAAGCAGACGCTCAAGAACGAGTATTCTAATTTATTTTCTGAATCGAAACCGGTCAGTGATGAGATAGGACGGCTGGATCCCGAGATCAAGAAGCTAGAAGATCTCCTGGCCAACCGGGCCGAGTATGAGCAGGCTGCCACAGAATACAAAGATCTGAGCGCCAAGCTGGAGGCCATGTCGGAGCTTGGGAAGCAGGACAGCACTTTCCACGATCAGATTATGGCGGTTGAAAAAGAGATCGACAGCCTGAGTGATGCCGGGCACGATAAGCAGCTTCAGATCGAGGCCTGCCAGAAGAAGACTGAGATGCTCAGCTCCTCAGGATGCATCGACCCTGGAAATGCCCGCTGCTTATTTCTTTCCGATGCCCAGGAAGCATCCGGGCGACTGCCCGGGCTCCTGGATGAATTGAAGCAGATCGCAGCCGATCAGACGCCGTTCATACAGCAGGTCGTTGACCTCGAAGCCGCCCAGGCTAAATTGGGTTACGACAGCTCCAAGCATTATGACCTTGAGCAAACTGTCAAGGCATTGCGACCCAATGCGGATTTAGCCGCGCTGCTTTCCGCCAAGGCAGAGAGTTTAAGTAATCTCCGTGCCCATCGGCAGCAACTGGTTAGGCAGCAACACCAAAATAGTGAGCGTATGAAGACATTATATGCGGAGCTTGAGGCACTAACTGAGGAATTGAAAGCACTGCCCGGGCTGCAGGAGCGTCTTCCCAACCTTGAGAAGTGGGCGGCGGGGAAAGACCATCTCCCAGCTGCCAGGCAGACCATCACCATGGCCACCGAACGGATCGCCGCCATCGATCAGGAGACCGCAGCCAAGACTGAGCAACAGAGCAAAATTGAGGCTGAAACAGAAGAGATCGTTGGGGGTCTGCCGGTTACGATGACTGCTTATACCCGTGATGTTCAGAATCTCGAAGATAGCGTTAAATCGGAACAGACCAACCTGAATACCCTATATGTCAAGAAGGGCGCTTTAAATTCACGCCTCGAGGCGTTGGCCAAGGATGAGGAGACCCGCTGGGGCCTGGCCGAGCAGATGGAGCCGCAGGCGAAGAGCCTGGTGCGGTACCAGGCCCTCGCCAAGGCCTTCGGTGGTGATGGCATCCCCTTCGCTGTGGTCCGCTCAGTGGTAGGCGAACTCTCATCGATGGCCAACGAGATCCTGGGCCAGATGACCGGCGGCAAGATGGCCATGGAGATGAAGACCGAGCGGGTTCAGAAGAGCAACCACAAGGAAGTTAACGCCCTGGAGATCTGGATCACCGACTACATGCGGGGGAGCCTGCCTTACAAGAGCAGGTCAGGTGGCCAGAAGGTCAAGGCAGCCCTCTCTGTCGCCTTCGCTCTGGCTGATCTGAAGGCCAGGCGTGCCGGGATTCAGTTGGGCATGATGTTTGTGGACGAGCCGCCTTTCCTGGATTCGGATGGGATTGAGGCCTACTGCGACGCCCTGGAGCTGATGAGCCAGCGGTACCCGAATATGCGGGTGATCGCCATCAGCCACGACCCGCGTATGAAGGCCAGATTCCCGCAGCAGATCGACGTTGAAGATATGGGCGAGGCTGGTAGTAAGGTCCGGATAGCATGATTGTCCTAAAGCCCAAGCGACTGGTTGATAAGAAAGCCGTTGCAGCCTGTAGGAAAGAATACAGCGAGATCTCAGAGCTCCCCGCTTATGGAGAACCGCACCACATCTACCCGGTTTCAGTGGGGGGCCCGGACCACCGCTACAACCTCATACAGCTAGATATTTTTGAGCATTACGGCAAAGTAGCATCAGGGGAATTAACGCAGGATGAATTACTCCGCAAAGTAGCTGAGCGCGAAGGAATCGACATGGAAGAGATGCGAACCGCAATCCTGCGGATGATGGGAAGAAACGTGTGAGATAGTCAGACGAAGAGAATCAGCCAACATAGACCAATAAACCACAGAAAACGGGAGGGCAATCATGGACGATTTAGGGGATGAACCTAGATACGAACTGAGCGAGTTTGAAATCAAAATAAACGAATTGATCCAGGGCGAAGTTAAAGAGCGGCTTGGGCAGGCGGCAATCGACCTGGAGAACTATAAGACAGATAACGCACAACTACAAAAAAGAAACCATGAACTTTCATCAAACCTGCGAAAGATTGAGACCGATCATAAAGCAGCCCTCACTAAAGCATTGCGAGATAAAGAGATTGAAGTTAAGCGGGAGATATTTGGTGGTTTCGTAATAGGCGATACCGGCTATTTCGCAGAATCTGAGATTATATTGCATACTTGCGAAAAATGTAAAGGCAAAGGCAAGATTAATGTTCAGATCGCCGAAGAAGAAAAAATTGTTAGATGCCCGTACTGTGACGGCAATAAAAGTACACATACCTATCATTTCACTCCTAAACAATCCAAAATATACTTCATAAAGGTAGAACTTCAAGAAAATAAAAAATGGTTAAAGTTTGCTCTTAAAGGTAGTAATGACTGCCACGAATATACCTCTAATGACATCTATAAGACCCTTGAAGAGTGCCAAGCCGTTTGCGATGAAAAAAACAAATAACAGGAGGATAAATAACATGGAGCCAATCAAGTTTCTCGCAGTATTACCGTCAAACCTGAGCAGCGCGATCAAGATCGATGGGGATGAAAATGTAGGTGGGCGTGTGGTGTTCGATGTACCCGGTACGGACATAGCTCCGCTGATCTCTCTGACGATGCTGCGGGGAAAGCGTTTAAGCGTCACGGTTGAAGAGATCCCGGAGAAGAAAAAAGAGGATCCCGCGAACGACAGCCCGTTTTAAGGAGGAGCCATGAGTCTAAAACTCCACATGATCATCGAAACACTGCGCTGCCGCCTCATTTTAATGGCAGAGCAACGGGGCCTGGGTGATCACCGGGTAATCAGATTATCGCAACGGCTGGATCAGTACATAGCACAGGCAATGAAAAGCGCATAGAGTTGCAGGGGCGGTGGCGGGATGGTAGCAGGCAGGTATGAGGTAGCCTACGAGGATACAGGTTGTGGGAATCCTGAGCCGCTCCTGCAGCAAATTTGAAGGGAGAGAGATACATGGTTGAGATCATCATCCGTGAAGAAGGCGAGCCTTCACAGCACATCCAGATTAACGGAGAAAAATGTCAGGCCAGCTTCAACAGTTGGGGGCATTTAGCGGTGAGGATCATTGAATCTCCGACTAAGGACACGCTGGTTGTATTCACCAAGGAAGCATCGGCAGAGATCATAAACTTCGTGCAGCAGAAACTTGCCGGCCCGCGTTTCGTTGATATGCAGCCGCCATTTTGAAAGGAGAGATCACATTGGCTGAGAGAGTTATAGCGATACTGACACCGGAAGAAAACCTTATTGTAGCGCAGGCTGTAGCCATAGAATACGCTGCCAAAGTACACCTTAAAAACATGAGAGACGTAAAGGATCGGGTATGGCAGCAGATTGAGGATAAATACCATCTTGATCCTCAAATTGAATACTTTGTTGATACAACCGGCGAGGTGTCCTTCAAAACTGATCAGGAGTTCTTTGCCGACTTCGTGATCAGGTTGCAGAGGAAAATATTCTGATACGCCGTTTTAGCCTAATAGGGGAAGGGAGATGAAACTGATGAAAGGCTTTAAAGGATTTGGTAAAGACCTTAAATGCCTCAATAGGCAATACGAGCTTGGCGGCGAGTATAAAGAGAGAAAAGTCAGTATCTGCGAAGCGGGGATGCACTTTTGCGAGAACGCCCTAGACGTTTTCAGTTATTACCCTCCGGGCGTTAATCGATATGCCGAGGTTGAGGGGGGCGGAAAAACTGCGCAGAGAGACGATAACGATTCTAAGGTTTGCTGCTCGGAGCTGAAGATTGGCGCTGAGATCAACCTGCGGGGTATGATCGAGGCCGGCATAAAATTTATCTTTGAGAAAACGCAATCCTCTCCCGATACGACTGCCACCACAGGCACCGGGGCCAACGCTGCCACCACAGGCACCAGGGCCAACGCTGCCACCACAGGCTACGGGGCCAACGCTGCCACCACAGGCACCGGGGCCAACGCTGCCACCACAGGC
>JBEKKU010000110.1:0-7878 GCA_050010575.1 Thermacetogeniaceae bacterium | reverse complement strand
AGGGATCTGGCAGGGGTGTTCGCATTTCCCCGGTCGACAGCACCGCATGTAAAAAGGCACAGTTTAAACTGTGCCCCCATCAAACCACGGATCTTTTACCGCTTTAAATTTACTGCCTGGTAACAGGTGGCGGCGAGTTTTAAAAAGTTGACTTGTAGCCGCCGCTCTTTTGCTGGCTCCGGTTCCGGTGCCCGCTTTCCTTGCTGCTGCTGCTGCTGCTCCTGCTGCCCTTGACGGGTAATTTCCTCTGGGGGGGTGCCGCGCGGTGTGCGGATGATGTAGCGCTTCTCGGTTTCTTCATCCGGTGCGGCGCCTCTTCCGTCAACTGGACGGGGGTGTCGTCATGCTCCCGGGTGAGCATCTTCAGGGCGGCTGCCAACAGGGTTGCCGAATCGGTCTCCTCCAGCAGTTCCCGGGCGAATCCCCTGTACTGTTCAATATCCGGCGATTCGGCTACTTGCAGGAGCTTCTCCATGGCCAGGCGCTGCATGCCGCTGACTGCCTCGGTGCTGGTGGGCACCGGTTTCCGCACGATCTTGCGCCTGGTGACGGACTCGATCACTTTCAGGTAGTCGATCTCCCGGGGTGTGACAAAGGTGATGGCTTGGCCTGGTTTGCCCAGGCGACCCGTTCGGCCGATCCGGTGCACGTAGCCCTCCGGGTCCTGGGGGATATCGAAGTTGTAGACGTGGGTCACTCCGCTGATATCCAGCCCGCGGGCCGCTACGTCCGTCGCCACCAGCACGTCGATGCTGTTGTCCCGGAAATGGTGCATCACCGTGTCCCGCTGCGACTGGGACAGGTCTCCGTGCAGCCCCTCGGCCGAATAACCCCTTTTGTCCAGGGCCTCCGCCAGTTCGCTCACCCGGCGCCTGGTGCGGCCGAAGACGATGGCTAGCTCCGGCGACTGGATGTCCATCAGGCGGCACAACACGTCAAACTTCTTGTTCTCGTATACTTCAATGTAGTACTGCTCGGTGCTGGGAACCGTCAACTCCTTGGAGCTGATGCCGATCAGCACCGGGTCCTTCATGAAGCGCTGGGCGATCTCCTGGATCGGGCGCGGCATGGTGGCCGAGAACAGCATCGTCTGCCGTTCCGAGGGGACTTCCTCCAAGATCTTTTCAATATCCTCGATAAAACCCATATTCAGCATCTCGTCGGCCTCGTCCAGCACCACCACCTCGATCTCCTGCAGGCGGATGGTGCGCCGCCGCATGTGGTCCATCAGGCGGCCTGGCGTGCCCACGATAATCTGCGGCCGCTTGCGGAGGGCCTTGATCTGGCGCTCGATATCCTGTCCGCCGTAGATGGGCAGGGCGGCAATATGCTTGAACTGGCCGATCCGGTTCAACTCTTCGGCCACCTGCACCGCCAGTTCCCGGGTGGGGGTGATCACGATCCCCTGAACGTGTTCGCTGTCGGTGCTGAATCGTTCTGCCATGGGGATGCCAAAGGCCGCTGTCTTCCCGGTCCCCGTCAGGGCCTGTCCGATCAGGTCCTGGCCCTTCATGGCAATGGGAATTGCCTGCTCCTGGATCGGGGTCGTTTCTTCGAAGCCCATGTGGTTAAGCGCTTGCAGCACCGGGTCGCTTAAACCCAGTTCATTAAAAGACAACAAATTGATACCACTCTCCTATAGTTCGGTATGCTGTTCGCTTGCGTACGGGCGCGCTATTCGCCCCGCCGCTCCCGCAGGGTGCCATGCCCGTTGAATTATACCATCTTTTTCAGCTCATGACAATTGCATTACATTGACATTGAAGACATTGAATTGCAGCGGTCGATCAGGATGTCTCGCGGTGGGGCGCGGCACCGGTTCTCATAACAGGTGGGTCAAGCATATAAGAAAAAGGAGACATGCCCAAGGTACGCCTGATGATTAAAATGTGGAGGCCGTCATGGACCGGATCCAATTGGTGATACTGCTGACCGCAATCATTCATCTGACTGATACCCTCTTTTACGCCGTCCGCCTCTCCGGTGTGAAAACACGGCGGTTGATTACGGCATTCTCCCTCTTCCAGTTGATCGCCCTCCTGGCGGGGGTGGCCAATATGATCCAGGCGCCCCTGCTATCCGCCATTGTCGAGCAGGGGATCAACTCCGGCCAGATATACTACCAGGCCCATATGGCTTACCTGTTGGGAGGCATCCGGCTGATCATTCTGGCGTCTTCCGTCGGCACCGTTGCTGCAGCGGTGATCACCCCTGTTTTCATCTTCTTCATGAACCGGGCGGTCTTCGTCTTCGAGCGGACCGGATCCCTCCTGCAACTGTTTTTGCTCCTGTTATCCCCGGCACGGCTTGCCCGGTTGTCACGGGAGTTTACCGCCATCTTTGCCCGGCGGCTTCGGCAGCCACGCCGCGCCCGCTACGGTGGGCGCCCGTTTGGGTGGATGCCCAGGCGCCGCTCGATATTGCGCTCGGTTCTGCGGGTGGTCGCCGACCTGATCTTCCGGGGCAGGCCGCTGCCCCTCGGCCTGTTCCTGGTGCATATCGTGGTGGTTTCCATCTGGACGAATGGCGTCCTGGCCGCCCTCTACGCCGGGGCCCTGATGCCATCCTACCGCTCCACCGCCAGCATGTTGTCCGGCGTCGTTAACGGGATCGCTGCGGTGTTGGCCACCTTTTTGATCGATCCCGTAACTGCGGTGATCACCGATCAGTCCCTGCAGGGACTACGGGATGAGCGGGATATAGTCGCCCTGACCTATTGGCTGATGTTCACCCGCCTGCTCGGCACCATCCTGGCCCAGGTGATCTTCATTCCCACCGCCCACCTGGTGGAGTGGCTGACCCTGCTCATGACCTGACCCGATCCCGCTGGTCCTCTACTTAATCTTATTCCCCTAAACCGGGGTTACCTATGCATCGCAGTTCAAACCCTGCAGGAAACCCCGGCGCTGCGACGAACTAACAACCATAACGAAACACGTGGACGCGGGGACGGTTCTCGCGTCCACTTCGGGTGGACGCGAGAACCGTCCCCGCGTCCACGTTCAGGAGGGGGTGGCAGCCTTGGCGGCGGAGATCCTGGTGGGCACTTCCGGCTATTCCTATGACGACTGGCGTGGTCCCTACTACCCGCTGCAGTTGAAGCGCGGCGACATGCTGGAGTATTACGCCAAGGAGTTCCGTTTCACCGAGGTCAACTCCACCTACTACTGTCTCCTCAGCCAGCAGACCATGGCCCGGCTGGCGGCGAAGACCCCGCCGGAGTTCACCTTCACCGTGAAGGCCTATAAATCCCTGACCCATGAGCGCACCGGCGAGGTGGCGGTTGATGCGGGAAAGTTCCGTTTCTCGCTGGAGCCGCTGTTGGCGGCGGGCAAGCTGGGGGCGGTATTGCTGCAGTTTCCCTACTCCTTCAAGTGCTGCGCCGAAAACCGGGACTACCTGGCCAAGTTGGGTGAACTGCTGCAGGGATTGCCAGTGGCCGCCGAGTTCCGGCATGCCGGTTGGGAGCGGCCTCCGGTGTGGGAGTTCTTGCGGGACCAGAAGATGGCCTATGTAGCTGTGGACGAGCCCCGGCTCAAGGGTCTGGTAGGAGGCTCGGCGGAACTCACCGCCAACTTCGGCTACGTCCGCTTCCACGGGCGCAACGCCGGCCACTGGTGGCAGCACGAGCAGGCCTTCGAGCGCTATGACTACCTCTACCAGGCGTCGGAGTTGCAGGAATGGGCGCCCCGCATACACGACCTCGCCCAGGGGGCGGACCGCCTGTTCATCACCTTCAACAACCACTACAAGGGCCAGGCCATCACCAACGCCCGGATGATGCAGCGGCTGCTGCAGTCCGGATGATGAAAACATGAGCATAACCAGAGAACCGTCCCCAGTCAACTGACTGAGGCTGAATGATGTGCAAGCAGCCGGCTCTCAGATAATCGGACTTCACCCGCCTGCCCGATCTAGAATTGCGATCGGAACGTTTATCCAAGCTTTAACCGGCTGTTGCATTTTGAACGTTTAAAGCTTATACTGAATTAAAATCAAATATGGAAAGTCCATGAAGGAGAAAAGTAAGCCGAACCCAACCTCTCAGGGAGGGAGTGCCACCGACTGCAAGCACCCCCGGGATATGGACGGCCGAAGTTCGCTCCGGAGATGCCGGCTGAAACCGCCGCTGGCGGCAAGTAGGCAGGGCCGTGAGTTCCCGGCGTTACACGGGGAGGGTATCGGAATCAGGTTCCCGTACCCGGCATGAGTGAGTCCGGAAAGTCCTATCGTGGTCATTGACCCGATTAAAAGGGGACTGAAAGGGCTAACCAGGGTGGTAACGCGATAGGCACAATGCCTCTCGTCCCTTTAGGGCGAGAGTTTTTTGTTGCGCCAGCGGATACATTCCCGGGCCGGTGATAAAACCAGGATTCCCATATCTTAAATCGAGGTGGGCCGTTGTCCGGCCAACCAGGGTGGTACCGCGGAAGCTCGCTGCTTTTCGTCCCTGCAGGGGAGAGCAGCGGGCTTTTTTATTTCATCCGATGGCTAACCGCCCCTAATACCCCTGCTTCTGTAAGCGGTGGGATAAGGGGCGCTAAGCCCCTGGATAAGTCAACTAAACTTCAGATGGGGTTAAAACCCCATCTGAAGTAAGTTTCCTTTATAATCATTCAATCAGGAGGTTGCGAGCGATGGTAGTGGTGATGAAGCTATCGGCAAGAGATGATGAGGTGGCGGCGGTCCGGCAGCGCCTGGAGCAGTCCGGTTTTCAGGTGCATTTTATCCAAGGCGTGAAGCGCCTGGTGATGGGCGCGGTGGGAGAGGGCGGGGAGATCCCCGATGCCCTGGGATTGGAAGCCCTGCCGGGGGTGGAAAAAGTGGTGCCGATCATGAAGCCCTACAAACTGGTCAGCCTGGAGGCCCGGGAGGAGGGGAGCCAGGTACGGGTCAAGGAAGCTGTCTTCGGTGGCCAGAAGCTGGTGGTGATCGCCGGTCCCTGTGCTGTGGAGGGCCGGGAGCAACTGCTGGAGGCGGCTTGGCAGGTTAAAAAAGCCGGGGCCGGCCTGTTGCGGGGTGGCGCTTTCAAGCCCCGCACCTCGCCCTACAGCTTCCAGGGCCTGCAGAACGAGGGCCTGAGGCTGTTGGCCGAGGTCTCGGCGGAGACGGGGCTGCCCACGGTGACCGAGGTGATCGACGAGGCCAGCCTCGATCTGGCCCTGGAGTATGTGGACATGGTGCAGATCGGCGCCCGGAACATGCAGAACTTCAGCCTACTGCGGCTAGCGGGGCGGGCCGGCAAGCCGATCATCCTGAAGCGCGGCCTGTCCGCTACCGTCGACGAGTGGCTGATGGCTGCCGAGTATATCGTCTCTGAGGGCAATGACCAGGTGGTGCTCTGCGAGCGCGGCATTCGCACCTTCGAGAATGCCACCCGCAACACCCTGGACCTCAGCGCCGTCCCACTGGTGAAGGGACTGAGCCACCTGCCGGTGATCGTCGATCCCAGCCATGCCACCGGGATCCGGAGTCTGGTGGGCCCCATGGCCCGGGCAGCGGTGGCCGCCGGTGCGGACGGCCTGCTGATCGAGGTGCATCCGGATCCTGCCAGGGCCCTGAGCGACGGGCCCCAGTCCCTGACCCCCGCCGAGTTCTCCGTATTGATGAGGGAGATCCGGGCGGTGGCGGCAGCGGTCGGGCGTCATGCTTGAGGAGGTGGATGAGATGCGTGAATCAGCATACCGGATCGGGTATCTGGGTCCCCGGGGCACCTTTTCAGAGCGGGCGGCGCGCCTGTTCCTGGGCAGCCGGCCCGGGGCCAGCGTGGCCTGTGATTCTCTCGAGCAGGTGCTCGACCAGGTGGCCTCGGGTGCCCTGGATGAGGGAATAGTGCCGGTGGAAAACTCCAGCGAGGGGGCAGTGGGCATTATCCTGGACCTGCTGGCCCTGCATTACGATCTGTCGGTGCGGGGTGAACTGGTGCTGCCGGTCTCCCACTGCCTGATGGCCCGGCCGGGGGTGAGGGTGGCCCAGGTGGAGCGGGTGCTGTCCCATCCCCAGGTGCTGGCGCAGTGCCGCAGCTGGCTGCAGCAGAAGCTTTCCCAGGCCTTGCCGATCGAGTGCCCCAGCACGGCTGCTGCAGCAGCTCAGGTAGCGGACAGCAACAGTCCCTGGGCGGCGCTCGGCCCCATGGACGCGGCCGGCAATTACGGCTTGGCGGTGCTCGAGCCCGAGGCCAACGACTGCCCGGACAACTCTACCCGCTTCTGGATTGTCGGCCGGGAGCCGCTCATCAACAACGAAGCCGGTAACAAAACGTCCGTCGTCTTCAGTATCAAGGACCGGCCGGGGGCGCTATACCACATTCTGGGAGAGTTTGCCCGCCGCAGCCTCAACCTGACCCGCATCGAGTCCCGGCCGGCCAAGAAGAAACTGGGCGACTACCTGTTCTTCGTCGATTTTATCGGGTCCGTCAGCTCGCCCCAGGTGCAGGAAGCCCTGGCGGGAGTCGGCTTCCGGACACTGTTTCTCAAGGTGCTGGGATCATACCCCGATCTGACTCCGAGAATATGAGATAAATAAAGGCTTCCAGCGCTAGAGGCCTTGTCCTTTACCTTGTTTCCCGACAGTTATAGGATATTTACTTTCCAGCAACCTTCCTACGGCGCTTGATAGCTGGCTGCTCTGTGAGGTCAACATTCCATTTTTACCACCATCGCCAGCCGGGGGAAGAGCGGCAGCATATGGACATTGCTAAATCCTTGCAATCTGTATATACATTTGTATATAATATGTTTATGGAAAGCATTCAGGTTTCAGGTTTGCAATGGGATAAGAACAACCGCGCAAAGTGCCAGCAACACGGCGTTTCAATTGAAGCGATAGAATCGCTTTTCCAGAACCCCGTGGCTATTTTGCCGGATGAAATACATTCCCAAGAGGAGCAACGCTTCCGGGCTATAGGGAAAGCGGAGGACGGGCGATCCGTGTTCGTGGTCTTTACCCTGCGCAAGCATGGGGAAGATACCTTTATACGCCCAATAAGTGCCCGCTATATGCACAAGAAGGAGGTTACCGCATATGAAGAAGAAAATCCCGGCCTTTAAGACCGACGAAGAAGCTGAAAACTTTGTTGCAAAGGCTGATCTCAGCCAATATGACCTATCCGGGGCGCGCATGGTCAAGTTCGAGTTAAAGCCCAAAGATAAGGCTATAAGCCTTCGCTTGCCAGAGGATCTTTTTAACGCTATACAGAACAAAGCAAAGCGCGAGGGAATTCCTTATCAAAGGCTTATTCGCCAGGCTCTTGAAAGAGAGGTTTTGTGAACTCTCTCGTCGATCATTTTTTGAACGGATTGGGACTCCAGGCCTGCCTACCGTCACCGTTGTCGGCCGGAAGAGCGGCACCGTGACCGCGACGTTCTCAAAGTGACGTTCTTAAAAAGGATAGATCCTGATCTAAATCCGACTTGAGCGCTATTCTTATTGACGCTAGCTTGTCATATTCAGTATAATTAGTGCACATCATCAAACAGGCAAAGGCGACGAACGGGAAGAGTAGATGTCTGCTCCCTCCAGGGAGGAACCGTCAGCGACTGGAAGCGGTTTCGGTCAAGGGACATCGAAAGTGCGCCCGGGAGCTATGGCGCTGAAACAATAGTAGGCGCCAACGGCGGCAACCGTTAAACACGTCGAGCAGGGGCTGATACAGCCCAAGCGGAGTGGGACCGCGGAAGTAATCCTTTCGCCTCTGAAGGCGAGAGGTTTTTTTATTTCAATAATTATTCATGGGAATTGGGACTATAAAGGCAGGCTGAAGCTTCCGGCTACCGGGTGAGGCGAACAGCGCGCCAACCTAAAAAGGAGGGTGAAGTGGGACATGGGCGTCATCTCCAGACTGCAACAGGACGTGCAGGCCATACTGGAACGGGATCC
>JBEKKU010000109.1:0-7986 GCA_050010575.1 Thermacetogeniaceae bacterium | reverse complement strand
CAGCCTTCATGCGTCGCACCATGGTCATGACCATGATCTCCCATCTGGCACACTCTCATCACCCCCCTATTGTTAATTCACATCTACACGCGAATTTAAGATATGACTCCCAGCCTTCGGCAAGCACGTGTTTACATGTAAGTTTTTTGTCCAGAGTTGTTATAACCCCGTTGCAATGCCAACATGTCCAGTATAAGGGTGTTGACATCCTCGAGCAGCCAGTCTCGGTGCCCGGTTCTCTTTTTCTCGTTGAGGGTCTTCAGATAGCCATGACACTTTTCACAGAGATATACCTCATAGCCGGGTATCTCCGCAACCTCAAAAAAGCTCAGGTCATGGTGATCCTCATGGCCACACCAACTGCAGGCAAGATATTTATGCTGCCATTCAGTTCCGCACAGGGGGCACACCAGCATACGCTTGCCGTCCTCGCCGCGCAAATAGGATATGGTAGCTTTCTCGCCGCACACCGGGCAGTAGGCGCGCAACCATTGCTCCTGATCTACAAACTGGCTGCACCAGGCAGCAAACACCTGAAACCAGGGACGCAGTGTCTGAGCTATGATGAAATCCAGCAGTTCCTTTTCTTCTAATGATAGCCCATCCGGCATCGCCAGGGTACGCTTATCTAATATTTCCTTATACAAATCAGGGTGTGCTTTTATGTAAACTCCGATCTTTTCAACCTGCATCTCTTTCCCGGTTCGGTGTTTTGCTATCAACCCGATAATGTCCTGCTGCAATTCCTGGTATAAATCGGCGTCCGGCTGAAGACCATAGCGGCTTATAATAGTCTCCCCGCCACCGAGGACCCGGGCAATCTCTTCATTATTGAAGTCCGGCTGCGGCATTGCTATTAATCTGTCATTATAACTTTTTTGCAGTGCTATCAATTCTGTGAACATCGCTGCAGCCTCTTCAACAATGCTATTGATTTCCGTCATGTGTTGAACCTCCTTCTGTCACCATTTTTATTGGTGCCACGCTCATTGGAAACGTGGCATTCGTATCACTTAACACGATATCTTGTTTGGAGTCCATTGTAAAATAAAAAAAGGGGGGCCGCTAAAGAACCCCCGATTGGTGTGAAGGCTAATCGTTATTAAAACAGAGCCCGGGTAAAGGCTAATCCCCATACACCCTTTTATACCATTTTGCATGGTGGTGCTTTGCCCAACTGGCCTTTACCTTGCCATCGCCGAACATCGCCCAGAACGACTCTCCGGAACCGGGGTGCAACGACCCGAGATAGGCGTGGAAGCAGACCTGCGCCGTACCGATAATCCAGCAGGCATCATGAACGATGTAGGCGATCGGTATCCACGATGGTGGGAAGCGCCAGGTAAACCACATGACGATGCCGCTCAGCACCAGCCCCAGGCCGACGATCGGAAACAGTAAGGAGTTGATCTTCTGACCGGCATTGATCCCATCCTGGGGCGGCATATCAACCTTAAAACCGATGAAGTCCAGCGGGAACTTCATCATAAAGACGATCTCGTCCTTGCCCCATTTCACCGCTGTCTTCATCCAATCGACGAAACTGCGCGGCTTCACGATCAGGCCGATGAGGGGAACGGCAATGAAGATCACGGCAAAGAACTTGTGTACCAGATCGGCATGAGGGGCTCCTCCGAAGACCGGAGTCAGCCAGTGCCACCAGGGGCTGTACAGAACCATCCCGGAGAGCAGCATAATGAACCAGGTGATGGTATGCGACCAATGGACAAACCGTGCCTCGGGAGTGGTTTTTTCAACTCTCGCTTCGCTATCAGCCATGTAATTTTTCCTCCTCGTGGACCGTCTGCGCTGCCTGGCCAACTTTCAGCACCCGGGTTGAGAAGAAGCTGAACAGTGAACCCGCCGCCGTCAGGGCAATCAGCCAGGGGGCGTAAGGTTTGACGTAATTCTTCCAAGCCTGAGTGACGGCGGAAGTCTGAGGATTGCCGGGCAAACCATACTTGCTTGGAAGATCCGCCAGCACATAGAGGACGTTGGTACCTCCAGCCTCCGCTTCCCCGTATACTGTAGCCTGCGGGTTGGTAGCTTTTAGTGAGCTGACCCGCTCTTTGGCCAAAGCTAGCAGTTTATCCCTGTCGTCGAACTTCAGGGCCCCGGTAATGCAGGCCTTGACGCAGGCCGGCAACGCCCCTTCGGCAACCCGCTCGGAACATAATGAACATTTGGTTTCTTTGACAATCTTCGCATTGTACCTCGGCACGTGGAACGGACAGGCAGCGGCACAGTACTGGCAACCGACGCATTTGCTCATGTCGCGCACCACGGCGCCGGTGTCAGTCTTGCTCAGGGCCTTCTGCGGGCAGATCTTGGCGCAGGCCGGGTCGAGGCAGTGCATGCACTGCCGCTTGGTGAAGAACCACTTCATCTGCCCGTTTTCCTCATACTCGTTGAATCCGATATAGGTAAAGGTGTTTCCTGAAAAGTCTTTTATGGTCTGGTATGAGCCTGTAAACTTTGATGGCTCGGCGGACAACTGATTCCAGTTCTTGCAGGCAACGACGCAACCGCGACAGCCGATGCACTTGGTGGTATCGACAAGGTAGCCCTTATTTGCCATCTATCTCACCCCCTTGTGGACATCGCACAGCCAGGCCTTATATTCCGGCGTAGTCGAGTTGGCATCGCCGATATGGGGTGTCAGGCGGTTGGCTGAATCGCCTACGGCTATGCCGCGGAAACCGTAATGCCAGAGAATGCCGATCTCGTGCACTATTTTGCCGTTGATGTTGAATGGTTTGAACCGCTTGGTCACGCAGGCCACTGCCGTCGCTTTGCCCCTGGCCGAGACCACCGTAACCGTGTCCCCGTTGTTAATGCCCTTCACCTTGGCCAGCTCCTCGCTGATCTCCACGAAAGAGTTCGGCATCAGTTCGGCCAGCCAGGGCAGGTTTCTGGTCATCGCCCCTGCCTGCCAGTGCTCAACAACCCGGTAGGAGGTACCGACGATCGGAAACTGATCGGGTGTGCCTTTGGTGTTCATTTCCTTCTCTTTGTCAGTTTTGTTGAAGATCCTGACTGCTGGATCCAGCTGTACAGAAGAGAACAGGTTCTGGGTTGGGGTCTCCCAGGGCTCATAGTGTTCGGGGAATGGGCCGTCCTTCATCTTGGCGAACAGACCGCCATAGCCATCACCCGACATAATGAACGGTTTGCCTCCATCGGGATCCGATGGCGCCACCGTGCCCAAGAAATCTGGCACATCAAGACCGGTCCACTGCCCTTTTGGAAAATTCTTGGTCGGATCCGCTTTGGCCGGATCAAACCAGATAACCTTCTTCGCCTCGGACCACGGCTTGCCTTCTAAGTCTGCCGAGCAGCGGTTGTAGATAATGCGCCGGTCTACCGGCCAGGCCCAGGCCCAGCCCGGATACTGCCCGATGCCCGAGGTATCCTTGCTGTTGCGCCGTTGTGTTTTATTCATTTCAGCAGGGTACATACCGCAATAGATCCAGACGCCGGATGAGGTGGAGCCATCGTCCTTGAGGTCGGCAAACTTGGCTAGACGCTTGCCGGTAACCAGGTTGAAGCCGTTGATCTCCTGTTGGACGTCGTCGAGCACCTTGGCTTCATCCGGTCCGTAGTTCCAGGTCATGTCCTGGATCGGCCTGTCGATCTGCTTCGTACTGCTGGCATAGGACTTCTTGATCAAGTTGCCCAACTCATAGAAGATCTCCAGATCGCTGCGGGCCTCTCCTACCGGGTTGACTGCCTTCCAGCGGAACTGCACCCAGCGCCCACTGTTGGAGATCGTTCCCTGCTTTTCAAAGGAGGCAGCGGCCGGCAGAAAGAAGACCTCGGTTTTGATGGCGTTGGGATCGACCCCCGCCTCGCTCTTCCAGAAGGCTGATGTTTCTGTCTCCCAGAGGTCGGCGGCAACCATCCAGTCCAGGTTTTCGAGCGCCTTGGTCTCCTTGTTGGAGTCAGGGCCGCTCACTACCGGGTTGGAGCCAAAGCACAGCAGTCCCTTCACGCTTCCGCTGTACATCGCTTCGAACAGCCCGATGTGGGTAAAGTTGCGGTTCTCATCCTTCCTGGGCAAGTATTGGTAACAGAAGTCGTTCGCCTTGGTGGCGGCATTGCCATACCAGGCCTTCAGCATGCTGGCGATCCACTTCGGCGTGTTTAGTTTCCAGCCCCAGGCAGGGGTCTCTTTCTTGTTGTAACCGGCCAGGTCTTTGTAGGCGATGTTGTTGGTGGGAGCATTCATGTAGGCGGTAAGCAAGTGTTCGAGCAGCCCCATATCGCAGGCGCCCTGTACGTTGGATTCACCGCGCATGGCGTTGACACCGCCGCCGGGGATGCCGATGTTGCCCAGCAACAGCTGCAGCATGGCATAGATTCTCACGTTCTGCGAAGCTACGGTGTGCTGGCAGGTGCCCATGGCGTAGCAGATGGTCCCGGCTTTGTCCGGGGCCGCCGTGGCTGCATAGGTTGCGGCAATAGTTAAAAAGACATCCTTGGGCGTGCCCGTCACCTTAGAGACGGTATCGATGTCATAACGCTCATAATGCTTCTTCAACAGCTGGAAGATACAGCGTGGGTCCTGCAGGGTCAGGTCCCGGAGCGGCTTCTTGTCGGCATCTGTCTTGTAGACCCAGGTCTTCTGGTCGTAACTGCGTTTCTTAGGATCATAACCGCTGAAGATGCCATCATCGAAGCTGAAGCCGTCGTCGACGATCATCGCCGCATTCGTATAGTTGGCTACATAATCATGGAAATACAGGTTGTTCTGAATGATGTAGTTGATCATTCCACCGATAAAGGCGATATCGGTGCCCGATCTCATGGGCGCATAGATGTCCGAACGCGCCGAAGTACGACAGAAGCGCGGGTCCACGTGGATGATCTTGGCTCCTCGCTTCTCTCTTGCTACAGTCAGCCACTTGAAAGCCATGGGGTGGTTCTCTGCGCAGTTGCTGCCGATGATCAAGGCGCAATCAGTATTTTTCAGATCCACCCAGTGGTTGGTCATTGCTCCTCTACCAAATGACGGTCCCAGACCGGTGACCGAGGAGCCGTGTCAGAGACGGGCGCAGTGCTCGACATAGCAAAGCCCGAGACTGCGTGCCATTTTAGAATAAAGATAACATTCCTCATTGTCCAGGGCAGCCCCACCCAATGTGGCAATCGCCTCACACCGGTTGACCGTCGCTTCCACTTCGGATTCGACGCCAGTTGTCGCATCTTTTACCTTAATCTTCTCAGTGGCAATGAAGTTGGCATCCCTGGTCGCCTTGATCTTGGCAACAATTCTGTCCAAAACCCAGTCCCACTCTTTTTCTTCCCAGTGATCGCTGTAAGGCGCCCGATAGAGCGGCTTCTTTACCCGCCGGGGATTGTCGTAAATCTGGTAAACCGACGATCCTTTGGCGCAGGTTGAGCCTTGATTGATCGGGTGATCCGGATCCCCCTCGGTGGCAATTACCTTGCCCTCGCTGGCATATACCAATATGCCGCAACCGCACCCGCAGTAGGGACAAATTGAAGGAACCGGCTTGATATTCTTAATCCGGTACTCTCCTACTTGCGCCATTGCAGGCGTGAGGTCAAAACCAAGAGCCGGTAAGGCAACCACTGCGGCGCCAGTAATTTTGAAGAAATCGCGTCTGGTTATATTCACCTAATCCGTCACTCCTTTCGTACAGGTATATGTTCCAGCCGGTTCCCGTTCAGTGTAGTTGGGCGTGGTACGGGGCCCTTAGCCTGAAGCCTACTTTCAGAGCCTGCCATAGATTTCTATAAGGGCCATACTGCCAGTTCTCTTTCTTTCCGCTCTCCCTTATTGCGCATTCTCATTTTCTTAGCAGAAAGTCGTAAGAAAATGATCAATCTCCGTTATTCCATACCGTACACCAATGACACCCTCCCTACCTTATCTGTTCGACATACTGTTTTACCATCCAGTCACCTCTCTTTAGAAGTCACATCCAGATTTCTATAACCGATCGTTCCCCCATGACGTGAAATTGGCCGCATAGTGTGTCCAGCGAGGTAAAATACCAGATAATAAAAAATACCTCCCGGAGCGTCAACAAGTACAGCACCCTGACTATATTGCCAGAGTAAATGCTGCACTCCTTTCCGCACTGGGAGGCATGCAAGTTTCCTTACATACCCTACGGCCTGATGTCATAGCATTGCTTTAGACCATCCGACTCGGAGTTATGGAGTTATAACAATAATTATCTTTATGGCCTTCATTGAGAATGCATAACCAGTTTCATAAATTAAATCCTATAAATCCTATTCTAGCCTAAGTTCTCTATGGTGTTAAAATACTCCTGCTATTTGTTAATAATTTTAATGGTATTTGTAAATATTATTTGCATCTCCGGGTTGCTTGATAAGGAGCTGTTCGCCCGGGAAGTGCAAAATCTGCGGTCACCAAAGAGGATGGCTAGAAGACATCTCTTGAACTATTCCTAAGTGAGTATTGGGAATTGTCCGATGAGGAATTTAACTCCACCCTGCAGGACATTATCACCAAGGTGATCCTGTAGCCAATGCTGCCTGAACCGTCTTTCTCTGAATGTAATTGTTAGTGGGGCTGGCCCTTTATCTTTAGGCCAGCCCCACTAGACTGAAAAGGATGAATGTATATTCAATAAATCAGGTTTTCAATGCGTTTTAAGCGATCTTCTCCACCTTCACGGCACAGATCTTCAGCTCCGGGATCTTGGCGATCGGGTCAAACTTCGGGTTGAACAGCCTATTCACCGGGCTCTCGGCAAAGTGGAAGGATGCAAAGACCACGCCCGGCGGGACAACCTCGGTAACCCTGGCGGCGATCTTGATGGCGCCGCGGCGCGACCTCACCCGCACCCTTTCTCCGCCACCGATGCCTAGATGTTCCGCGTCCGCGCAGTTGATCTCCAGGTAGCCTGCCGGCATGAACTCGTTGATCATACCCTTGCGCGACATGGTGCCAGTGTGGTAATGGTACAGACGCCGTCCCGTGTCCAGGAGCAGTGGGTACTCGGCATCCGGCAGTTCGTTCGGATCGACGTGCTCCACTGCGCTGAACCTGCCCAGGCCGCGGGTGAACTTCTCTGTGTGCAGAATCGGGGTGCCAGGGTGTTCGGAGTTGGGGCACGGCCAGTGCAGGCCCTTCTTCTCAATACGGGCATGTGAAATGCCGGCATAGGAAGGCGTCACGCCAGCCATCTCGTCGAAGACGGCAGAGGCCGAGCCATAACTCAGCGGGTATCCGATCGCCGTGGCCACACAGCAGATGATCTCCCAGTCCGGCAGGACCTGTCCCGGCGGCTCCACAGCCTTGCGAATCAGTTGCACGTTGCGTTCGGTGCTGGTGAAGGTGCCCTCCTTTTCAGCGAAAGAGGCCGCCGGCAGCACCACATCCGCCAACAGCGCGGGGTATCCTGCACCACCAGGATCTCCAGGTTCTTCAGGGCCTCGGCCACATGATTGGCATCGGGGTCGCTCAGTATGGGGTTTTCTCCCATGATATACATTGCCTTGAGATCGCCCTGCGCCGCGGCGCTCAGCATCTCACCGATCGTCAGACCGGGCCGTTCGGCGACAGTGCAGTTCCAGGCCTTGCCGAACTTATCCCGGGCAGCAGGATCGGTCACGCTCTGATAAGCGGTCAGGACGTTGGGAAGGGCACCCATATCGCAGGCGCCCTGCACGTTGTTCTGACCCCGGAGCGGGTTAACTCTGGTGGACGGGCGGCCGATCTGACCGCAGATCAGGGCCAGGTTGGCCACCGAGAAGCCGTTGTGCGTGCCCACGGTATGCTGGGTGATGCCCATGGTGTAGAGGATGGTCGCCTTTTCCGCCTTGGCATAAGCCCGGGCGATCATCCTGATCTTCTCTGCCGGAATATTGGTGATGCCCTCCACATATTCGTGCGTATACTTGGAGACCAGCGCCCTCATCTCATCAAAACCCTCCGTGCGGTTGGCGACGAACTCCTTGTTCCAGAGCGACTCGCCGATGATCACA
>JBEKKU010000108.1:0-7998 GCA_050010575.1 Thermacetogeniaceae bacterium | reverse complement strand
AACTTTTTCATCATACTTAATGAATTCGACGGATTACAAGAATATCCTGCCTTATATGCAAATATTTATGATATCTTATCAAGGTTTTCTATGTTTCCCACACAGGCTGCTAGTTGAAAACACCATTGGACTGATTAAGCCATATCTTAGCCCCTTGAGACTTCGCTCTAAGCGGAACCATCAGAATTAAGAAAACAGAAGATAGTGGCATAAGCATGAAAAAGACTAAAGTGCTCGCCAAGGGCTTCCTTGATCACTTCGGAATCAGCGAAAGGGGGAAATTCCCGGCGGACATTCAAAGGCCGGTTATTTCACCGGCCTTTCAGATCCCGACCTGATGAGGTGAAGACATGAAGGAAAAGTTTATTGCACTTATAAACACCATCAATTACTCAGACGAACCCAATAAGTACGATGATCTTCAAGTAGGCGAAGCCTTCTTCCAGTGCAGCACCAGGTACGTTATTTGCGATGCTGCCCATTGTTCTAGGCTTTTGCAAACACACGATACACCCCTCTGAACTGAATTATAACCTTCTTCCCCGCCACATTTCTCCTACTACCTGCATAGCAAACTCCGCAATCGAGATACGTTCATCCGGACCTGTATATATCGGTTCGACTTGGTATAACCGGCAAAGACGGTTCAACACTTTCACTGTAGCTATCAGGCTTTCATGGGCATTGTGCCGGCTGCCGTCCAGTTGTGCAATATACTCACGATATTCCCGGTTCTCCATGCAGGATCTTGACGTCAAGATAGCCGCCTCCATCGCAACGACGGCATTGACGCACCCTGGCGGCCGGGTTCTCGGCGTGATACCCGTCAGAGACCGAGAGGCTGAAGACGGCCCCGATCATGCAGACCAAGCAACTGTGTCGGTCCAACCATTCTGCATAATCTGAGACAGCATACAGACGTACCAGGCCGATTCTTCGATCGTCCAGCAAACTGCGGTATTATTGACCCTGAAATATTCATGGCTTCTCTCAATAATCTTGGTTTTAACGTTAGTATAAAAGTCCCTTGTTCTTCTTATATTATTTTCCCTCGCCCGCTCATCATCTTGATAAACCTGGTCCATCAAGGCAGAAACGTAACCCACAAGACACCAGGGGTACACGGAGGCGTTTGAACCGGCCTTGAACTTTTCACTATGCGCCGCCGCATAATTGAAGTCACTCCAACCCCGATGCTGTTCGTGCAAGTTCTCAAAAAGGCGGATAGCGATCGGGTCATAAGGATATATGACCTGAAATAAGATCGGGTAGATCTGCGACACGCTATCCGGATACCAGATCTTCCAGTTAACTGCTCTCGGCCAGCGGAGCCACCCCTTTACCCAATAATACTGGCTGTTGTCAGGCTTCCGCAATTGGCCCTGGATGGCATCTCGTATCATCCTCGCCTCAAGATCATACTTATCTGCGGCAGCTGTATCGTTCAGATATGTTCTGAACAAGACAGCTGCATCCTTGAAGCCTTTATGCACTTCGCAATTGTCCATCAGATACTTGACTTTCCAAAAGTACGGTTTATCCCAGGTCAACCACTGGTCGAGCAGCCCTTCCATGGCACTGACCACTGATTTAAGAGACTGACGGTTTTGATCCAAGATTTCAGCGTCTCCACCCTTTTTAGCATATTGCAGGCACAGACTGAGAAAGGTTGCCGCATAAGAGTCAGCCGAATCATAGTTGTGTGCGCTCTTATCTGATGGCAATCCGTCATCAATGTAATCGTAAATGCTCCCAGCAAGGTCCAGCGAACTATATCCGCTTCCCTCGTTGATATGTCCGAAGTACCAGCCGAGATAGCCTGCAACGGCGGCCAGTTCGGGTTTCGTTCCTTGCAAGAGGGACATGGCCGCAGCATTGTTTCTATACGGATTGATCATGTTGGAACCCGGGCCATCGACAAAAGCGCCGTTTGTTTTCTGTAAAGTTAAGATATAGGCTACTTCGTCCTCCAGGTCCTGCAGTAAAACCGACGCTGGATCTTGTGCCACCCCAACCACTCCCGTGCAATATGTTGTAGTTAGTTATAGCCGTGCAGTTGGCTTTAAACAACTGCCGAACCTTTGGCAGCTGACATTGTATCAAGACGGCAGGGGCATCGTTCTCGGCCATTCTGCTTGCGCATGTGTGGCGGAGCGTAAGGGCGAAGATGGCCACCCCTGCCCCGCAACGGACTAACACGCGGCTGCCCCCTCATCCAGGCGTGCCTCGCTGGCATCCGTGGCGGCGAACACCGGGCAACGCTCCAGCGGGTCTGAGGGGAGCCGTCTGGTTCGCCGCAGACCAGAACGTGGTCCTGGTACCGCTCACCGTAGAGCTTGCGATTTGCGATCCGTCTCCTCTTCTCCTTACGAAGTTCCTCGGCGAGCACGTCGGGAATGGGAACGCGGCGAACGTTCTTAAGCGCCGCGTTCCCATGATCCTCTTTTTATCTTTATTCAGGCGATGCCCGGTGGTACTCGGGCAGACAATATTTACATCCTGTGAACCCGTCATGAATGGCGTCGATCAACACGTAATAGCCCTGCCTGTAGACCTGGTCGATTTTATCTACCCACTCGCAGTTCAGGCGGTGTACTTTGAGGCTTTTAGGGTCCAGGTTGGCCACGAACAACGGCAGGGGCTTGGCAGTGCGAGGCATTTCGGCCACCCTGATATTTGCCTCGGCAGTGAGTTCGTGGTCATCCGTGGTCACCGGACCGGGTTCGATATCGAAGGTCAACTCTTTGACAAACAGATTATTCCAGGCATCGATGGTGATGATCCCGTCCTGGAGGTGCAGCCTTTCCCGCGGGATTTCCACCTTATCGGAGATCACTGCCGGAAAAAGATAGATGGGCGGGATCGCTTGTAGTATCAAACCGATAAGATCATTGAGCAGTCCGGAGAAGAATTGGCTAATCATGTCGAGAAAGGTGCCGGGGCTAAAGTGCAGGTCCACCTTGAGGTCGGTGACCTGCCCGTAAAAGCCGTTGTTCAAGTCGCAGATCAATTTTGTCTGCACATCGGTGATTGTCGGATATAAATACAGGGTTTCCCGCATGACATTCGATGTTCCCCTTTTCAAAGTACCCACAGGGAAGCCGAATACAGACAAATCAACCTCCCAATCGACATCGACCGAAAGATACACCCCGACATCGAAACGCAGATTGCTCACCTCGAAAGCGCTCCCCGGAAGCAGGTCGAAACCAGGCTTGGCGACGGATACTGTAGCCGAGCAGGTGGCGGTCACGTTGTCAATATTGATGTCGGCGGATACAACCAGGCCGAGAGCGGCGGATACAGCCGCGGCCAGGATGTCATCGAAGCCATTGATCAGATTCTTGATGGTATCCCAGGTGCTCCCGTCCGGCGAGTATGTTTTCTGCCATTCCAGACGCTTCCGGTGGTAGGCGGCATTGAGCCAGATGTCATCAAACACCTGGTGCATGGCATGTTCGGAGAGGCCCAGCCAGATGTCGAAGGCGTCGGTGTAGTTCTGTACAGGCGGGATGTTCCCTGGCGGGTTGTGAAAGATGTTGAGACCAGCGGCGATGACGCGCTCATCGAGGGTTATTAACCCACCCGGCGTCACCGGCATGGGCAGCCCGCCCATCCATAAAACTGGCCAGGATTCGGCGATCTTGAGCGGATTCTGATCGTCGGGAAGCAAGGTGGCTATATTCAGGCTGATATATTCAGCCCCCTTGAAGAAATAGGCCTTGCCGTTGTTCCAGGCCACAACCGCATCGATGCCGCTAGGCCAGAGCCAGGGGTGAATTATATTGCTAACTGGAGGGCCGTCAACTTTGTCGGAGGCGAGATCGTAGCTGATATGCTCACTTCCTTTGAAGAAGATAGCCTTGATGTTATCAAGTGTCACGGCGGCATCGATCCCGTCCCCCCAGACCCCTTTCCAGCCATCAGTAATCTCCCTGGGGTAACCCGGGTCCAACTGGCGGGTGGCAATATCATAGCGGACATATTGACTTCCATGGAAGAAGTAGGCTTTGCCGTTCCAAGCCATGGCAGCATCCACGCCTTCATCCCAAAGCCCAGGCCAGTCAGGCACGATCCGGCAGGGAAAGCCAGGATCGATCTTACCGGTGGCTATGTCATAACGAAAGTATTTCATGCCTTTGAAGAAATACGCCTTCCCGTTATCCCACACCACCGCGGCGTCGATCCCTTCCAGTGGGTTGGGCAGCAGCTCCAAGGGTTTCATGAAAGGAGTCAGGTCTACCTGCTCCATCTTATCCAGCAGGTGCGCCTTGAGGGCGTCTTTGATCACTTCGTTGAGGGCCTTCATGGTCTTGACCGGGATGCGGTCGCGGTGCTGGAAGATCACCTCGTCGACCTGACCCTGGCTGAGGTCGATAATTAGCTTGTTGGTTTGCGTATCAAGCTGAGGGATTACCGCTACCGCTCCGATCACATCGAACGTGTAGCGCAGATCTATCAGCACCTTGACAACAAATTCGATGCTGAAGATTAAGCGGATAGCTCCATTCTGGATGACATCGACGGTTGGCGGCTCTTTCAAGCGCAGCTCGAAATCAATGTCGCCCAGGCTTTTCATCTCCGGTGGTAGTTTCTCTGAAACTGCCACCCTGCCTTCCACCTTCATCGGCACAGTCGAGGTATAGAAAGCAATGGCAAGGGCCCGATCGATAAGGTCATCCTTAATCTCCAGCAGAAGATCAAAACCCGAGGTTTTCATGGTATCCCTCCTTTTCCCGGAAATATGAATTCTTGATCATCCAATTGTTTGGTCTTGCAGCGTTACCTGATCTTCATCTTTAGGCCTCACCTCCTCGATGCCCCGGATCTCTCGTTCTTTCCAGCAGGTGACATTGTTCAAGAAGCAATATTTGAGACACTTTGACACGCAGCGGACAAACGGTTCATGACGCATGATCCCGAGCGGCTGATCAATGTCAGGCAGGTCTCCTGCTCCTCAAGGTCTCCACAGCCTTTTTAGCCCAGAGCGAATCAGCCAGTACTGCCCGGCCTACCCCAATTAAATCAGCTTTGTTTTCCTGCAACAATTTTTCAGCGACGTCAGCGTCTGTTATGCCACCAGTCAAAATGACTGGGATGTTAATTACCTGTTTCAAAGCTTCCGTTAGAGGCGCGAAATATCCTTGTGGGCTTGCGCCGGGAATAGCGAACCCGCAAAAACCGCCGGACACGTCCAAGACATCTATTCCTGTAATGACAAAGGCCTGCGCCGCAACTATACTGTCCTCGATTGTGCTGCCGCCGGCACAGTAATCAGAAGCACCCAGACGGAGCAAGACAGGATAGTCCGGCCCCACGGCCTCTCTGACAGCCTTTATGACCTCCAGGTGTATTTTGATGCGCTTGTTTAATTCACCACCATATTCGTCACTGCGCTGGTTCGTCAAGGGCGAAAAGAACTGATTTAGAAGAAAGCCATGGGCAGAATGGATTTCTACTCCGTCAAAGCCGGCTGTCTTAACCCGGCTTGCGGCTGCTGCAAAAGCCTGCACTAATCCTGTAATTTCCTCTTTGGCCAGCTCCCGCGGGGCTGAACTCTTGCGGGGATTATTAATAGCCGAGGGCGCCACCGGTGTTGTGCCGATAATGTCACTGCTGGCCGCGCTACCGGCATGATTAATCTCTACAACCGTTCTCGACCCTTGGTTATGTATGATGTCGGCAAGTTCCCTGAGCCCATCGATTACCGAATCATCTGCTACACTCAACTGGCGTTCATTGGCTTTACCCTCAAAACTGACATAACTGTGTTCGATAATGATCATCCCAATGTAACCGCCGGCAGACTTCTCTTTATAATGTGCCAGAATTTCTGGGCTGACCCGTCCGTCTGGCATAGCTTTGGCAGTGGCCATCGGCGGCATGACTAATCGGTTGGTCAAATGCATGTTCATGATCTTGATAGGTTCGAGTAAACGCGCCATCTAAAAATCTCCTGCCTTTCTCTATTGAATGTTAATTAGACATCCATGCCGCAAGCGGCACCATCAGAGGATGAAAACGAATGTGAGTAGCAGTCACTCCTCGAAGGTTTTCGAGTATCACTAAATGAATGTACCAGAGAATACTAGATAAGATGTTTATAATATCAGGAGGGGACATCGTGTTAAAGAATTATGATTGGAATTTTATTAATGATGGGAATTGCCCTTGCTCTGCAAAAAATACAAGTCAGGTCAAAACGATCAAAATAGGCACTAGAGGCTGCCGGGGCTGCCTCTCAAATGCTCTAAAAACCTCTTATTTTTTTTATCCCTTAATTACTCCGATGGTTTTTAACCTTTTGACAGGCTTCACTAAATCTGATTCCTGCGCCATTACAGCATCAATGTCATTGTATGCCCAAGGACATTCTTCGGCAATGTCATCGATGTTAACTTTTCCCAGCGTGACGTCATTTTGTTTTAAGTCCTTAATGACCGACTGAGCCGAATATTTATCCAGAGCCTTTTTCCTGGACGAGTTCCGGCCAGCGCCATTAGAGCAGGAATTGAACGAATCAGGATTTCCCCGCCCTTCAATGATGTAGGAGAAGCCTCCCATAGAACCGGGGACAATTCCTACATCACCCTCTTTTGCCCTGATTGCACCCCTGCGATGCACCCAGACATCTTGGCCGTAATGATTTTCCAATGCCGCGTAGTTATGGTGACAGTTTATCTCTTTGCCCTTTTCAGACCCGATAAAATCGGCATATTTCCTAACGTGGCTAAAGAGGATCTCCTTGACCCTTAACATCATTTTTTTCCGGTTCTCATCAGCAAAACCCAGGGCCAGGTTCATCCAGTGAATATATGATTGCGCTGCGCTGGTTTTATCCGGCAAAAAAGCTAGATCATATTCTTTAGGAATTGAAGAATACCATTGAGCATTTAATGTTTTGGCCATTTCGTTGAAGTACTTGCAGATTTTCGGGCCAAGGTTTCTACTGCCGGAATGAATCATGATCCCCACATTACCGGATTCATCCTCCTGGATCTCGATGAAGTGACCGCCGCCGCCCAGTGTCCCGACCTGATAATATCCAGCCCTAAGCTCTTGCTCCAATTCGGCAACACGATGTTCGGTAGATAAATACTCATTTACCCTGCTTAGCGTTTGGCAGGCTTGTTTCTCTTGGTGTTGGGTAAGTCCTATCGGGACATTTCGCATGATGCAGTCGATAATAGCCTTGATTAAAGGGGTTTGCCCGACTTCAATTTTCAATAGGTTAGCATGAATATCGGTCTGTATGAAGCATATGCCACACCCGATGTCCTCACCCACAGTGTTGGGGATAATCACGCCCTCAGTGGCAATAACTCCACCAATGGGCATTCCATAACCTTCATGGCAATTTGGCATCAGCGCGGGCCACTTGTAGACAAAGGGCAAGTTAGAAAGATTCGCAACCTTTTCTAAACAACCAGATCCAACTTGTCCAATACTGTTAAGCCAAATCTTAACCGGTTTTTTTTGGCCTTCGGCCGACTGAACAAGCATTTTATCTCCTTCCCTCTTTATAATGCTCCCCATGTCAAGAACACGGATTTGAAAATATAAGTTGCTCCTTCCCTCCGTATTATTTGTTGTATCAAGCAACTGCAGTGAGCTTGCTCTTCAGGTAGTATTCTGCCGGGCAAGCACCGGCCAAAGTTGCGGCCGGAGTGGAGGGTGCCTCCAGGGTCGGGAGCCTTCACAGTTGGAGAGTCTACGGCATGCGGATCGAAGCCGCCCAGTCTGTGCTCTGGCCTAGGGGCCAAGTCATTGTTTTTCAAATACCAGGTCGATAACTCCTTTATTAATGGAGACAAATGAGGTGCGAGTTATCTCCTCCTTACTCTCTAGATCGTAGATAATCGCATTTGTGAGCGGTATAAAGCCATCGGGACTGTTTAGCAGATCGGTGAGCCGCATCTTTGGAAAGCCATGGGCATCTGCCTTGATTATGTTGCGATTGGTGTAGATGGTAACTTGTGTAGAAAGCTTTTTCTGCTT
>JBEKKU010000107.1:0-8099 GCA_050010575.1 Thermacetogeniaceae bacterium | reverse complement strand
GGCCTGCGGGCCGCGGAACGCGGCAGGCACGTCGTCGTGCTCACCGTCGACCCGGCCCGCAGGCTGGCCCAGTCCATGGGCCTGACCTCGCTGGATAACACCCCGCGCCCGGTTCCGTTCGCAGCCAGGGGACACGGCAGCCGCGGGCAGCAAGAAAAGGGGCATAACGGGGACGTCGGGGGCGGCAGCATGCACGCCAGGGGATACTGCTGCGACGTAGCCGCACCGGGCTTATTCTGTGGGGATATGCCATAGTTTGTCTCCGCATCAGAAATGACTGAGCTATAATCGGTGCCGCTCGGGGTGTTGGTGCCCGGGAAATTGTCCGCATAGGCAATAGACGTAAAGGCGGTCAGAAGAAAAAAGACCGCCGCTACGAGAGCGGAGAGTCTTTTTAAGCGCATTTCGGTTTACCTCCGTGTTATTTTAGCATGTAGTATTTTGCCGGCAGATGCGTTGTACCGGCCTGAATATTAAACCACCAATAGCCCTGAATAGTTGGACCAGCTGCCGAGAGCGCTATGCAGCCGCCGTTCGGGGAGTTGATTCCCCCGTCTTCTATGGTTTTACCGGCCAGGTCGTTATTGATGACCGTCATCACCTTGGCAATCGTTGCCGGGTCTAAAAACTTTGCCTGGGAGAGAATGTTCTGGGCATCGGCAAGCTGGCCCTGCACGTCTCCATTTTTGGTATCAATATCGAAGGACATCGCATCTCCGCCCGAGATGTCTCCGTTATCAACGCTCAACTTCGTCCCCGCCGGAATAGTGAACCCGTTAACCGTGGTCGGCTTCTGGCCTGCCAGGTTGCTGACATCTGGCTCCTGGCCGTTCTTCCAGATGATCACGATCTTATACTGGCCGTTCCAGTCAACCTGATAACCGAGTGCGTTTGCCACCCACCGGGCCGGCAGGTACGTCCGGCCATCTTTGATCACCGGGGCCTGGTCCAGCGTCTGCGCCTGACCGTTTACTGACATCGAGGCGCTTCCAATCACCAGGCTGATCGTTGTGCTGCCTTCGGTCACGGCGACGGTCTGGGTATTGCCATCCCAGTTGGTCTGCGCGCCCAGGGCATTCCCCAGGTAGCGGACAGGGATCAGTGTACGGCTGCTGTCGGGATCGATATACGGAGCTGCATCCATGCCGATACCGGGCGTTTGGTTGTTGACGAAATATTGGTTCAGGCCGATCACGAATTCGGCGCTGGTGATGTTGCTGTTGGCGGCGCTGCTACCAGCTATTGCCGGGACAGGTAGAGTAACCAGTATAGCCAGTGCTAACACTATCATTAGAGAAATTACTGCTTTGCGCATGTTATTGAACCTCCTCGTTGTTTAAAGCTTGACGACGAACGTAGTCGCTTACAGTCACGCCAGCTTTCCTTGCGTTTTCCTGTATCTTCGCCCACTCGTCGTCACTGAATCTGATCACATGATTTTCCTTTTTCCCAGCCGGGGCTTTTCTTCCGGCCCCGGCTCGGGCACCACCACGAGGCATCCTACACACCACCTTGAAAACGTATATGCGTTTTCTGTATTATAACACCAACCCCTTTCTGATAAAGTCATTTTATTTAGCGTGCATTGCTTGCGCCTGCGTGCATCCATGCATCCATGCATGCACTCCGATAACTAACGCCGCCAGGAATACCGTAACCGTTACCTGCACAGGCAGGGACAGGCCCCAGCAATTATACAGCCAGATATTTTGGTACAACACAGTCAGTACGAAAACGCATGCTGCGATCAGTAGAGCCACGATCACGATTTTGCAACCAGTGTAAGCCATTTTTGTGTGCCTCCTTTCCCACCAATTCAACTAATATAGATTCTGCATTTGCTATTTCATTGTATCACATCCCAATAGAAAACGCAAATGCATTATCATATAAAAATATTGCCCGGAGTTTCCCCCGGGCATGGTTGATTTAGCTAACCGCCTGCAACTGCTCTATGCGCTCTATGCGATCAATTGCTGTAGCAAAACCAACACCAAACACAGTGACCAGAAGCTCTACGTCTGACCCGCTAATCATATTCCGGAATTTTTCTTTCTCTTCGGCACTAATTTTTACCAAGTCTTCCTCGCTTATCATGGTTTGGTTGCACCCCCTTTCCCTGGACTCTGCATATCAAGCACCCCCCTTTCTGCAAAGACTCCCTGTTTCATCTTCACCAGCGCCATGGCTGGACAGGCATAAAAGCTATTTGTCCGCCAGCTCCCAAACGCTATCCCCGAACTAACTCCAGAAGCAGCATTCCGAATAGCAGACAAAAACCCGCCAGGATTAGACCGGCAGGGTGTAGGTGTTTGTCGAAAAATGGTTAGAAATATGTAGGATTTTTAGTTATGTAAGCGAATTTGGTATGTATGACATCCCAATCGGTGGACTTGAGAAAATGTTTGTTGCGAAAAGAAAGGATACGGGGAAAGGATTTCATCGATTAATAAAAGTGCAGTTAAGTTGCGGGTGCCATCTTACCCAGTTCGGCTCTGCATTAAAAAAGCGCCCTGGCTGCTTGAACCGAGACGCTCACTGGTTATAATACCCATTACGAGGAGTAATCACGATGAAAAGGTCTGAAGTAATCAAATGGCTCACTGTTTTAAAAGACGAAATGACGAAGGCAAGC
The DNA here is from genome assembly GCA_050010575.1 of Thermacetogeniaceae bacterium. Lineage (GTDB taxonomy): Bacteria > Bacillota > DSM-12270 > Thermacetogeniales > Thermacetogeniaceae > Palsa-1188. The sequence goes on along the minus strand of JBEKKU010000107.1, from coordinate 5,464 downwards.
AATGGCGGGCAGGCAGAATATGATTTGTTGCCAGATGCATTAGCTAGCCACAGCCACGAGCTTGGCCTTCCGGAGTTCACGCAATACATAGCCGCACTAGAAGCTGCAGTAAATATAATTGCTTTAGAAACCGAGCACGATCCAAAAGCAGACGAAGCCTGCAAAGATAATAACAAGTAAGGTGCGCCCAACTCATAGAGGGCACGTGATCACCTCAACACCAGGGATATTTTCCTGAATCTCTGCCTGCTGATCTGGCCGGCAGATGACGACGCAGCAGCTACCCTCTCCCTGCTGTACGTTCTTAACGTAGTCAACGAGCGCCTTGCGCTTAACGACATCGTTCTGGAAGAGCCCTGTTATATATGTCTTCCCGAGTTCAAAATCAGCGAAGTTACGGGTGCATTCCTGCCAGCCCGGGAAGCGTTCATCCAGGAGGTCCTTGAGATTCCGTGATCTCTGATACATGAAATACCGCACGCCTTGAGGATACGGCAGGATACACAGACTCTTGAGCCGTTCGGGAGGTTTCTCGAAAGCGTTAGTGATCGTCTCCAAAATTTTGGATGATGTGCAGAATATCAACGCCATGTTGATTTTTGCCTCTTTGTTAGGCCCAGGAAGCTCGTCCAGGTCGGTGCGGAGGCGGGCAATTGTTGCCGCTTCTGGGTTGTCTGCGATCATATAGACGGCGTATTTTTTTGTGCCTCGCTGGATTGTCATAACAGCTCTGGACTGGCGCTGTAGCATATTCTCCTGTTTGAGTTCCCTGGAATACGTAGGTGTCCAATTCCATTTGGACAGCATTGATACAAGATCGACCCCCTGCGCATGCTCTTTGTAACGATACTTTTCCATATGTAACGGCTTGCAGTCCATGCCTGCAAGTTGCAGCCCCTTTAGCGTAGGCAAGATATAACCCTTGTCCCGGCGCAGAACCTCTTCTTTTACAAGTTTCTCGATGCGCTTGAGATGGTACTTTTCGGTGCCATAAACGATCTTGGCTTGATCAGGCTTGATCGCACCGCACCGGCTAAGTAACTGCAGCAGCAAAAGGTCTCGGTCTTGGAGCTCGAATTTTACCACCTGCGACGCCTCCCTACGATTGGCTGGTCATGGAGGCCAGCGTTTCCATAATGTTTGTTAGGTGTTTCATTACCACAATTTCCGTTCGAGGGTTCTTTTTATCTGGCTCTCCCCCGAGCACCAGCAAGGATAACTTGTCCCATTCATCACCGGGGATAACTCTTGCCACCCTGAGTGCATTGATGACGTAACTAACCGCGCGGTTGTCGACATCCCAGCCCACATTCCGCGGGGCGTGCATCGTTATGATGCAAAGTGCCTTCTCGAAGCTTACTGGAATGCCTAGATTGCATATGGCCTGTGCCACGCCGTCCTCCCAGTACCGGCGGAGCAGTGATCCAGGGACGTCATTTTTCCTTCTGGGCAAAACATCCTGCACGACGATTTTCAGGATTTGGCCATCGTATTCCGCCTCTGCGGCAATCTTCCTGTCCGCTGGATTGATTTTCCCAGCCCACTCCAACTCATCCTGCCTGCGCTGGATCGCGTTCCAGGCCAGGAGACTTAACTCGTGGCTGTGTGAATAGATTACATCGAGCATCTCCCTCATTTGTGCACTTGTGTAGTCGATCTCCATTTTTTTGCCTTCCTTTCTGGCCTCTCGGCCTTATATTTGGCTTTGCGCCATAAGCGGCACCCGTTACGGTGCAACGGGTGGTGACGGCATGCTCGTCACTGGCCTAGCGGCGTTGGATCTATCCAGTCCTGGGCTAACCAGGCCCTTACCTCTTCTATCTGTTTTATCTCTTCATCAGTCAGCTCCCGCTCTGTTGGCGGCACTTTAGCAGGCAGTTCCGGCTCCGGCTTCTCAGCTTCGATATCCGCGTCGAACTGGATGCCATGGCCAGGTGCTTTTCTGTATGTGGCAACTATGCGACCCCTGGAGTTTCTAACTGCACGGTTATGACGATCCCGATAAAGTTTCTCCCCAGCCAGGATGTACTTGATCAGGCTAGCATCGTCGTATGGGTACATGCCCCGCAGATTGACTGCATCAAACGGCTCATCATACTGGTAGGCTGTTATAAAATCCTCGATGCTGTTAATGATAGTCTCGGACTCCAGCGGGTTAAGACCCCTGGCTCTAAGATCAGCCCAAAAAGTTTCGATCTGCAGTAACTTCTTGGTAAGCCGTTCCTTCTTCGCTGCGGCTTCTCGATATGTGGCAACAGGTGTTGTCCACTCGCCGGCATGCATGATTTGATCCAGAGTTAGAGTTGGATACATTTGTTCTCCTTTCTCCCCTTTAGCCTGGGGGCAGGCTATTTGTGGCTTCCGCCGACGCCTTCAAGATCCGGAGGCGTTTCGCCGCTTAACTGCTCATCAGGGCGGATGAGAAGCTGCAGTGGGCATGTGTCTCTATTACTAGCTCTGCCCTCTGGGCGCTGCGCTACGAGTTCATAAGGGGGAGGTAATTGAGTCCCCCTTCAAAACGGTTCCCAAGGAGGGACGAAAAATCTGTGATATCTTTCAAACGTTTTTGAAGGGGTGTCACGGATTTGCGATAGCCACCATATCTTGTAGCGTCTAATTTGCCGCACCTATATTTAGTAGTGGATAATTTGACGGGAAGATTAAAACGTTTTAACCTTCCCGCCTAATTTGGCGGAGATGAAACCATACAAAATGCTAACCAGTTACAGACTTGCCTGCATGCGGAAAGGCTGCCTGTCGTCAACCCGCTCCACGTTTATACTGCTGGCGTTTCCTGCTGTGCAACTTCGGCCAGACGTGACCGGGTGATCAAGATCGCCTGGTCGTCGATATCAGCACCGATGAACCGCCTGCCCAGAGCCAGGGAACGGACAGCCGTAGTGCCACCGCCAAGAAACGGATCCAGCACCAGGTCGCCAGGCTCGGAGAACTGCGTGATCAAAGCCCCCATGCCACTTTCACTCTGGCCCCAGTCATGAAATCTCTTGTCGCTTGCATTGCTCTTAACAACATCAGAGATGCTCTTGCCGCTATACTTGCCGCCCTGGCAATACCATAAAACCGGACGCCATGCGTTATTCAGGCTCAGCAACCTGATTCTGGTCGTAGATCCCGGCATCATCATGGCAATGGTAGACATATATCTTATGAACGGTGTCATAAGAGAAAATATCTCTGGCAGGTATATATGTGGCGCCATAACAACCAGACTCCCACCAGGCCTCAGGACTGTGGCCGCCAACTCTGCCAGTTTGCCAAAACAGGGCAGATACTCTTTGGGAAACGGTGGATCGGTAATGATAGAGTCGATACTACCCGGCTCGATCTGCTCGGCCAGTTTGGCCACATCGCAAACAAATAGTCGGCAATTCTCCGGGACGTCTGGCAACTCATGCTCATGCTCCTTGACGATCTCCAGCCTGACAGCAGAGATCGCTTTCCTGGCGTCCTTCTCTCCGGCGTCCATTTTTCCTATTGCCCTGGCGCGCATTTCGTCTGGCGTCTTGATCAGCTTTAGACCGTCCTGAAGTTCGATCTGCCCCGCTTTGACCCTCGCAAACACTTCCTGGTCGGCTTTCCGAACCTTGTTGGCGCTGCCAACATACCGGCTCGACACCTGCATGGCTGCTGCCGCTATGTCCCTGGATCGTCTCAACCCGTCGTGGCAAAATGCCACATCGGTAACATCAGCCGGTGCCGGCGCAAACTGTTTCAATCCAGCCAATTGCCGCTTGTGCGCCGCCTCCTTCAAGAGATCCATCATCTCGGCTGCTACTGCAGCTCTCTGACCGGCGTCCAGGTGGCGCCGGGTTGCATTGGCGGATCGAACGTAGCAGATAACGTCGTACTCATCACTACAGGCAACTTCCCGGATCTTCGGCTCGATACCCAACTCCAGGCAGGCCTTGAGCCGATGCCGGCCATCGATCACCTGGTTTGTTTCAGCTATTACGCTGATCGGCTCCAGCTGGCCGTGCTCCCGGATGTCATTAACCAGATAGGAAAATTCATCGACAGCCATCTCTGGAAAAAGTTTGACAATAGAGTGTAACTCTAGCTCCATGGTAAATGCACCTCCTAAAATTTTGTCTTGCATAAAAAGAGAGCGCCTGGGACCTCTTACGCCCAGACGCCATAGGTTGTTCATCAAATTAACCGCACCTCTATATCTGGTAGTAGGTAAAAAAGAACTTAATTAAGTTCCACCTGCCCGCCTAATACATTGCCTATTTCGCCCTGTTACCTTGCACATTCTCCAGTAACGCTGCCAGAGTGTCCCAGCGGAGCTCACTCAGCGCCTCGTGCATAATGGAACTATTACTGATTCGTAGCCAGTCATGGCACACGTCTGCATCCATTTTCTCGTCCATGAAACAAAGCCTGCACAACCGATCCAGCTCGTCCTCTTCCAAGCTCAGCAGATCCAACATGTCCCGGTGCTCTGAAGCGGCGATGGCAGACAGCGCTGCACGGACTATGGCATAAGCTTCCAAAATGTCCATTGATCTACCTCCTTTCTAGCCCTCCGGCCAATAACTTGAATCTTACTCTTCAGCCTTGTGTCGGATACAGTAAATACTCTCTATTGCGGGCACTGCAAGGGTTCCTGGTGTTTTCCGGTGGAACTGGTCGGCAGGAGCAGGATTTGAACAGGACATAACCGGCACCACGACACTGTTTAGTTCTGTTATCACTGCTATTGCCAATGCGCATCTAATATCGTCCCCCCTTACAAAAGAACGCCTGGCAGGTTATCCGCCAGGCGTTACGGAATGCGTGAATTACAGGCAAATAGAGTCATACGCATTATCCACTTCATCTTGCGTGATACCAATATACCTGAGCGTCTGCCGCTGGCTGCTGTGGTTGAGCGCCCGCATGATGATCTCGATGTCCGTCCCTGCCATGCGAGCATGATAGCCCCACGTTTTCCGCATCGTGTGGGTGCCGATCTGATCTCTGATCCCAACCGCCTTAGCAGCGTTGCTCAAAATCTCCCATGCCTGGCCCCTGCCGATTGGCCGATTTTCACCTTTGCGGGACTGGAACAGAAATGCGTCCATGTCGAGTGGAGTTGTCTGCATGTACTCATTTAATGCCTTCCTGATGGACTTGTTTAACCTGAACAACTTCTCCTTGTTGGTTTTCTTCTCCCGAACACGAATTGCATCCAGCACCCGCCCTCGGTTATCGCAGAGATCCATCTGACGCAATCTCAGCAGGTCACTCACCCGCAAGGCGCTGTTGATTCCAATTGTGAATAACAGCCAGTCCCGGATATTCTGGCTTTTCAGGATTTTCTTCATGGCGTCAATTTTTTGTAAGTCTCTGATCGGTTCTACCGTGTTCATGCTCTCATCTCCCTATATTCATGTTTAGGAGCACCCTCGCCGGGTGCTCCTATGATGCTTGGCAGCCAGGCGACAGGTGTGCTATGCCTGGT
>JBEKKU010000106.1:0-8147 GCA_050010575.1 Thermacetogeniaceae bacterium | reverse complement strand
AGCCTGCATGCTCTGGAGGTCGCTGTCGGTGACGGTTCCGCTCGCTACCTTGTCCAGGAAGTTTTTAATATCCGAACCGGCGTCTCCCGCAGGCGGCGGACCCATGGTCACCTCCTGGCCACTCAGTTGTACGGTGTCTCCGCTGGAACTGCTGAATATGGCACCAAGCAAATTGTCAAAACTTCCGGAATCGCCCTGCTGAGACGCTTGAACCGCAGTTGTGGAAAGTGAGTTATACGATTGATTGTAAACCGAGGCGTACTGATACAACGATGAAATATTCACTACAATACCCTCCCGTGCATTATATATTTCTTACTGTACCATGGCTATGAGAAAAAATTTCATTCACACTCCTTCCATCGTTAACTATATGTCTGATCCTAATATCGAACGGCAACATTGGAAAAGTCTTTGATTATTAACTGATTCTCAATATTTCTGCCGAATTGAATTAAAAAGGTATTCAATCCTAGTAACATGGGAAGAAGGGCCCACTTGAAACTATTATTAATTGAAGATGAGAAGCAGCTAAAAAAACTGTCCCACATCTTAAGGAAGCACGGATATATCATAGACATTGCCATTAACAGCAATGACGGAATGGAGTTGGCAGTTGCCGGAGATTACGACATGATTATTATGGACAACCCTTTGCCAAGCGGAGACTGTCTTTCATTTTTAACAGAATTCCGCGGCTACGGTTGTAACACTAATGTCATTATTTTAACTTCGAGAGATAAGGAAGGAATAGCGGCGCTAAATTCCGGCGCCGACGATTATCTGATCAAGCCTTTTGCTGTCGAGGAGCTATTGGCAAGGCTGGGTGCCCTAGGGCGGAGAAGAAACGCAGATCTGACAGACAAAATAATCAAGGCTGCTGGGCTGGCACTGGATCCCTTGAAGCACGAGGCAGTGACAGATGAAAGGGTATTTCACTTGACCGCAAAAGAGTCGCAGTTACTTGAATTATTAATGCTCAACCCCGGCCATGTCATCACCAAAGAGCGGATTTATGAAAAGATCTGGGGCTACAACTCGGATGTCTGCATGTCAAACGTCGATCTATACGTTCATTACCTGCGGAAAAAGATTAAAACATGCAAGATAAGAACAGCCAGGGGAATCGGCTACTACCTGCAGGATGATCAGAGGGGTTCGCCAGGATGATAATTACCAAGACCTCGCGTCCTCCTGCTCAATCTTCTGGACATGAATAAGGCAGAAAAGTCTTGAAAAAACTTTACAGTTGCTCTTAACGGTGTTAAAATAATGTAGCTCAAAGTAAATAGGTTTAGTGAGATCCACGTCATTTCCCTTCTTTACTTTGCCTGAATGGCTGGGGGAGAAAGAAAGTGAATCCCTAACCCATTTGGGCAATAACTTATCTGAGGAGGATCTTTGTGTTTCAGGACAAAACCCTAACATGCCGTGATTGTGGGAATGAGTTTGTGTTTTCGGCCTCCGAGCAGGAGTTCTTTGCCGAGAGAGAGTTCACCAATGACCCCAGCCGTTGCCCCGAATGCCGGGCATCGCGCAAGCAGAACCGTGGCGGTGGCGGACGCGGCGGCTCCCGCTCCTCGCAGCGGGAAATGTTCCCTGCGGTATGCGCAGCCTGTGGTGTCGAAACTCAGGTGCCATTCCGGCCGAGTGGCGACCGCCCTGTCTACTGTAGCGATTGTTTTGCCAAAAACAAGAGCCGGTATTAATCACCCGACTCTTTGCCGGTTGGAACCATAACTTGGCAAAAGACCCCTGCGGGGGTTCTTTTTTTGTCTCACCCTGACGCCACCAAAGCCAGGAGTAAACCTCGGCCGAGGAGTGGCTGCCAAGGCAGCAACCACCGGTCAAGAGCCGCAGCCATCTACCGCTGGAGGCGGTTGACCGGTAAGGAGTTTTGAAAAAGGGGTAGAAATACAGTTCTAACTGCAGTATACTGTGTTATACAGTAGTACAGGCGGTTGTTTGCGCTCCGACGGTGCGTAGCGGCACAAGGACGGGAAACACAGAAAAACTGCGGAATGGTCCGGCGCCAGCCGGTCAGTGCAGACGGGAGAGAAATCAGCAGGATGGCAGCACGGCGATTTTTTAATATGGACACATCATAGCAATATCTCCTTCCGGTCATCCCATGATCACAAGGGGGTATTATTTTTTATGACGATCATCGAGATTCTTGCCGAAAACGCCCGTAAGTACGCCCAGGAAATCAGCCTCATCGAGCGCGAACCGGCCGCCGGGGGGCGCCGGGAGATCACCTGGCTGGAGTTCGACCGCCAAGCCAACCGGTATGCCAACGCCCTGATCGCCAGGGGCGTCAAGCGAGGTGATCGGGTGGCGATCTTAATGATGAACTGCCTGGAGTGGCTGCCGATCTACTTTGGCATCCTCAGAACCGGAGCGATGGCTGCTCCTCTGAATTTCCGGTTTACCGCCGAGGAGATCCGGAAGTGTATCGAGGCCGCCGGGGCCAAGGTGCTCTTCTACGGACCGGAGTTCATTGACCGGATCGCCGAGATCCGCAGTCGGCTCAACTGCCTGGAGCGCTGCATCTTCGTTGGCAATGATCCGGCCACTGACCACTATCCCGCTGAGACTGAAAACCATCATCAGCTGTTGGCGGGAGCACCCGCCAACGATCCCGGCGTCGCTTTCAGCGACCAGGACGCGGCCGCCCTCTACTTCTCCTCCGGCACCACCGGCACTCCCAAGCCGATCATCCTGACCCACGCCAATCTGCTGTCGGCCTGCATTACCGAAAACACCCACCACGGCCAGACTCATGAGGACAACTTCATCTGCATCCCGCCGCTGTACCATACCGGCGCCAAGATGCACTGGTTCGGCAGCTTCCTCGTCGGCTCCAGGGCGGTGATCCTGCGGGGCGTCAAGCCTCAGTGGATACTGGATGCGATCTCCGAGGAGCGGGCGACCATCGTCTGGCTGCTCGTCCCCTGGGCACAGGACATCCTTGACGCCATCGAAAGCGGGGAGGTCGACCTGAACGACTACCAGCTCGACCAGTGGCGCCTGATGCACATCGGGGCGCAGCCCGTGCCCCCAAGCCTGGTCAGGGAGTGGCTGAAATATTTCCCGAACCACCAGTATGACACCAATTACGGCCTCAGCGAGTCCACCGGGCCCGGCTGCGTCCACCTGGGTCTGGACAACATCCACAAGGTGGGCGCCATCGGCGTGCCCGGCCACGGTTATGAGACGATGATCGTGGATGACAACGGCCAACCGGTTCCGGGCGGCAAGGTCGGGGAGTTGATCGTCAGGGGGCCGGGGATCATGAAGGGTTATTACAACAACCCCGAGGCCACCAGGGCAGCCCTGAAGGACGGCTGGCTCTATACCGGAGATATGTGCAAGCAGGATGCGGACGGATTCATCTACCTGGTCGACCGGAAGAAAGATGTGGTGATCTCCGGCGGGGAGAACATCTTCCCGGTGGAGATCGAGGATTTCCTGCAGGCCCACGAGGATATCAAGGATGTGGCCGTGATCGGTATGCCCGACAAGCGCCTCGGCGAGATCCCCGTAGCCATCGTGGAGCCCAAGACCGGGCGTTCATTGACCGAAGCGCAGGTGCTAGAGTTCTGCGAGGCCTTGCCCCGGTACAAGCGGCCGCGCCACGTGTTCTTTGACAAGGTGCCCCGCAACCCCACCGGCAAGATCGAGAAACCCCGCCTGCGCGAGCGGTTATACGCCAGCATCGGCTAGGTCTTAATGGTAAACGAGGACGCAAACACTTACGCGAACATACAATAGGTCTAACCGGGTAAAAACGACAAAGGAGACTAGGCGTATTGCCTAGTCTCCCCGGGCAGTTTTAGGTCTTACCCAGGACTATAGTTTACAGCCTTCCTTGCAGTGAGCGGTCGCCCGGAGCAGGTATCTCTTTCTCAGCATTGGTATCCCTCCCTTCCCTTAAACGGTTTTAGAGTATTTGTCGGACTCAAAATTGGAGGGCATCTCTTTTTACACTTTAAGTTTACTCGCTAGTATGTGATTCTTCCAATCTGATGCGGCAGTGTATTTGCTACTGTCAATTAAATAGTTCTATATTTATTTAAATATCGAAGAGATCTCTCTCTATTGCTCGATATTTCTCGAGTAAGCACGTTGGAGGAGTCCTAAGAGATTAATCTGTGATCACCCTGCCAGTTGCCTGCCCAGATCGCGTACGGATTGCAGCAGGGAGCTGTCGTTTAAAGCGTCTGCCGCCCTTCGCACTCCCGCCGCCACGATAATCTTCTCCGGAGCATTGAAGCCGATCACGGGCAACAGGTTAGCCATCCACTTGATATAAGCGGAATATTGCTGAGCATCAGTATGGCCCTGCGAAAATAGCAGGGCGGATCTTTTGTGGGAAACCAGACCAAAAGCATCACGGTTAAGATGCGGGCACCGTTCCCCCGACAGCAGCTTCAGCAGGGCGACAATCTGTCGGCCAAAAACAGGCGATGCAAAGACCACGGCATCGGCCTCGGCAATCTTATCATTGATCTCCTGCAGGTTGTCTTCCAATAGACAGCCCCGCTCCTGGTAGTTGCATAATGACGGGCAACCCTTGATCTTGGCCCCGGCATAGATGATATCCGCTTCTGCTCCTTCCTGCTCGGCCGCCCTCAAGACCTGCTGGAGCAACAGGTCTGTCGCTCCATTCTTGCGCGTGCTTCCCATCACACCCAGTATCTTTTTGCGTCTTTTCCCGGTTCTTTTTCGCAGACTAACCTGTTCTTCTCGGTCGACCACTACAAAGACCTCCTCTATTCCAGCACTCCCGGGGCGAAACGCTTCACTTCATCGCGCTGCAACCGGAAGATGTGATATGTCCCCTCTTTGCGCAGTTCGATCAGGCCGCAGTCCGTAAGCAGTTTGAGATGGTGAGAAAGGGTGGAGCAGGCGTTCAGGTGCAGGTGCTCAGAGAGTTCTGTACAGCTGAGTTCCTTATGCCTGGCCAACAGTTGTACGATCTGCAGGCGGGTCGGTTCGCCGAGTGCCTTGTAGATATTGGCCAACCTTTGAATTTCCCGGCTGCATACCGACATCCTGGTTTCCACCTATCTTCATATTTTATTATATATCAAATTAATTTTAATACAGAATATGTCAAATGTCAAGAAAAGAACTGCCTGCAACAGGTCGTTTATTCCTGAAAAAAGCGGCCATTGTGTCCTGTTGCTCCGGTATTCCGCCTGGAACACCTGCCGAAAAGCCAACCCTGGATGTCGTCGTGTCCGGAGTACCTCTCTGGTGCCGCTACCGGCCATACCATATTCATCCCAGCCGCCAACTGTGCAATATAGGGGCAGTGCTGTTGGCGGCATGGATGAACTGGTACTTGTAGACCCGGCTCTGCCCGGGCTGGATATAGTCGACCAGCCAGTTCCACCATTCTTTCCGGTTGCAGCAGCACCACTTCACCATGCCCTCATACCTGATCACCATATTGGCGCCCGGCGTGCCCCCGTTGGAACCCATATAGGCCCGGATCACTTTCGCGGTTGCCGTATCGTTGGTGACCACAATATAAAAAAGGTACTGCATCCCCCAGTTTCCGATGTTCCGGTCGGGGCAGCTACAGCAGCGCCAGGCATCGGCACAAGGATCGTAGATCGGCGTCATCTCGCCCTTGCTGCCGGGGCAGCGGCAAGTATAGTACTGGTATGGCATCCGGCTGGCATGTAGGCCCAGGGTTGTCTCGATGGTGTAAGTGTCCCCCTCCCCCCGGTATTGCTTATCTCCTGGCGTCCAAGGAAAGCAGGTGGCCGTGCCATCGACAGCAGCCCGGCTCTGATAGGCGTACACAAAGCATTCTAGAAGCAAATCGGTCCAGAAATTTATCACCGTGCTGAAATATTTATTGGCAGGCGCCGGCCCCTCGAAAATCCAGACGCTCCCCCCCGGTGGAACGATAAAGATCTCTTCACTGTCATCGGCGTAGAAGTCGCGCCAGACACCGCACTCCACGTCGCACCAATCAGGATACGTTCCGGAGTGGCGATGCCCGCTGTTTTGCCGAACGGCTCTGGCCGCACCATTGCCAGGGTTGCTGAGCAGGATGCCGAAAAAGATATCATCGCCGGTGCCGTTAACATAAGAAGCAAAGAGTTGGGCCTCGCCGCTAATAAACACCCTGTTCAGATACTTGTTGGACAGGCCGGAGTCACCCAGCGCACTGGCCGGGAGAAGCTCCGGGTAGTTGCAGTAGATCCATTTGCCCGTCGGACATCTCTTGAATTTCAATTCGATCTGCCTGCCATCCGTTTGTGATATGGCAGTAGCGCAATCAAGAAAAATAGCCATGCGATCTCATCCCCCACCAAGGATAGATCCAGCCCTTGCCCATACTATATGAAACAGTGGATGTTTTGCTTATGTATCCTGGCTTTACCTTAGCGTTGGGGAGAGGTCACCTGCCGATAACTGTTCTGGATGGGAATAATGCGTATAATTTACCGGTACCCGTAGATCCTAAAAGCTAGAACGTGTTAATCAGCCGATAAGCTCAAGGGGGGCAAGACATGAATATAAAAAAAATTGCCATGCTGTCGATCTGCTTGCTCTTAATCCTATCCGCTGGTGGTTGCACAGCGCAGAGAAAACCACTGTTCAAGACCAGGCCGGGTGTGGACGCCTATTACATCAGCGAACCAGGCGGGCGCGACTCTTGGCCATCTTTGCAGACCCATGCCGATCTGTTAAACGAGATCTCGCCCCTGTGGTATCACGTCAAGCCCGACGGCTCCCTGCAGAAAGAAGTCAATCCTCAGGCGTTGGCATTTGCCCAACAGCATAAGATCAAGGTACTGCCTCTGGTGAACCTGGTGCCCAGCCAGGATGCCATTCTGCTCGACCCCGCAGCCCAGGACCGGGCGCTAACCAATCTGACTCAAGAGGTACAGACTCACAACTATGACGGGATCGACATCGATTTCGAGTTCATTCCCGACTCCAAGCACAAGGATTTCTCCGTTGACCGAGACAAGATGACTGTCTTCATGAAAAAGATGTATACAAAAATGAGCAACATGCAGAAGGAAACCCACATGGCCGTGCTTCCGCACGTGGGAGTGCCGTCAGAGATGGCAGGGGTCTATGATTACGGGGCGCTGGCGCCGTACCTCACCAAGGTCACCATCATGTGCTACGACCACAGCCAGGCAGGCAGCCCGCCCGGTCCCGTAGCGCCCTTCTCCTGGGTGGAGCAGAACATCACCACGGCGATCAAACAGGGGTTCAAGCCTGAGCAGATCTGCCTGGGGGTCGCCACCTACGGCTACGACTGGCCGGCCGGCCAGTCGGGTGGTTTTTCCCGGCCAACCAAAGAGATCGACAAGCTGGCTGCCACCAAGGGCTATCCGGTCAAGTGGAGCGACAAGTACCAGGAACCCTACTACACCTATCCCGGCGAGGGTGGAGGAGAGCGGGAAGTCTGGTTCGAAAACGCGGCCACCCTCCAGACCAAGCTGGACCTGGTTAAGAAGTATAACCTTTCTGGTATCTGTATCTGGAGACTGGGCTTTGAAGATCAGAAGTTCTGGGACCGGATCGCTACTACTTGGGGTAAGAAATAATCGACATCTAATCTCCCATCGCGGCCGAAACCCGGTCGCGATATTTTTTTCAGAGCATTTTTAAGCCTCGCCGGTACCTCTCTAGATATGATAACTATCTTGCAGCAGAGGTATGCGGAAACTGTGTCGGGCGTTGCCCGGCAAACTCCTTGTTAGCTTCCTTAAGCATCTCCCGGATTGAGATCTGTTGCGGGCAGAGTTCTTCGCCATCTTACAATCATGCCCTGGTCATGGTCACACCGATATCCACTGGCCGGCCATGATAGACAGAGGTGGTTACCACCGCATTGACGCCGGTTTTGGCATACTCCTCGATGTTGCTCTCGTTAATGCCCCCGGCTGCCAGGATCACCGTCCGGGGGTCAAGGCTCCTGATAGCACCGACGATGCCAATCAATTGTTCCGGAGCCACCTTGTCGAACTGAATGCCGTCGACCCCGGCCCGGCACAGTTTGATGCCGTTGTAGCGGGGCGGGTTGTGGCTGGCCGTGACCATCGCGCCGGGGATGCCGAGGTCACCGCTGCCGTAGTAGAGCATGTCGGTCGAGCCGAGGCCGGCGG
>JBEKKU010000105.1:0-8313 GCA_050010575.1 Thermacetogeniaceae bacterium | reverse complement strand
ATGGCTGAGCGAGGCCCTGTTTGCCAGGGGCTACCTGAGTATCGTTGGCAACCGGGACTGGTGGCTGCAGGGGAGAGCCATACCCTGCTACGACCAGCAGCCGGTCGACGCCTGTTCCATGACCCTGGCCTGTGTCCAGGCTTTCCAGGCTACCGGAGACAACCAGTACCGCTCCCTGGCGGAACTCGCCCAGAGCTGGTACCGCAGTAACAACATCAACCGGTTGAGCCTGTACGATACTGACAGCGGTGGCTGTTACGACGCCCTGGTTCCCGAGGGAGTCAACCTCAACCAGGGGGCCGAGGCGGTACTGTCCTTGCTGCTGTCGCAGCAGGCGGTGAACGGTCTGATGTTAGCGGCGCAGGGCCCGGAGGCGAATGAGCGGCTGGAGATCCTCGAGAAGGCCTGATAAGGGGAGCATGCAACGTGGTTCGGGATGAACAGCGGCACTTTGTGCTGGGTGCAAATTACTGGCCGGCGACCAGGGCCATGTATTGGTGGCAGGATTTCGACGCCGCGGAAGTGTCCGCCGATCTGAGCAGGATGGCGGCTGGCGGGATGAGCCATGTGCGGGTCTTCCTGCTCTGGGAGGAGTTCCAGCCGGCCCCGGATATTGTTTCGCCTGCGGCCCTGCGCTGCCTGGTGCGTCTGGCGGATATCGCTGCCGAACACGGCGTTTCCATTATGCCCACCCTGTTCTGCGGTCATATGAGCGGGATCAACTGGCTGCCCGGTTGGGTGCTCGGGCCCGCTAGAGAATACGTGCGTTTTCGTTTTCCCGTCTGGTCGGGCGGACACCAGTTGACAGCCGGGATCCGTAATTGGTATGCCGACCGGGAGATCATCCGGGCACAACAACTGCAGTGCCGGGAGGTGGCCCGGGCATTGGCAGGTCACCCAGCAATCTGGGCGTATGACCTGGGTAACGAATCTTCGAACTGTGTGCTGCCCCCGGACCGGAACGCTGCCCGGTCATGGCTGGAGATCATGGTGGGAGAGATCAAGCAGTACGGCGGCGACTGCCCGGTGACCCTGGGCATGCACGCCGAGGACCTGGAGAATGACCGCCACCTGTGGCCGCAGGATGCGGCACTCTGGTGCGATTGGCTCTGTATGCATGGTTACCCCTTCTATTTGGCCTGGGTTGACGACCCCGGCGACGTGCGGGTGTTACCTTTCCTGGGCCTGTTGACTCGTTGGCTGGGGGGCAAGCCGGTGCTATTCGAGGAGTTCGGAGCCCCCAGCCGGCCGATGCTGCCGCCATATCCCGACGAGAGTGAGCTATTGCGGTATAAATGCCGGCTGTGGGATGAGGCTAAAGTGGCCACCTATTACCAGCAGGCCCTGGAGTTGCTCTGTCGGGCCGGGATGACCGGGGCCATGGCCTGGAGTTATGGCGACTACCACCCCAGCCTGTGGGATCGTCCGCCTCTCAGGGAGAATCCTCATGAGAGGCATTTTGGGCTATTTCGGCACGATGGTTCTCCCAAGCCCGCAGTGCAGGCGATCAGCGAGTTTGCTGGCCGACTGGCTGCAGGCTTGGGTCCGGCTGTGGATCAGTTAGCGACCGGCTGGCTGCGGGGGGAGGACCCGGAGCGCTATTACCAGAGCCCGCAGACAGAACTGCCGAGGCTCTACCGCAAGTATTGTGATGTGAGAAGTGAGAAGTGAGTTTGGAGGTTGAATCGTGAGAGTTGCCCTGTTATCACCGATTGCCTGGAGAACTCCCCCCAGGCATTATGGACCTTGGGAGCGGGTGGTTTCCCTGCTCTGCGAGGGATTGCTGGAACTGGGAGTGGAGGTCACCCTCTTTGCCACCGGTGATTCCCTTACCAGGGCGCAGCTCGATTTTGTCTGTCCCAGGCCCTACGAGGAGGACCCGGGCATCGATCCCAAGGTCTGGGAGTGCCTGCATATCGCCCACCTCTTCGAGCGAGCGGGGGAGTTTGACCTGATCCACAACCACTATGATTTTCTGCCTCTTACCTACAGCCGGCTGGTGAGCACGCCTGTAGTCACCACCATCCACGGGTTCTCCTCGCCCAAGATTTTGCCAGTATTCCAGGAATACAACCGGAGCAGCCATTATATCTCCATCAGCAATGCGGATCGCCATCCGTCCCTGGACTATCTCGCCACCGTCTATCACGGGATCGATCTGGAGTCCTTCCCCTTCGTGGCCACCCCCGGCAGCTACCTGCTCTACTTTGGCCGCATCCATTCCGACAAGGGGACGGCCGAGGCGATCGAGATCGCTGGCGCTTTCGGCATGCCCCTGGTGATTGCCGGGATTGTCCAGGATCAGCGGTACTTTGATGAAGCGGTAGCACCGCGGCTGGAAAGAGGAAGGGTGGAATACATCGGGCCGGTGGGGCCAGACCGTAGGAGTGGCCTGCTGGGCGGTGCTTTCGCCCTGCTGCATCCAATCAGTTTTGCAGAGCCCTTTGGCCTGAGCGTGGTGGAGGCGATGGCCTGCGGCACCCCGGTAGTGGCTTTTAGACGGGGCTCCATGCCGGAGATCGTCAGGCACGGAGCCACCGGATTCTTGGTCAATAACGTGGCCGAGGCGACGGCGGCCCTGGGGCAGATCCCAACTATCGACCGGCAGGCCTGCCGGCGCTGGGTGGAACAATGCTTCAGCCGGGAGCGGATGGCACAGAACTACCTGGCGGTTTATCGGCAGGTTCTGGATGGGCCCTCCGACCTCTTGCCTCAGGTATCTGATACTGTCAGGACGAGCGCTCCGGTAGGTTCTGTCTGATCGCCTCCGGGATCAGGTCGCCAACCTTGGCAGTGGCCAGACAGACGTAGGTGTCGGCGGCTCCATAGTAGACCAGGATCTCGTCCTCTGCATCCAGCACCGCCTTGTTATTTACCGGTACGGCCCCGCAGGTAAAGACCACCCTGGGCACCCAGCAGTCCTCATTGCCGATCTCGTACTCGGTCTCCGGAGAGAGCACCGGGTTGGGAGAGCGGTACAACAAGCGTTCCGGGTTTTTCAGGTCGGTGAGGATCACCCCGAGCCGGTAGACCCGGTCCCGGTCCACACCGTGATAAATCAGCAGCCAGCCAAACCGGGTTTTAATCGGCTGAGTGCCCGCTCCGATCTTTACGGAGTCCCACATCCTGCCGGAGCGCGGCCCCATGATGATCGAGTGCTTCTCTTTGGGAGCCGGGAATTCCAGCCTATCCAGGTGCGATACCCAGATACTGGGTTCGATCCGGTGATAGATGACGTATCTGCCGTCGATCCGCTCCGGGAACAGGATGGCGTCTTTGTCCCAGATGTCCTGAAAGGCGAAACCCTTTCGCTCCCACCGGTCCCAATCGCGTTTCAAGAAGTTCTCAACGGTGATCGACGCCGCGGAGATCTGGGCGATCGCCCCGTCGTAGGCGGTATAGAGCATATAGATCTGGTCCTCGACGATCACCACCCGGGGGTCCTCCACGCCCTTTTTATCCTTCTCGTCATGGGGCCCGAAGATCGGCTCCGGCATCCTCTCCAGCACGTGATAACCGTCGGTGATCGCCAGTCCGATGCGCGACGTCTCATCATCTCCGAAGGCCCGGTAGAGCAGGTAGACCAGATCCCCGATCCGGACCGCGGCCGCATTCAGGACGTACTTGCTTTCCCAGGCATGCTCCTTGATGGGGCACAGGATCGGGTTGCCCGAATATCGCTCCAGCGGTTTAGCCGGTGGGTAGTCCTGGGTTTCCTGGACGACCACGGTGACGTCCTTGCGCCTGATTCCCAGCAGGGCGTCCAGCAAGTTATCGCTGGCCCGGCCCTCTCCGATCAGATGTGTCACCGTGTGCATGATCTCGCTGGGGTCGTACCCCAGTTCGGTATAGATCTCCTCCAGGAAGTCGTGGTTGAACCATTTTTCTTCGACGTGGCTGGATAGGGGAGTGGGGATACCGCGGCCTCCCTTGTAGCTGAAGCTGGCCCAACTCCAGGCGGAGCAGGGGATGAAGGTGCCGTCTGCCAGGACCTGGCTGAGGCCGTAGCCCTCACACATCATCTCGAGCAGCCTGGCGTCTTCGGCCTGGCCTGTTTCTGCCAGGTGCCCGGCAGTGTTCCGGAACTGGCTCACCAGGGCGCGGTGGTGGAAGTCCTCGAAGATGTTGTGCACCGAGAAAGCGGTGGTCTCATAGCGGCCGAGCAGGGAGTTGCGGATCTTGAGGCCCAGGTTCTTGCGTTCCCGGGCGTAGGTCCTCAGTAGGGCTGAATAGTTCCGGGCGATCATGATATGCCTGGCAACGAATAGGGTGAAGCGCAGCTTCGGGTAGTCGCCGCCCATATCCTTGCTCAGCGGCCTGATCACAATCCGGGTGGTGAGCTTGTTCAGATCGGAGATAGCCCCCAGTTGTACTCCGCCCCCCAGGACTTGTGGCCCGAGGACGATCGGTTCGATCTCCACTTCACCAAAATCCTCCGGTTTCACGTTGTCCAGGATCCAGAGCAGGATGCCGTCGGCCCACTTCCGGTTCTCGATCAGGTTGGCCAGAGTGATCGCCTTCCGGACGTCCATCCTTTCCAGGAGCACCCGGGAGGTGTGGCAACCGGCAGGGATCATCAGGTTGAGTGGAGGGTAGAGCAGGAAAGCCTTTCGGAGGAGTTCGTCCTTGATGTAGAACATCATCCGGGAGGGGAGCAGTTGGAACAGGGCATCAACCACCTGCTGGGTGCCCTCCACCGTGAACGGGTCGCCTGGCAGCAGACGGTCCATCATCTGGCACAACTCATCCATGAACTCTCTCAGGCGCTTGGCCAGAGCCCGGGAGTCGGCGTTCTCAGGCACTCCCAGGCTATTGTGGATGAAGTTGTGAAAGGCCTCCTGGTATTTCGACTGCAGGCGGTTAAACATCCCCTCGCTCCAGACGACCCGGCCGCCCCGGCCTTCCAACTCCTTGGGCAGGGCGATGGGAATGCCCGGGATGAACTCCAGGTAGTGCTCGGGAATAATCGAGGGCTTCAGTTCCTGCGCTTTTTGCTCCCAGACCTGGAAGAAGTCCTCCCTGAGCTTCAGGAAGGAGTCTAGCTGGTCTTCTTTGGCGGCAGCGATCTCACCGGCGATCAGATTTTGCGCATTGACGTGGGGGACGTTTTTGAGATCATCTTTCAGGGTTTGGGCCTGTTCCAGGATAGTGGTCAGCCTGCCGAAAAAGGCGCAAGCCAGGGCGTCCAGCACGTCGTCGCTGTTGGCGTCCGTGGCGAAGCAGTAGTGGAACAGGAACCAGTAGACGATATGCGCCCAGATCTTGCTGTTGAACCGGGGTTCCCGGGCTGTGGCCGCTACGATACGCTCGATGTCCGCATACAGGAGATCCGGCAGGATCTTCTTGTACAGGGTCTTGTACTGGTTGAGGCCGCGCCTGAACAGGTTGGTAATGCCGTAAGCGGAGTAGGATGGCTCAGAGGCGGCATTCTTGTCCCCGCTCCAGTAGATGTCCGGGGACTTGCGAATATACCGGCCCGACAGCCAGAAGTCCTCATCCCGCTTGATGCATTCGAACATGGACTTGGCCAGGACCTTGAACATGTAGTTCAGCTTCTCCAGGTAGATCCCTTCCAGTTTTGCCCCCAGTTCCACCTGGCAGATCTTCTTGTTCCAACGAATGGCCCGGGTGATCAGCCAGGGGTCGATCCCGTAGTCTCTGGTCAGCTCCTCCCAGAACTTGATCTCGGTGCAGAGATCCCCCACCACATTGTTGGCAATGGCGTAGATGCCGCTGAGGGCGCTGTTGATCTGGTAGCCGTAGAAGGCCTCCAGCAGGGGGGCTACTAACAGGCTGTTGAGGTAGTCCTCGAAGTAGTTCTTCTTCAGGGTGGTGACCACAAAGTCATACTCCATCCTGATTGGCTCCAGGATCCGCTGCACCCATTCCGGCTGCAACCCGTTGTTTTCTTCGGGGGTCAGGTCCGATGTGAAGAGCAGGACGTCGGCTTCCATCAGGTTGGCTATCTCTAAGATCGCCCGGATGCTGTAGCCCCTGCCATTGGCGCCGGGCAGCATCAAAAACTCCAGGTGGGCAGCTTTGAAGGGCAGTCCGGCGATGATCTCCAGGGTTTCTGAACCACGGTGGTCTCCGGCGCAGACGATCAGCGTCCGGTCCAATTGCTTAGCGTCTGCCAGCCCCTGCTCGATTACCTGCAGCACCTTGGGCAGAGTGAATTTCTCGTTGAAGAAGGGGACACCGACCACCAGGTTGATATCGGCCTGCTTCCTGGCCTGGTCCAGGGGCTCGGCAATGCTCTGATCAAAGAGGGCATCGATGTCTAGTATTCCCACGTAAAATCTCCCACCTCCGGGTATTGCAGGATGGCCTGTTTCATGACGCTGCAGATCTGCTGCAGGCCCTCGGGTGTTTTGGCCTCACACCTGGCTACCAGCGCCGGCTGGGTGTTGGATGCCCGGACCAGGCCCCACCCATCAGGGAAGAGCACCCTGACTCCATCAATGTCGATTACCTGATAATGGCGGCGGAAGTGATCCACCAGCTGGTTGACAATGTCGAATTTGATCCGGTCGGCACAGGGCACCCGGGTTTCTGCCGTGGCGTAGTACTTCGGGATGTGCGCCAATAGCTCCGAGAGGCTCTGGGTGGTGTGGGAGAGGATCCGGAGCAGGCGGCCCGAAGCATAAAGAGCATCGTCGTAACCATAATATTCGTCGGCGAAAAACATGTGCCCGGACATCTCTCCAGTGAACACCGCTCCAGTCTCCTTCATCTTGGCCTTGATCAGGGAGTGGCCGGTTTTGTAAAACAGCGGGCGGCCTCCCAGACGGGTCACCTCGTCGACCAGGGCCTGGGAACACTTCACCTCGATGATGGCCAGGGAGTGGGGGTAACGCTCCAGGATCTCCCGCCAATACAGGCACATCAGCTTGTCTCCCCAGATCACCTGCCCGGATTCATCAACGACGCCGATCCGGTCCGCGTCCCCGTCATAGGCGATGCCCAGGTCTTCAGTCTGCTGTTGCACCGTTCTGATCAGGTCTGCCAGGTTGGCGGTCTTGACCGGGTCCGGGTGGTGGTGCGGGAAGCAGCCGTTGGATTCGCAGTACAGCGGCGTCACCTCGCAACCCCAGGCCCGCAGGATCTCTTCCGCAAACAGGGAGGCGGTGCCGTTGCCACTGTCCACCGCTACCTTCAACCGGTGCGGCCCGAGGGAGATCTTTTCCTTCAACATCGCCAGGTAGGGTTCGACTATACTACGCTCCTGGCGGCTTCCCGTGCCGGACCGGAACTGTCCGGCCAGGATCATCTCCCGTAGGCACATGATCTCCTCCCCGTAAATGGTGCCTTCACCGCGGGCCAGTTTGAAACCGTTCTCATCAGGAGGATTGTGGCTGCCGGTGATCATCACCCCTCCGTCGATATT
The DNA here is from genome assembly GCA_050010575.1 of Thermacetogeniaceae bacterium. GTDB lineage: Bacteria > Bacillota > DSM-12270 > Thermacetogeniales > Thermacetogeniaceae > Palsa-1188. The sequence goes on along the minus strand of JBEKKU010000105.1, from coordinate 926 downwards.
GAAGAAGACTCGGGCATAATAGAGCATCGGTGTGACCACCAACCCGAGGTCGATGACCTGGCACCCGGTGGCGATCAGGCCGCCAACCAGGGCGTCTCGCAGCCTCTCCGAACTGAGACGGTTGTCCCGTCCTACCAGCACCTGGTTGGAACCGTGCTCCTGGACGTAGCTTCCGAATGCCTGTCCGATCAACCTGACTGTCTCGTCAGTCAGGTCCTGTTCCGCATTGCCACGAATGTCATACTGCCTGAATATTAAGGGGTTCATCACAGCACCTCCTTGTAGCCCTGTTCTTGCAGGGCGCGGATAACCTTCTTGATCTCCTGGGCGCGCCCTTTGTGGCAGACCAGGATGCTGTCGCGGTCCTCGACCACGATCAGGTCCTCCACACCCAGGGTGGCCACCACTTTGTCGGATGACAGCACCATGGTGTTGCTGGTCTCCACCAGGACGCCCCTGCCCTCCAGGTAATTGCCCTGTTCGTCCTTGTCCTTGTAGGCCTCCAGCGCTGTCCAGGAGCCGACGTCGTCCCAGCCGAAATTACCGGGCAAAACCAGTACGTTGCTAGCTTTTTCCATCACTCCGTAATCGATGGAGATCTTGGGCAGACCGGCGAAGACCGTTTCCAGCACCTCCTGGTAGCGCTCTGTGCCATAAGCCGCCCTGATCTTCATCAGGCCTGTGTTTAGCTCCGGCAGGTGCTTGGCGATCAGGCTCTGGATCAGGTCGACCCGCCAGATAAAGATGCCGCTGTTCCAGTAATGATGGCCGCTTGCCAGGTACTCCAGGGCGCGCTGTAAGCCTGGTTTTTCCGTGAACCGGTCAACGGCATAGGCGGGATTGCCGTCAACGATCTGGTACAGCCGGCCATGGGCAATGTACCCGAAACCAGTCTCCGGGCGGTTCGGAGTGATACCCAGGGTGAC
>JBEKKU010000104.1:0-8391 GCA_050010575.1 Thermacetogeniaceae bacterium | reverse complement strand
CGTGGCCAAGACACACACCCAGATTGTTGGCTACATACCGAGGTCGGTGACGGTCACCCAGAGCGAGTTGCTGGGAAAAACCACTATCGAAGCCGTTCCGGAGTCAGAGCAGGCCAAGATTTATACGAAATTGGCCTACACGATTGCTGAACATGAGGTATCTAAGGCTCCCTCTCCCCTGGAGGTCAAAGAATTGAGAGAATGGGCGGCCGGGTGGGCGGATCAGCTTCTGGCTGTGGAGACTGGCGAGGTCAGGGGGGCTGCCGCCAACATATAGAGCAAGCAATTGTAAATCGAAGTATTTAGATTTAAAAAAATAGGGAGGCATTATCATGGCAAGAATTGCTAAAGACGTTACCGAATTAGTCGGCAATACCCCGCTGGTAAGGTTGAACAAGATAACAGCAGGCCTGGAAGCCGAAATCGTCGGCAAACTGGAGGCTTTTAACCCGGCAGGCAGCGTCAAGGACCGGATCGGTTACAGCATGATCAAAGATGCCGAGGACCAGGGCGTGATCAACAAGGACACGGTGATCATCGAACCGACCAGCGGCAATACCGGTGTCGCCCTGGCCTTCGTAGCAGCCGCCAAGGGCTACCGGCTGATCCTGCTGATGCCGGAAACATTCAGCGTTGAGCGCCGCAACCTGTTCAAGGCCTTTGGAGCCGAACTGGTGCTGACCCCGGGTGCTGAGGGTATTAAAGGGGCTGTCCGGAGGGCTGAGGAACTGGCCGCCCAAACCCCCAATTCTTGGATACCGCAACAGTTTAAAAACCCGTCCAATCCTGAGATCCATAGAAAAACCACCGCAGAGGAGATCTGGCGGGATACGGACGGCAAGGTGGATATCGTGATCAGCGGCGTCGGCACCGGCGGTACCATTACTGGAATTGCCGAGGTGATCAAGCCCCGCAAGCCAGAGTTCAAGGCTATTGCCGTCGAGTCTTTTGACTCCCCCGTGTTATCAGGAGGCAGTCCTGGTCCGCACAAAATCCAGGGTATCAGCCCCGGATTTGTGGCCGACGTCTTGAACCTGAAGATCGTCGATGAGATCTTCAAGGTCAAGAACGAGGAGGCGTTGGAAACCGGTCGCCGGCTGGCCCGTGAAGAAGGCTTGCTGGTGGGGATCTCCTCCGGGGCCGCCGTCTTCGCTGCCATCAGTGTGGCTAAACGGCCAGAGAACAAGGGCAAGCTGATCGTGGCGATTCTGCCAGATACCGGAGAGCGATACCTGAGCACAGCCTTATACCAGGAATAGTAGCCGCTCGAGAATCGGAAGGGGATAGCGATGACGTCGACGGTGCCGCTTCTCAATTACCTCTCGAATGCTGTCTTGGAAATGGAGAGGTAGAGGGCTGTCGACGTCTCGCGCTCTGCTTCGAGGAACGGTATCGACCGAACCTATTTTTTGATATGCAGCGGGAGCGGTGTCTTGTATTCTATTCTGTACACTTGGCATAGTATGCCTGCTTGGTGTTGATATAACAAACAGGAGAGGAGATAGAAAAGTGGCAAGGATAGCCAACGATATAACCGAGTTGATTGGGAACACCCCTCTTTTAAAATTGAACCGGGTGACTGCAGGACTTGAGGCCAAAGTGGTAGTCAAGGTGGAATCTTTCAATCCGGCTGGCAGTGTCAAGGACCGGATCGGCTATAGCATGATCAAGGATGCGGAGGAAAAAGGCCAGATCAACAAGGATACGGTGATCATCGAACCGACCAGCGGAAACACTGGTATCGCCCTGGCTTTTATTGCCGCCGCCAAAGGCTACAGGTTGATCCTGACCATGCCCGATACCATGAGTATTGAGCGCCGGAATTTATTGAAGGCTTATGGGGCGGAACTGGTCCTGACTCCAGGGGCTGAAGGAATGAAGGGCGCCGTACGCAAGGCTGAAGAGCTGTCCGCCCAGACTCCGAACTCTTTTGTGCCCCAACAGTTCAAGAACCCGGCCAACCCGGAGATTCACAGGGCCACCACGGCCGAGGAGATCTGGCGGGATACCGATGGGAAAATCGACATTCTGGTAGGTGGCGTCGGCACCGGTGGTACCATCACGGGTGTCGGCGAAGTGATCAAACAGCGGAAACCGGAATTCAAGTTGATTGCGGTAGAGCCTTTTGACTCTCCAGTCTTGTCTGGAGGCGCTTCAGGGCCCCATAAGATCCAAGGAATCGGTCCAGGGTTCGTGCCCGATGTCTTGAATCTCAAGATCGTGGACGAGATCTTCAAGGTCAAGAACGAGGAGGCTTTTGCGATTGGCCGCCGCCTCGCTCGTGAGGAAGGCCTGCTGGTGGGCATCTCTGCTGGCGCAGCTGTCTTTGCGGCCCTCAGTGTGGCTCAGAGGCCGGAGAATAAAGGTAAGTTAATCGTGGCGATATTGCCGGATACCGGCGAGCGGTACCTGAGTACGGCTCTGTTCCAGGAATCGTAACTTCTTATGGAGTATTTGCAGGAGAGGGATGAGTATGCCTCCAAAAGAACAGCTTTTGAAGGAACTGTCGGATGCCGTGGTGGAGATGGATGAAGATAGAACCGTAGCCACCTCGCACGCGGTGTTGAAGAACGGGATCGATGCCTACGAGGGCATCTCACAAGGTCTGGCGGACGGGATGGACCGGGCCGGACAGCTTTTTGAGCAGGAGGAGTACTTCATACCCGAGTTGCTGATGTGCTCCGATGCCATGTACGCAGGTCTAGATGTTCTGAAGCCTCACTTGAAAACCATCGCCGATGACAAGAAACGGCGGTTTGTGATTGGCGTGATCGAGGGGGACACCCACGATATCGGGAAGAACCTGGTCAAGATCATGCTGGAGACAGCCGGCTTCGAGGTCATCGACCTGGGGCGGGATGTCCCGGCCCAGGAGTTTGTTGACCGGGCAAAATCAGTTGGCGCTGATTTTATAGGCATATCCACCCTGATGACCACCACCATGGACGGGATCCGGGAAGTGATCAGCCTGCTGGAGCAGGGGCAGATTAGAGACCAATTCAAAGTCATGGTGGGGGGAGGTCCCATCTCTCAGGGTTTTGCAGACAGGATCGGGGCAGACGGCTATGCGGTGAATGCCGCCGAAGCGGTCAGGGTGGCCAGAAAGCTGCTGGGGAGTGACTGATCATGGCCTTTGACCAGATGACTCCGGTTGAGCGGATGACCGCCTATAACAAAGGCGAGCCAGTTGACAGGCTGCCCTGCGTTCCCATCGTCGGCAATACGGCAGCGAGAGTCATTGGAGTCAAGGTGTCTGAGTTCAGGGGCAACGGGCGGCTCATCGCCCGGGCTCAGATCGCTACTTATCGCCGTTTCGGGTATGACATCATCAGGATCTTCACTGACCTGTATACCCAGGCTGAAGCAATGGGGGCCAGGGTGCACTACCCGGATGACGAGACTGCCTATCTGGCTGCTCCCGCCATTGCCAGCGTTGCTGAGGTTGACCGGCTCGAACCAGCAGATCCGCTGCGGGACGGAAACCTTTCCCAGCACCTGGAGGCGATGAAAATTGCCGTTGACGAGGTGGGGAGAGAGGTTGCTGTTACGGGAGCCGTCACCGGCCCCTTTACCAACGCCTCTTTCCTGATCGGCGCCGAGCAACTGGTCAGGTTGACTCTGAAGAATCCGGCAACGGTGCACAGGTTATGTGCCCTATCGCTGGAAACTGCCCTGCGCTACTCGCAGGCGATCATCGATGCCGGCTGCACACCCAGCCTGACCGATGCTATGTCCTCCAGCACGGTGATCAGCCCGAAGCAATTTCAGGAGTTTGCGTTGCCATACTTGAAGCAGTTGATTGACTATATCCACTCCAGGGGCAGAGCGGTGACGCTGCATATCTGCGGGAAGACCAGCAAGATCTGGGAACTGATGGTGGCTGCGGGTGCAGACTGCGTCAGCATCGACAACGATGCTGACCTGTTGCAGGCCAAGCAGAGGGTCGGGGACCGGGTACGCCTGATGGGCAACGTCAGGCCGTCCGAGGTGATGCTGGAGGGTGATCCGGCCGATGTGCGGACGGCGGTTCGCGATTGTGTTCGCAAGGCACACGACAACCCCAGGGGCTATATCGTGGCTTCCGGCTGCAGCCTGCCGACGGAAACTCCCTTTGCCAACATCCAGGCCATGCTGGACGCGGTGCGAGAGATCGGCTATCCGGTGCAGGCAGAGGAGTTGGAAAGAGGATGAGCACGGTGAATGACCTGACTGCCAAAGAACGGCTGGTGGGAATATTACGCCACCGTCAGATCGATCGGCCACCGGTGATCTGTACCGGCGGGATGATGAACGCCGCCATCGTGGACGTGATGAATAGAACTGGTCATACCCTGCCGGAAGCACACTCCGATGCGGTGTTGATGGCCGAGTTGGCTGGCGACGTGTATCAGCAAACCGGGTTCGAGAACCTGGGTATTCCCTTCTGTTTAACCGTGGAGGCAGAGGTGCTGGGCAGCGCCATCAATATTGGCGACCGGGCCTGCGAGCCCAAAATTGCCAGCGAGGCCTTCTCTTCCACCGCCCAGGTGTTATTTAAGGACCTGGATGAATTGCTCTCGGCTGGCAGGATCCATGCGGTAGCCACAGCAGCCACTATCCTGGCTGATCGGTATCCGGATGTGCCGGTGATCGGAAATGTGACAGGACCGATCAGCACCACGGCATCCATTGTCGATCCGATGCGCTTTTTAAAGGATATGGCCAAAGATAAAGCCAGCACCCACCGGGCGATTAGTTACGCCACTGATTTTCTGTGCAAATACGTGCAATTGTTGCTTGATCATGGCGTGACGCTGATCTCGATCGGCGATCCCACGGCGACTGGGGAGATTCTGGGGCCAAGGTTTTTTGAGGAATACGCGGTGCGCTACCTGAACCGGGTGATCGATACAGTGCATGCTGCCGGGGGGTTAATCATCGTGCACATCTGCGGCAATATCAACTCTGTTAAAAGACTCATCCCGGAGATCAGATCGGATGCTATCAGCACCGACGCCATGGTCAACCTGCGGTTATTGAAGGAGGAGTATCCGCAGCTTACAACGATGGGGAACCTGAGCACCTACCTGCTGCAGTTCGGTTCCGCCGACAAGATCGCCATGCAGGCGCGCAGGCTGGTTCAGGACGGGATCGACATCATCTCACCGGCGTGTGGCCTGAGCACATCAACTTCTTTAGAGAATATCCGGGCAATGACCGAGGCGGTCAAGGAGTGCCATCTTGCTGACGGTTCCCTAAGCGATGTCGGCATTAGTATGAAGTAGGAGGTTTTACGGTGAAACCAAAGGACAATGTCCTGGAGACGATCAGGCTTGGCAAACCGAGCCGGGTACCGGCAGTACTTTTTTCTGGTGGGGCCTGGACCTTCAACAACAGGGGCCTGACCCTGGAACAGGCGGTGGCCAGCCCCGAACTGATGGCCCAGGTGATCGTGGAGACCAACGCCAAAGTGCATTCAGATATAGTCTGGGCCGGCTCCGGATTCAACAACCTGCCGGTTCGGGCGCTGGGAGGCAGGATCAAGTTCAGGGTGAAGGGCACCATGGATGTCCAGGAGCCCTTGCTGAAAACTGCAGCCGATGTCGACCGGATCGACCTCGACCGGCTGGGAGAGGACGAGGGCATAAATAATATCTGGGAGACTGCGGCCCTGCTTGACCGGGCGATCGGTGATGAGGTGCTGATCGGCGCCTGCGGCTGGGGCCCATTCACGTTGGGCGCACAATTCTATGGCACCGAAAGATTGATGTCCGCTATCTATAAAGATAGGACGGCGGTGCGGGCGGTGCTGGATTTCGCCGCCGAAGCCTCTTTCCGTTACTACGAGGCTTACAGGAAAAAAGGGGCGCGCATCATCTCAGTGGCCGAGCCCACGGCCTCCGGAGACCTGATCTCCAGGGAACACTTTGAAGAGTTTGCCATTCCCTATCTCACAAAGTTTATTAAAAAGTCCAAGGAGGCCGGGTCGTTGAACCTGGTCCATATCTGTGGCAATACCACCAGCCGCCTGGACCTGATCCCCGGCACCGGAGCGGATGTTTATTCTGTCGATTACAAGGTGGACCTGGCCCGGGTCAGGGAAGTTTTTGGGGACAGATTGGCTTTTGCCGGGAATATCAATCCGGCCGGGATCCTGGTGAACGGTACTCCGGACGAGGTAGCGGCCGCTGCCCGGGAGTGCATCGCCAAGTCCGGCGGGCGGGGCAATTTCATCATGATGCCCGGCTGCGACCTGTCTCCGGCGGTGCCACTGGCCAACATCCGGGCAATGATCGAGACTGCCTTAAATAGCCCCATACAGCAGAATTAAACCCTGGCAATATCTCAATCATCGAAGCAAATAAGCAGGCCTGTCCTTAGGAGGGGATTACTTGAGTTACTTGGATCAGAAAGAGCCGCCCAAAAGAGAGGACCGCCTCAAGGCTTGTATTGCCTACGGCGGCAGTATCTGCGGCATGGCTGACCGGCAAAAGCGATGCCTTGCGGATGATGGAGAAAGATGCTTTACCCAGGGCTCGATCTGCCTGCTGTTGCCGGGGATAGCCATATTGAACAGCATTCCCGACAGCGTGACGCTGCTGCATGGAGCAATCGGTTGCGGGGCCTGTGCCCACTCCCAGAACGCCAATGTCCGCTCAGGGAGCGGGCTGCGCCGCGGCAAGGTCAAGGACGCTCTATGGCTGTCCACAGCCCTGAATGAGACCGACGTCATCGGCGGGGGCGAAGCCAAGCTGACAGAGGCGATTCGGGAAGCCGACCGCCGTTACCGCCCAGCGGCAATCTTTGTGGTGTCCAGTTGTGTGCCGGGCATTATCGGCGACGATATCGAGGGCGTGGTCGAGCGGGTGCAACCGCAGGTGAACGCTAAGATCGTGCCCATTCACTGCGAGGGTTTCAAAACCAAGGTTTGGGCGACTGCCTATGATGCCATCTATCATGGAATTGGCCGGGTATTGCTGGGCGAGCCCGAGGAATACCAGCCGGTGCTGGTCGACGAACTGGACGAGTTGAAGGAAAAATACCGGCTCAGCCGTACGGTCAATTTGATGAACGTCTCCTCTATGGGCCGGGGGGACGAGCAGGAATTGGCGCGCCTGTTGCGCTCCCTAGGGCTGGATGTCAATATCTTTCCGGTCTTTGCTCATCCGGAGGAGATGTACAAGGCGACCCAGGCTGCCGTATCCGTTAGTGTCTGCCCCACGCATGACGATTACTTCCTCAAATATTTGCAGGAGAAATATGGCGTGCCCTACATCATCAAGCACATGCCGATCGGGATCGCCAACACCAGCAACTGGGTCCGTGAGGTGGCCGCCTTCTTCGGCTTCCAGGCACAGGCGGAGAAACTGATCGCTACGGAAGAAGAAGAGCTGCAGTCGGCCCTGGAGGAGTTCCGCCCGGTCTTTGCCGGCAAGAAAGTGTTCGTCAGTGCCGGCGAATTCAGGGCTCTGGCCACAACCCAATTGTTGGCGGAGCTGGGGTTCAAAATAGTGGGTATCCGCTCCTTCCATCACGATGAGTTTGCCGAAGAGGAGTATCCAAAACTGGCGGCTTACGGCGAGGATTTCCCTTTCAGCATTGCCAACGCCCAGCCCTTTGAAGAAGCCAATCTGCTGCAGCGGATCAAGCCTGACCTGTTCCTGGGGCACTGGTGCAGCAATGCCACCGCCACCAAGCTGGGGATCGCCACTCACGTCATCTACAACACCGGCCTGAACTACATCGGCTATCAGGGGGCTTACGAGCTGGCCCGCCGGCTGTATCGGCAATTGAAAAACCCTTCATTCAGCAAAAAGCTGAGCAGATACGCCCGCTTGCCTTATACGAAACAGTGGTATGAAGCCGATCCGTTCAAGTATATCAAAGCAGTGGGGAGTGAGCCGAATGTCTAGCTTTATCGAACGTCCGCGCTACCTATGCCCTCTCGGCGGTGCTTTGATGGCAGTGACTGCCATACCGCGCGCCATTCCTATCATTCACGCCGCGGTAGGATGTGCCGGAAACATCATCTGGGGACAGAACGGGGGCGGCGGTCTGCAGGTGGGCGGTTATTGCGGCGGACTGAGCATACCCAGTTCTAATGTACAGGAACGGGAGGTGGTCTTTGGTGGCGGCGAGCGGTTGCGGGAGGAGATCCGCAACACGCTGGAGGTCATTGACGGCGATCTGTTCTTCGTGCTCACCGGCTGCGTCACCGAGGTGATTGGCGACGATATCAAGGCGGTGGTAAAAGAGTTCCAGGATGAGGGCGTGCAGATCACCTTCGCTGAAACCGGTGGTTTCAAGGGTAACTCCTACTATGGATACGACCTGGTGCTACAATCACTGTTCCGGAATTACACCCGGCGGGATGTGCAGAAGACAGCGGGGAAGGTAAACCTGTTCGGGATA
>JBEKKU010000103.1:0-8419 GCA_050010575.1 Thermacetogeniaceae bacterium | reverse complement strand
CGGTGGACGATCAGGTCCGGGTAGCGGCGGATCGGTGAGGTGAAGTGCGTATAGAACTCCACCGCCAGTCCAAAATGGCCGAGGGGCGCTGGGGCATAGCGGGCATGCTGCAGGGAACGCAGTATCACCATGTGCACCACCTGTTGCTCGGGCCTACCTTCCACCTGGGTCAAGATATCCTGGAAGAACCTGGGGTGCACCCCACCCGATGTCGGTATATGATAGCCGAAGCCGTGCAGAAACTCGTTCAAGGCGGTGAGCTTCTCCTCCTTCGGCTCCTCGTGCACCCGGTAGAGCAGCGGAACGTCCAAGTGAAAAAGGTGCTGGGCCACGGTTTCGTTGGCCATCAGCATGAACTCCTCGATGATCTGATTGGCGATAGACTGCTCCATCAGGCAGACGTCCATTGGCCGGCCGCTCTCGTCCAGATACACTTTGCATTCTGGAAAATCGAAGTCCAGAGCTCCCCGCTGGTGCCGTCGCTCTCTCAAAATCAGGCAGAGGTCCCGCATCCGGTCGAAGGTCTCCACGAAGTCAGCGTAACGCTGACAGAGGCCGGCATCCCGCTCATCCAGGATGCGCCGCACATTGGTGTAGGTCATCCGCTCGTCGACCCGGATCACCGCAGGGCCGATCTCGTAACGGACCACGTGTCCTTCCCTGTTTATCTCCATAAATACGGATACGGCGAGCCGGTCGACCCCGGCATTGAGGCTGCAGATCCCGTTGGAAAGACTCTGGGGCAGCATGGGAATCACCCGGTCCACCAGGTAGACGCTGGTACCCCGCTGGAATGCCTCCTTATCCAGTTCGCTGTCCTCTCTGACATAATAGGACACGTCGGCGATGTGCACCCCCAGCCTGAAGTTGCCGTTATCCAGCTTCTCCAGGGAAACTGCGTCATCCAGGTCCTTGGCGTCCTCACCATCGATAGTCACCATCGGCAGTTCACGCAAGTCCCAGCGCCCATCCTCGTCCTCAGTCGCCACATCCTGAGAGATGGCGCCAGCTTCCTGCAGTATCCGCGGCGGGAATTCCTCGGGCAGCCCATATTTCTTGATGATGGACAGGATGTCCACACCGGGCTCCCCGGATGCTCCAAAAGCCTCTACAATCTTGCCCTCCGGGTTGCGCCGGTCCTCGGGCCAGCGCGTGATCTCCACCACTACCTTGTCGCCGTTGCGAGCGCCCTGCTGATGGTCCTGGGACACAAAGATATCCCAGCCCAGCTTCTTCTCGTCGGGAACCACGAAGCCGAACTGGTTGCCACTGGTTTCAAATCTTCCCACCACCCGCTCGTTTGCCCGCTCCAGGATGCGGATCACTTCACCCTCGGTGCGCCTGCCTCTAAGGCCGAAGCCCAGCGGCCGCGCCACCACCCGGTCTCCATGCATGCCACCGCCCAGGTTCTCTTTGGAGATATAGATATCCTCGCTCTTGTCGTCGGGGATCAGAAAAGCAAACCCCTTGGGATGCCCCTGCAGCACGCCTACTGACAGGTTCATCTTTTTGGCCACGCCATACCGGTTCGTGCGGGTCCGGACCACTTCCCCTTCCCGCTCCAGCTCTTTTAAGATCAGCAACAACCGATCCAGGTCTGTCAGGTTCAGTTGGCGAGAGAGTTCCTCTACCTCCAGTGGGCGGTTAACCACCTGCAACTGGTGCAGAACAAGATCCTTATCCAGAAGCTGCCCCTTGTTCGCTAACTGCGCCTGTCCTTGTTGCAGCTTGCCACGACGGCGCCGGGCACCACTGCCTTTAGCCTGACGCCCAGCAGGTGAGCGGGCGGAGCCCTTCTTCATGTCTGCAACAACCTTGCCTGTCTTAGGCGGTGTTTCGGTGCTGGCCGTACCGGCCCCATGCTGCATCACGGTAATGGCCTTGCTGGAATCCGCCATCATTCCAGCCCTTGCCTTGCCCTTATTTGCACCAGGGGTTACCTTCCCACCTTTATTGGTGTTACCGATCCTATCCCTGGAGACGGCTTTCCCTCTTGTGTTTGCCCTGTCTCCAGCATTGGCCAGATCAGCCCTAGCCCCCGCGATCACCTTTTGGCCTTTAACGGTCTTTTCTTCAGATTTTGGACTCGTAGCCGGTCTGGCCTGGACTGGAGCATCCGTTCCCCCATTGGCTTTACCCCCAGCGTTATTTCTTCCGGCGTGAGGGCTGGCCGCCGCTCCGGTCCTTACCCGGGAGCCGGCCCTGTTCCCGGAGCGGGAACCCGTCTTGTAACCACTCTTCTCCCCTGCAGCACCGGGAACAACCTTGGACTCAATATCGGCCTTTGCCTCCCGGCTGGGCTTTACTCCAGCGATGGATCTGGCCTTGTAGCCACTTCTGGTCTTGTAACCGGTCTTCTCGCTAATACCGCTCTCTTTCCTATTACCTGGTGACGCCACCGGCGTCGTGGGAGTCTTAGTTGGTAGTTTACTCTTTGGCATAATTCACCCGTCCTATTGGTATTGTCCTATCGTTGTTTGATCATCTCCATCTTATCATGCCCATCTTCCATAAACAACCATACACTCACATCAATCCCGTTTATCCCCCTGTTTTAGCTCATTTTAGGCATAGATCTGTCAAATCTCCTCTTTTTAGTTGACAATATTAGAATAATTTGTTATTCTATATGTTGTGCTTTGGGAGTGATTTTAAAAGAATACGGTTTTACAATGTAACGCCGTTGAGCGTCCCTGATGTTTCCCGGCACTAAAGTGCTGGGTCACTATTTACTATTTAATGAAGGGAGTGAAAATTCCTAGCACCTTTTAGCACCGCAAAAAGATAATGCAGCCAGACAGCAAAGTAAGAGAGTTTCATTCAAATTACTTTGAAAGAAAAGGCGGTTTTCACATGAAGAAGCTAGTGCTTGGCGGACTATTTAGCTTGCCCCTGGTGTTGCTCTCGCCAATGATGGCATTTGCCAGCGAGGCCAATCTGAAGATTCCCAATCTCAACCAGGATCAGAACAATTTGCTGCTCATCGGCATCGCGGTATGTTTATTAGGCATGCTATTTGGCCTCTACCAGTTCACCAAGGTCAGGAAACTTCCGGCCCATCGATCCATGCTAGATGTGGCGAACACCATCTACGAGACCTGTAAGACCTACCTCATTCAGCAGGGTAAATTCCTTCTTATATTGTTTGCCTTTATTGCGATCTGCATCGCTTTCTACTTCGGCTTCCTGCAGAAAACCCCTGTTGGCGGCGTATTGCTGATCCTGGGCTGGACCGTGCTGGGCATTCTCGGATCGTACAGCGTGGCCTGGTATGGCATCCGCATGAACACGCTGGCCAATAGCCGGACCGCATTTTGCGGGCTCGAGCGAAAACCCCTCAAGCTCTTGAATATCGCCCTCGATGCCGGAATGAGCATCGGTGTGCTCCTGGTCTGCGTCGAACTGATCATGATGTTGATCATCCTGCTGTTCATGCCTCGGGAACTAGCCGGGGCAAGCTTCATCGGCTTCGCCATCGGCGAGTCCCTGGGCGCCAGCGCCTTGCGTATTGCCGGCGGCATCTTCACCAAGATCGCCGATATCGGTTCCGATCTGATGAAGATCGTCTTTGGCATCAAAGAGGATGATCCCCGCAACCCAGGCGTGATCGCCGACTGCACCGGAGACAACGCCGGTGACAGCGTGGGCCCGACCGCCGATGGTTTCGAAACGTATGGTGTCACCGGTGTGGCGCTGATTTCCTTCATCGTCCTGGCCGTGGGCATGCTTCCAGGAATCTCCGAAGCATTGAAAATTTCCCTGCAAACCACTCTGCTCACCTGGATCTTCGTGATGCGTGTGCTCATGGTCATTACCTCGATAGCTTCGTTCTACATCAATCGGGCTTTCAGCCAGGCCAGATACGGGCATAAAGATGTTATCGATTTTGAGCAACCCCTCAGCAGCCTGGTGTGGATCACCTCCATCCTGTCCATCATCGTCACCTTCGCCGTCAGCTATTTCATGCTGGGGCCAGGATCGGCTGCAGCGGCTGAGCTCCATAACCTCTGGTTCGTGCTCGCCAGCATCATCAGTTGCGGCACCCTCGGGGCAGCCCTGATTCCCGAATTCACCAAGATATTCACCAGCCCCAAATCAGCCCACGTGGCTGAAGTGGTCAAGGCCTCCAGGGAGGGCGGCGCCTCTCTGAACATCCTGTCCGGTCTGGTAGCGGGCAATTTCAGCGCCTTCTGGATCGGCATGGTGTTCTTGTTCTTGATGTTCATCGCTTACTACGTCAGTGGATACGGCCTCAGTCAGATCATGATCTATCCATCCATCTTCGCCTTCGGCCTGGTGGCCTTCGGATTCCTCGGCATGGGTCCGGTTACCATAGCTGTTGACAGCTATGGCCCAGTGACCGATAACGCCCAGTCCATCTATGAGCTATCGCTGATTGAAACCATTCCCGATATCGAAAAAGAGATCAAGGATAACTTCGGGTTTGAACCGGATTTCGAGAAAGCCAAGGACTATCTGGAAGCCAACGACGGTGCCGGAAATACCTTCAAGGCAACAGCCAAGCCGGTATTGATCGGGACGGCTGTGGTCGGCGCCACCACCATGATCTTTTCCCTGATTCTGGTTATTCAGGAAGTGTTGGGAGTTCCCCCGGAGTCGATCCTCAACCTGCTCAATCCCTATACCATCCTGGGTTTAATAGCCGGCGGCGCCGTGGTCTACTGGTTTACCGGAGCCTCCACGCAGGCCGTCACCACCGGGGCCTACCGGGCGGTCGAGTATATCAAGCGCAATATCCAGCTCGATGAAAGTGCCAGCCAGAAAGCGACCACTGAAAAGTCCAAAGAAGTGGTGAAGATCTGCACCCAGTATGCCCAAAAAGGCATGCTCAACATCTTCATTGCCATCTTTTCCTTTGCGCTGGCCTTTGCCTGCCTCTCCTCCCCCAGGTCCGGCAACGCCTCGGTAGCCCTGTTCGTGTCCTACCTGATCTCCATCGCCATGTTCGGACTGTTCCAGGCCGTCTTTATGGCCAACGCCGGCGGTTGCTGGGATAACGCCAAGAAAGTGGTCGAGGTCGACCTGAAGGAGAAGGGTAGTCCCCTGCACGATGCTACGGTGGTGGGTGATACCGTCGGCGACCCCTTCAAAGATACTTCCTCTGTGGCCCTAAACCCAATCATCAAGTTTACCACGCTGTTCGGCCTGCTGGCCATGGAGATCGCCATCTCCGCCTCGTTCAGAAACGTGGCTCCCGCTGTGGGGGTTGTTTTCCTGCTCATCGCCCTCTTCTTCGTGTGGCGCTCCTTCTACGGGATGAGGATTCCCTCAGGTAAATAGGACCCGCATTACGGCGCATATCATCTAAGCCAAAAAAAACCGCTCTTCCTGTTATGGAGAGCGGTTTTTTTTGGAGAGCAGGGAGAAATATTTACTAATAAAGTAAAGGGGCTACCAGAACCCTGTTTCTGGGTAGCCCCTTTTATTTCGCTTCTAAAATGATGTTATCTTGATCGATGTGGCAACCGATGCTCGGTTGCCACCTGAATACTGGTTCGTTATGATGCCCAGGGCAGCGCCAGCAGCAGGGTCAGGAGCAGGAAACCTGTCGCCAATATCAGGGACAACCTGTTGAGGAGTTCGTCCATCCCCTTCTTCTTGCCTAGCAGCGACTGAGCCCCACCGGCGATGGCCCCGGACAAACCGGATGCCCGACCGGACTGCAGCAGGATGGTGGTGATGATCCCAATACTGAATAGTACCTGCAGTACGATTAAGATTATTTTTACCAAATGACTGCTCCCCCTTTGTACGCCTGCGTCTGAGACAGATTTATTGTAGCACCACCAGCTATTGTTGTAAAGCAGACTCTGGGCGCTTCAGGCCCGTAAAAGCGTCCCTTTTGCATCCCCCTTGCTTTCTCCCCCACAGCACTGGCGGTCGGGAGCGCAGCGGAGACAGTTATCGGAGCAAACCAGCGTAGGAGGCGGTGCTGCCCAACTCCTCTTCAATCCGCAGCAGTTGGTTGTACTTGGCCACCCGGTCGGTGCGGGATGGAGCCCCGGTCTTGATCTGTCCGGCGTTGAGGGCCACGGCCAGGTCGGCGATGGTGGTGTCTTCGGTCTCACCGGAGCGGTGGGAGATCACCACTTTGTAGCCGGCACTTTTAGCATCCTCCACGGTCTCCAGAGTCTCGGTCAGGGTGCCGATCTGGTTGACCTTGATCAGAATGGCGTTGGCCACCCCCTGTTCGATCCCCTGCTTGAGGCGCTCCTGGTTGGTCACGAAGATGTCGTCACCCACCAGCTGGATCTTCTTGCCCAGGCGCTGGGTCAGCTTGCGCCAGCCATCCCAATCATCCTCGGCCAGGCCGTCCTCGATGGAGACGATCGGGTAGCGGTCGATCAGATTGGCGTAGAAGTCGGTCATCTCATCGGAGGTGCGGGCGATCGCGCCGCTCTTGAAGTGGTATTTATTATCCTGGTAAAGTTCGGTAGCGGCCACGTCCAGGCCGAGGAAGACCTCCTCGCCGGGTTTGTATCCGGCCTTTCTGATCGCTTCCACGATGACGTCCAGGGCTTCCTCGTTCGATTTGAGGTTGGGGGCGAACCCGCCCTCATCACCCACGGCGGTATTGTAATCCCTTGCCTTCAAGACCCCGCGCAGGGTGTGGAAGATCTCCGCTCCCATCCGGAGGGCGTTGCGGAAGCTGTCTGCTCCCAGGGGGATGATCATGAACTCCTGGATATCCACGTTGTTGTCGGCATGTTTCCCTCCGTTCAGGATGTTCATCATCGGGGCGGGTAACAGGCGTGCCCAGACCCCGCCGATATAGCGGTAGAAGGGCAGTCCCATGCTCTCGGCCGCCGCCTTGGCCGCCGCCAGGGAGACTCCCAGAATGGCGTTAGCGCCTAGCTTATCCTTGTTCACAGTGCCGTCCAGGTCGATCATGGCTTGGTCGATCAGCACCTGGTCAGTGGCCTCCATGCCGGTGACCTGAGGGGCGATGACGGTCATGACGTTATCGACCGCGGTCAGGACTCCCTTGCCCAGGTAGCGGTTCTCATCCTTATCTCTGAGTTCCAGGGCCTCGTGGGCGCCGGTGGAAGCGCCGGAGGGCACAGCTGCCCGGCCCATGCTCCCGTCCTCCAGGTAGACATCCACCTCCACGGTGGGATTGCCCCGGGAGTCCAGGATCTCTCTTGCCAGTACATCCGTGATTACAGGCATTGTCAACACCCCGTTTCTATTTGATAAGAGTGATTAAAAAAGCTCAAGCCAAGAGCAGGCAGTCCTGGGTCACTACTCAAGGAAGCAGCAGCGAACGGCCCGTCATCTCCTGCGGCTGGGCTATTCCCAGGATCTCCAGGATGGTCGGGGCGATCTCTTCCAGGGCTCCGTCCTGCAGCAAGGTACGATTCCGGTATCGCTCACCGACCAGGATGAACGGCACCCGGTTGGTGGTGTGGGCAGTATGGGGCTCCTGGCCGTTCGGCTCCAGCATCTGCTCCACATTGCCGTGGTCAGCGGTGACCAGGGCTACTCCACCCCTGTCGAGCACCGCCTGCACTACCTGCCCCAAGCAATCATCCACCACATCCAGGGCTTTGACTGCGGCATCGATGATGCCGGTGTGGCCGACCATATCGGGATTGGCATAGTTTAACACGATCACATCATACTTATCCCTGGCGATCTCTGCAAGTACCGCATCGGTCACTTCGCGGGCGCTCATCTCCGGTTTCAGGTCGTAGGTGGCCACTTTCGGCGAGGGGATGAGAATTCGGTCCTCTCCGGGGTTGGGTGTCTCCACGCCACCGTTGAAGAAAAAGGTGACGTGGGCATACTTCTCGGTTTCAGCGATCCGCAGTTGTTTGAGATTTTTTTCGGCCAGCACCTCTCCCAGGGTGTGGTGAAGGCTCTGGGGAGGGAAAGCCACCGGCGCTTCGATAGTGGCATCATACTGGGTCATGCAGACGTAGTGGACATCCGGGTATCCGCCGGAGCGCGGAAAGCCGGGGAAATCCCGATCGACGAAGGCCCTGGTAATCTCCCGGGCACGGTCAGCCCTGAAGTTGTAGAAGATGACCGCATCCCCGGGTTGGACCCGGCCTCTGGGCTGTCCCTGGTCATCCAGGATCACTGTCGGCAGCAGGAATTCATCGGTGACATCCCTGGCGTAGGATTGGGCTACCGCGGCATCTGCGGAGGGGGCAGTCTCCCCTTGCCCATAGACCAGGGCGTCGAAGGCCTTGGCCAACCGGTCCCAGCGCTGGTCCCGGTCCATGGCGTAATAACGCCCGGTCACGGTGGCAATCGCTCCTGTGCCCAAGCTGCGGCATTCGTCCTCGACCGCCTGAATGTAAGAGCGGGCACTGGACGGAGGCACGTCTCTGCCATCCAGGAAGGCGTGGATGAAGACCCTGGGTAATTGCATCCGGTGTGCCATTTCCAGCAG
>JBEKKU010000102.1:0-8503 GCA_050010575.1 Thermacetogeniaceae bacterium | reverse complement strand
AATACCGCCCGGGTGCCCGAACCCGGCTCCCGGACCACCATCTGCTCGGCGCAGAACTCCTCCAGATCGACCGTCTCCCGTCCTTCCCAGCGATGCCCCCTGGGCGCCACCACTACCAGTTCGTCGTTGTAGATCAACTCGTGCTGCAGGTTCTGGCTGTTGACCTGCACGCCGATCACCCCGGCGGCGAACTCCCCCGCCAGGACGCGGCGCGCCACCTCTTTGCTGTCGCTGATCTCCAAGCTGATCGTGACCTCCGGGTACTGCTGCTGGAAGGCCCCGAGCAACCGGGGCAGGATGTACTCTCCGGGGATGGTGCTGCCCCCCAGCAGCAACTCGCCCTGGACCGTGTTCGCCAGATCGCGCACCTCGGCGAGGCTCTTATCGATCACCTGTAGGATGCGCTGCCCATAGTGGTAGACGATCTTGCCGGCTTCGGTAAGCTGCGGTTCCCGGCCGCGGCGGTATAGCAACGCCGTCCCGTAGTGAGCCTCCAATGCCCGCAGCTGTTTGCTGACCGCCGGCTGCGAGATCTCCAGGGCTTCGGCGGCCTTCGTCAGGCTCTTTTTGTCCACGATCATGATCAGAGTTTCCAGCCAACTGAGATTCATACCTACCACCAACTTCGTCCTGTTTTTTCTAACCTTACTGCCGATCTGTTGAGGCCAGCACCTCGTTCAGGCTGCCGGTCCGGTATCCGTCCAGATCGAGGGCGGCATAGGTAAAACCGCAGGCCTTGATCCGCCGGGAGATCTCCTGCAGCAGTTCTGTTTTCAGCACTTTTTCCAGTTCCTCCGGAGCGACCTCGATCCTGGCGATCTGGCCATGGTGTCTGACCCGGACGTTGTCCAGGCCGAACTCCGCCAGAACAGCCTCGGCCCGGGCGATCTGCTCCAGCTTGTCCAGCGTCAGCGGTACCCCGTAGGGGATCCGGGACGCCAGGCAGGCCTGGGCCGGCAGGTTCCAGTTGGGCAACCCGAGCTGTCGGGCCAACCGCCGCACCTCCTGTTTGTCCAGGCCGCACTCCAGCAAGGGGCTGTGCACCGTATCGAAGCCGCGGATGGCGGCCATGCCGGGGCGGTAGTCGCTGCAGTCGGAGCGGTTGGTGCCGTCCAGCACCGCCCGGTAGCCCTCCTCCCTGGCAATCGCAGTCAACAGTCCAAAGGTGTTGCTCTTGCAGTAAAAACAACGGTTGGGCGGATTGGCTGCAATAGCTTCCTCCTGCAGTTCGTCGGTCTCGACGATCCGGCGCCGGGCACCCATGCCCGCGGCCACCATAGCTGCCGTTCCCTGGTCGCGCTGCGGCATCAACGGCGAGACCACTGTCACCGCCAGCACGTTCTCCGTCCCCAGGGCCTCAATGGCCGTCCTGAGGACCAGCGAGCTGTCGACGCCGCCAGAAAAGGCCACGATTACCCGCGGCCACTGGGAGATGTAAGATTCCAGGGCTGTCAGTTTGCGCTGGAGATCATCGCCAACCCCCGTATCGCTCTTCAAGCTGTCATTGACGCCAATGTTCATGGTGGTCACTTCTCTCCTTACGATCAAAACAGATCCCAGATCAAAGATCAAGCCCGGGTGATGGCGCCTCCGCCTAAAACTATCTCCCCGTCATACAGGACCACTGCCTGGCCCGGGGCGATCGCCTTCTGAGCGGTCTGGAAGTCCACCCGCAGCCGGTCTTCCCCCTCCTGGACGGCCACCGCCTCCACCAGCGGCGCCTTGTAGCGGATCTTGGCCCTGACCGGGCGTGGCCGGTCGAAAGGCACCCCCGAGATGTAGTTGACATCATCGGCGATCAGGCTGTGCTGGTAGAGATCGCTCTCCGCCCCCACCCATACGGTGTTGGTTTCCGGATCGATCCGGGTGACGTACAGCGGGTGATCATAGATCAACCCCAGACCCTTGCGCTGCCCTACGGTATAACGGCAGATGCCCCGGTGCCGGCCGAGGATCTCCCCGTTGACGTGCCGGAAGTATCCCTCGGGCCCTGTGGTCCCGGTTCGCTGGGCCACAAAGTCAGAGTAACTCTTTTCGGAGACAAAACAGATCTCCTGGCTCTCCGCCTTCGCTGCCACCGGCAGCCCGGCCTGCAGGGCGATCTGCCGCACTTCCCGCTTGTGGTGATCCCCCAGGGGAAACAGCACATGTTCAAGCTGCTGCTGCGTGATCTGATAGAGGGCGTAGGTCTGGTCCTTGGAGCGGTCTGCCGCCATCTGCAGCTGCCATCTGCCGTCATCCCCCCGGCCGGTGCGGGCGTAATGGCCGGTAGCCAGATAATCGGCGCCCAATTCCCGTGCCTTGCGCAGCAGGGTGCCGAACTTGAGGTAGCGGTTGCAGGCGATGCACGGGTTGGGAGTGCGGCCGGCGTGGTACTCCCGGCAAAAATAATCGATCACCCGGCTCTCAAACTCCTCCCGAAAATCCAGGACGTAGTGGGGAATCTGCAACTTCCAGGCCACCCGCCTGGCATCATCCAGGGCCGACAGGCCACAACAACTGCGGTCGCCCGACCCGCTATCGCGGGTACTCTGGCGCGGCCAGACCTGCATGGTGACGCCCACCACCTCGTAACCCTGACGCTGCAGCAACAGGGCGGCCACGGCGCTGTCCACCCCGCCGCTCATGGCCACCACCACCCGCAGGCCCGGCTCGCTGCCGTTCACCGGTTCGTACCGCTCACCGGGACGGCTCCACCCTCCAGGAGAATCCGCTCTGGATGGGCATAGAGGTTGCAGCGGTTGCCCCGGGCAAAACCAACCACCGTCACTCCCAGGTCGTCGGCCAACTGCAGGGCCAGGTCGGTGGGGGCGGAGCGGGAGATCAGCACCGGCACCCCCATCTTGGCGACTTTGAGCAGGATCTCCGAGGAGACCCGGCCGCTGAAGACGATGATCTTGTCCTCCCGGGGGATCTCCTCCAGGAAGCACTGGCCGTAGATCTTATCCAGTGTGTTGTGGCGCCCGATGTCCTCCCGAAAGATCAGGATCTCCCCGCCCTGCGCCAGGGCCGCTCCGTGCACCCCTCCGGTGCGCTGGAACAGATGCGACCGCTGTTGCAGTTGCTCCGCCAGGGCGAGGATGACGGCCAGCGGCACCTGCAGGGAGGCGGTGACCGGCTTGCAGAGCAGGGCATCGGCCGCAAAGTAGAAGGAGGCGCGAGCACGCCCGCAACAGGGAGTGATGTAGCGCTTGAGAAACACCTTCTCCCCCAGGTTCTCCTGGTGGCGGGTCTCCACCCAGGCCATCCCTTGCTCCTCGTCGATGGTGATCTGCCTGAGGTCGTCACGCTTGATTAAAATCCCCTCAGCGCAGAGAAAGCCCACCGCCATGTATTTCAGGTCTACCGGAGAGCAGACTAACGTGGCCAGCTCTTTGTCGTTGACATTGACCGTCAGCGCCGCTTCCCGTACGACGATATCCTCGTCTTCGACCGCACCGGTCTCATCGATCCTGACAATGCTGCGCGGGACTATAGCCGCGCCCGCTTGGGCACCGGGTACAGGATCCCGGGTACCGGGTACCGGGCACCGGGTACCCTCTGGGTGGGGTGGGGTGGGGTGGGACACCCGGCCCTGGTTTTCAGCGCTATCGTTCTGTACCATGCCTGTCCATCAAACCTTCTTTCTGAATCAGCCTGATCGGTATCGCTACCGGTAATGGGCCAGACAGTTACTGGGCCGCTTGCTGTCCCAGGTATGGCCCGAGCATCCGCACTGCAGCCCTGGCCGAATCCGGATGCCTCAGGCGAACGGCCGCCTCCCGCATCCGTGCCCGCAGGCTGCCATCCTGCAGCACCGCTCTCAATAACTGGTCGAGTTCGGCCAGGCTCGAGGCAGACAGAGCCGCCCCCTCCCGCACCAGGAAGTCCCGGTTCCACTCCTCCTGGCAGGGCAACGGCTTGTAAATGATCATGGGAAGCTCCGACGCCAGCGCCTCACTGGCAGTGATCCCGCCCGCCTTGGAGATCAGGCAGGTAGCCGCGCTCATGAACCTGGGCATATGCCTGGAGTAGCCGATGATGAAGACCCTATTGCGTCCTTTGCTGACTGCTGCCCGTAGGTTCAGGCGCAACCGGGGGAAGCGCACGCCCAGCACCACCGCTACCAGGGGCGCCGGCAGGTTGGCCAGCACGTGGCAGATCTTGCCCAACTCCCCACCGAAGCTGGTCACCCCGCTGACCACCAGGACCAGGGGCAACGACCGCTGTGACTCCGGGAGATCCGGCAATAACCGGTGTAATTTCGGCGTCGTTTTCCTCTCAAAGCGCAGGTCGATGGGAATGCCAGTGGCCTCCACTCGCTCCCGGGGCACGCCACGCCGTACCAGTTCATCCGCCACGACGGAGTTGGCTACCAGGTACAGGTCGGTGCCCGGCTGAATCCACATCTGGTGCAGGACGTAGTCTGTGATCACGGTCACCAGTGGACAGTTGACCAGTCCCCGCTGTTTTAACATGGCCACTGCCGCCGAGGGGACCGGGAAGGTGCTAATAATCAACTGTGGGTTCTTGCGCCGGAAGTACCTGAGAAAGGCCGGCGCGCCACAGATCCTGATGAATCTCTGGAAGAGAGACTCCGGCTGCAACTGGTCAGTATAGGCAAAAAAGCGGCGGTAGATGGGCGGCACGCGGATCATCAAGTCGTGGTAGGTCAACCTGGTCACCTTGTCGAACAGAAAGCCGGCAAACATCAGGTAGTTGACGACATCCACTTCCAGTGCCGGGTGCGCCCTTAACAGCGCCTTTTTGAGCGCCAGGGCAGCCTGCCAGTGGCCGCTGCCGAAGCGCACCGCCAGGATCAGAACGCGCTTGGTCTCTGCCATATTGCCCGATACCCCCAGCGTGACTTAGCATAGCCCGCTATCTGAAACCATGCATATCAAATTTACTAATCTTTGCATTGTTATGGTAGGCGATTATCAAGAAAAGGTCAAGCGCCGGGCTGCAGCCGCGGCAGCCCGTCCGGCTGCCCCAGTACCAACAGCGTTTCTGAGCGCCCATAATCGGACACGCTATCCGGCGATCTCCTTCATCACCAGGTCCAGGATAAAGGGCAGGCTGGCCGACACCTCGGGAGTCAGGTCCAGGCCAACCTCGATCTGACCAGGCTCGACTCCGATGATCACCACTGCCGGAAGGTACCCGTCCATTAGTTCCAACATCTTCAACGCATCCATGATCCCGATGTCATGCAGCGAGATGACGTCATACTTAGCCTGCTGCTGGAAATCCTGTGGCGTCAGGCGGTAAACCGCTCCGGGCGGCTCCCCGCCCTTCAAGGCATCCACAATGATGATCTTCTCCGCCCCCGAGAGCAGCGGCAGCAGGTCGCAACCGGCCGTGCCCCCGTCGATAACATCCACATCCGGAGGCAACTGGCGATCTTCCAGCGCCCGGACCAGGTGCACCCCGATCCCCTCGTCCTTCAATAGCAGGTTGCCAATCCCCAGCACAATCTTCTTGCCCATGGTTGCTCCCCTTTAGACACACAATATGCTTAATCGCATTATAACCGATATTCACGTCTCTTTGCCCACTCCGCGCATCCCGGTAAATAAAAAAACCGGTTAACCTGGCACGGGTAACCCGGCATGACAAAGATCTGGCTGGCAGCCGGCGCCCCTAGTCTAGGTAACCGCCGGTTTCTGCACATACTGGAAATACACCACCGCGAACAGCAGGTACCATATGGGAAAGAGAACATAGATCGTCCAGAAGTGCGCTGTCCACAGTGCTTTTTCGCCCCAAAACAGGCCACTGCAGAGGATGATGACGATTCTGATCACGTTCTGCAGCCAGGTGCCCACCACTCCGAACAGGAAGACCGGCACTGCCTTCTGCCAGGGCAGGGGCAGGTCCAGCATCATAAACATGAAGATGGAGACAAACACGGCCATCGTAGCGGGGCCGGCGCAGGCGCTGGCGACCATGATCAACAGCAATTTGCCTGATGGCACGATAAACTGGAACACCTGGCCATTTACCGCTATGTGCAGGCCGATCAGGTGCAACAGCCAGGCCACCGGCACCACGGAAGTGCTGGCATAGCCGGCATCCAGGTAGGTCTCCACCAGCAGGGGAAAATAGATTGTGAAAGCGTAAGCCCCAAGCATGGCAACCGGGATCATCGCTCCCGGGCCGAAAAAGATGGCAAAGGCGCCCACGCAGGCGGCCAATAGGCGCAACATGAAAAACGGCGCAGTCGCAGGCACAAAAAAAGCCAGGACTGCGATCGTCAGCCCTGAAACAATGAACACTGGGGTAGGCATGAGCTCCATGCCTGTCCAGACCTGTTTCCTCTTGACGTAAACCATCAAGATAGCAAGTGCGAGTACTCCCCACGGAGCCGTGTGGTATGCGCCAAAGATATAACCAATAGACAGGCTGCTGGTCAATTCGGCCCAATTCGCCATGGAAAATAACAACATGATCAATAGCATGCTTGATGCTGCCCATAAAACCAGCCTAACTCGTACAGATCTGATATATATCGCTCTCCGTCGTCAGGGTATTGCTATGCAAGCTTCTCCCCGTATCTCTTACGGAACCAGGCATAGCCGGCAGCGCACATCCCCAGCACCAGAATGGCGGCAACTGGTGTGGGGAATTCAGGAATGGCCGAGTCCTCCACTTCGAAAGTTGCACTGGTGACTTGGGCAACAATGTGGCCGTTGCTGTCATCTTCATGCACATCTACGGTCCAGGTGCCAGGCTGGCCGATATTCTGGTTCAAATTATAACTGCTAGTCAGGTTGCCGGAATTCCATACTCCGAGATCGCCATACGTAAAAGTACCCGGATCTTTATACTCGATATAGTAATAGTTGGGAGCTAGATTTGGATCCAGGCCGGAGACCGTCACGTTGACCACGTTATTGCTGCCGCTGAAAGAGCCGGTAACCTGGCCGGAGTTGTCGGTGATGGTGATGGTGGCCAGGCGAATTGTACGGGATACCGTGGTAGAGTTGCCGGCATTATCCGTCGCTGTCACTGTAATGGTGTTGGCGCCTGTTGTGAGGCCTCCAACCGTGCAGCTAAAGTTGCCATTATTGTCTACGTATGCATTTATACCATTCACGTTCACTCCGGCCAGACCCGAGCCGGCATCCGAGGCAGTGCCGCTCACGGCAATAGAATTCGTATTCACGTAGCTACCGTCGACCGGCTGGTCAACTGAGAGCGATGGAGGGGTGTTATCCCCGGCAACGGCAAGGCTGAGGTTTCTGGAGGCATTGATATTGTTGGCATCGGTGACTTTGACGGTAACGGTGAAGGGGGAGCCGGATGTGGTGCTGGGCGTACCGGTGATCGCCCCGGTGGAAGCGTTGATGCTCAGGCCGGCCGGGAGGCCGGTGGCCGACCAAGTGTAAGGGGTCAGGCCGCCACTGGCAGAGACGGTGGCACTGTAGTGGACGCCCTGGGCAGCGTTGGGCAAACTGGTGGTGGTAATCTGCAACGGATAGACAGCAAGACTGAAACTCCTGGTAGCTGTGTTGCCGTTCTTGTCAGTTACAGTAATAGTGACGCTGGCCGGAGAGCCGGACGTGGTGCTGGGCCAGCCGGTGATCAGCCCGATGTGGGTGTTAATGTGGAGGCCGGCCGGAAGGCCGGTGGCTGACCAACGATATGGACGCAGGCCGCCGCTGGCGGTGACAAAGACCCAGTAAAATTTGCCTACCGTGGCGTTGGGCAAACCGGCAGTGGTGATTGTCAGTTGAGGGTGAACGATCAGGCTGAGATTCTTGGTGGCGGTGCTGCCGCTATTATCGTGAACACTGATGGCAACGCTGAAGGGGGAGCCGGTGGCCGTGCTGGGCGTACCGGTGATCGACCCAGTGGAGGTGTTGATACTCAGGCCGCCCGGAAGGCCGGTGGCTGACCAGGTATAGTTTCCATCACCGCCGGTGGCTGCCAGGATATAGCTGTAGAATACACCCTGGGTGGCTGCGGGAAGCGAAGTGCTGGTGATCTGTAGCCGACCCATCCTGGTCGCCGTGATAGTGTAGGCCTTGATGGTGGTGCCGTCCTGGGCGGTGACCACCACACTGATGGTGTTAGAGCCTACGATCAAACTGATTGGGCCGGATGCTGCGCCGCTGGCCACAGGTGCGCCGTTCACCCGCACGGTGGCGGTGGTATCGGCCGCGGTCGGAGTGACAGTGACGCTGGTAACGCTATTGGCCACGCTGTCGGTGTAGCTCAGGGTGCCCGTAGCAAAGGTTGGCGTCAGGGTGCCGGCGCTGATGGTCAGGTTGCTGAGATCAGCGATGCTGCTTTTTGCCCTAGTCACCGTGATGGTGTAAGTCCTGGGAGCGCCTTTGTGAGCGTTGACCCTCACCTTGATAATGTTGGATCCCACGTTTAGGCTGATCGGGCCGGATGCTGTGCCATTGGCCACGGTCGTGCCATTCACCTTGATGGTAGCGGTGGCATCGGCCGCGGTCGGAGTGACAGTGACGCTGGTAACGGTGTTGGCCACGTTGTCGGTGTAGGAGACGGTATC
>JBEKKU010000101.1:0-8526 GCA_050010575.1 Thermacetogeniaceae bacterium | reverse complement strand
GACCGGTTGGGGATAGAGCTGATCGATCTGGTGGTGGTCAACCTGTACCCGTTTCAGGAGACCATTGCCCGGGGCGATGTCACTCTGGCGCAGGCGATCGAGCAGATCGATATCGGTGGGCCATCCCTGTTGCGGGCTGCCGCCAAGAACTTTGCCAGGGTGACGGTGGTCGTCAACCCCGAGCGCTACCGTGAAGTGATCGCCGAGTTGCGGTCACAGGGTGATACCAGCCCGATGACCCGGCTCCGTCTGGCCCGGGAGGTATTCTGGCACACCGCCGCCTATGACACTGCCATTGCCAATTACCTCTACAGCTATGACGATGCAGGGACAGATGCTGCTATGACAGCGGTGTTGGCCGGCGCTCCAAAAGAACAGCAATTCCCCTCCCGGAAGGTGCTGCCTCTGAGCAAACTGTGCGGCCTGCGCTATGGAGAGAACCCGCACCAGCGGGCTGCCTTCTACCGGGAGGAGACAGGTGCGCCGCAGGGCCTGGCAGGAGCCCGCCAACTTCAGGGGAAAGAGCTATCTTTCAACAACATTCTCGACCTGGACGCCGCCCTGCGGATCGCTTCGGAATTCCAGGCCACTGCAGCGGTGGTCATCAAGCATAACAAACCCTCGGGTGTGGCCTGCGCACCGACCCTGGCCGAAGCCTTCAGGGTGGCCCGGGAAGCTGATGCAGTGGCTGCCTATGGCGGCATCGTCGGTCTGAACCGCCCTGTCGACCAGGCAACTGCAGAGGCCATCCGGGAGACCTTCTTTGAGGCGGTGATCGCCCCCTCCTTCAGCGAGGAGGCCTTAGTGGCGCTGAACAGCAAGCATAATCTGCGCCTCCTGGCTACCGGAGAACAGGGCCTGCCCCGGGAACTGGATTATAAGCGGGTGAGTGGAGGCTTCCTGCTTCAGGAGCCGGATCCGCCCTTGGATCTGGATCAGGTCAGGCAGTCCTGCCGGGTGGTCACCAGGCAGGAGCCATCTGCGGACCAGTGGGCCGATCTTCTGTTTGCCTGGGCCGTAGCCAAGCACGTGACTTCCAACGGGATCGTCATTGCCAATGGGCGCACCACCCTGGGCATCGGCCAGGGACAGGTGAGCCGGATTGACGCCGTCAATATCGCTCTGGCCAAGGCGGGTGAGCGAGCCAAAGGCGCGGTGCTGGCATCGGACGGCTACCTGCCCTTTGACGACACCGTGCGCAGCGCCGCCACCGCCGGCGTAGCGGCGATCATCCAACCGGGCGGATCGGTGCGGGATCAGGAAGCGATCGAGGCTGCCGACGCCGCCGGCCTGGCGATGGTCTTTACGGGAAGCCGCCATTTCAAACACTAATTCAGATAGGTTGGCATTGGGCGCCAAGCTAGGAGGAGAAGCATGAAGGTACTGGTGGTCGGCGGCGGAGGTCGGGAGCACGCCCTGATCTGGAAGCTGAAGCAGAGCCCGCGCCTTACAGAGATCTACTGTGCTCCTGGAAACGGGGGCATTGCGGGAGACGCCGAGTGCATTCCCTACAAGCCAGAGGAGATCAACGGGCTGCGCGACTTTACCCTGAAGGAAAAGATCGATCTGACGGTGGTGGGTCCTGAGGCCCCGTTGGTAGCCGGGATCGTCGACCTGTTCGAGGCCTCCGGGTTGCGGGTTTTCGGCCCCAGCGCCAGGGCCGCCCAGCTGGAGGGCAGCAAGGTGTTTGCCAAGGAAGCCATGAGGCGATACGGGATCCCCACGGCAGCTTTCCAGCTCTTCAGGGAATATGAGCCTGCTTGCCGTTATGTCCGGTCACTGGCGGGGCCATGCGTCGTCAAGGCCGATGGCCTGGCCGCAGGCAAGGGCGTGATCGTGGCAGATAATCAGGCAGAAGCAGAGGATGCCGTGCGCCTGATCATGAAGGAGAAGGCCTTTGGTGGAGCAGGAGATGCCGTGATCATCGAGGAGCGCCTGGAGGGGGAAGAGGTCAGCGTGCTGGCTTTTACCGATGGCCACACCGTGTTGCCGATGGTGGCCTCCCAGGACCACAAGCGCGCCGGTGATGGGGATTCCGGCCCCAACACCGGCGGCATGGGAGCTTACTCACCGCCCCCGGTATATTCACCGTCGCTGCACGAGCAGGTCTGCTCCGAGGTCCTGGCGCCTCTGATACATGGGCTGCAGCGTGACGGCATCATCTACCGGGGAGTTATCTACGCCGGGCTGATGATCACCGCTGGGGGGCCTTATGTGCTGGAGTTCAACTGCCGCTTTGGCGACCCGGAAACCCAGGTAGTGATCCCTCGCCTGCGCAACGACTTATTGGAAGTGCTGGAAGCGGTGCTGTCGGCAAGGCTGTCGGAAATCGAACTGGAGTGGGACCCGCGCCCGGCAGCTTGCGTGGTGATAGCCTCAGGAGGATATCCAGGCCCGTACGAAAAAGGCAAAGTGATCTCCGGGCTTGGACAGGTCCCACCGGATATCCTCGTTTTTCACTCCGGCACCAGTCAATCCGGGAGCCACCTGGTCACCGCCGGTGGGCGGGTGCTGAATGTTACCGCTCTGGGCAACACCATCGAGGAGGCGGTCCGGCGTGCCTACCAGGGAGTCGATGGCATATATTTCGAGGGAATGCACTTCCGGCGGGACATCGCTCACCGCGCCCTAAACCACGAATGGAGGAAGTAGTTTGATAAACCTATGCGATATCCAGCATAATCCCGAAATAGAAATGCTGATGGGCAAGGTGCATGAGTACCTGGAAACCATGGGGGTGATTACCCATGACGAAGAGCATGCCCTATACGTGGCGCGGCTCGGCGTGCACATCCTGAAGTCCCTGGGGTATCCGGAGCGGGAACAGCAACTGGCAGAGATCGCCGGTTACCTGCACGACATCGGGAATGTGGTGAACCGGCACCAGCATGGCATTAGCGGTGCGCTGCTGGCCTTCGATCTCTTAAAGCGCCTGGGGATGCCTCCAGAGGAGGTCGCTGCGGTGATCGCCGCCATCGGCAACCATGAAGAGAAAACGGGCTACGCCGTGAGCAATATAGCGGCGGCGGTGATCCTGGCGGACAAGTCCAACGTCCACCGCTCCCGGGTGCGCAAGGAGGATGCCGCCACCTTCACCACCCGCGACCGGGTCAACTATGCGACCACGACCTCCTTTTTGCAGCTTGACCCGGACCGGCGGGAGATCGTGATGTACCTGGAGATCGATTCGGCGATCGTGTCCGTGTTTGACTATTTCGAGATCTTCCTGAGCAAGATGCTGCTCTGCCGGCGGGCGGCGAACTTCCTGAAGTGCCAATTCGGCCTGGTAATCAACGGCAATCGTTTCCTTTAAAAAAGGAATTACCTTTGCGCATAGAAGGCGTATAGGGGAAGGGCCAGCACGGCTAGAGCCACCAGGAGGACCATTGCGGCGCCCAGCCGATTTTTCTGGTTCCAGGTCCAGAACCCGTAACTGGCTGTGTAAAAGCTGATGCCGATCAACACGAGGTAGACGAGGATCCTGGTCAAAGATATCATGGCTGGCTCTCTCCCCCGGATGATGTATAGGGTTCAGAGCGCAGCATCAGGCCCGGCCTCCTTATTGTCATGCTTACGCTCACATCGAAGGTGGCATCCTTGTATTGCTGCAGCCACTTATAATCCTCCCAGTCCTTCCAGGTCAGAAAACACCCCCTGGCCTCCTGGCCAAAACCACAAATGTCGGCGTGCGCTTCCTGAGCGGTGCTGCTTAGAAACTGCTGGATCGTCTGCTGAAAATACGATGCTGACGCCTGCTCCAGGATCGGCAGGTTCTGGGGGGTTTCGTAGTTGTAGCCGCTCTGGATGGCCAAGATGTCAGCTTCCAGGGCAATCTGCAGGTAAATCTTCGGTTTCCCGCCGGAAATCTCCACCCTGCGTTGCGGTTTTTGCCTTTGCCTGACGGTTAGAAGAACCAATAGCTCCTTATTCCGGGGGTCTTGAAAGGGAATATTGGCGGAATGAAAAGCTCCGGTGGCCAACAGGTAGTCCATGGCTCCCTCCCCGTCCAGTTCCCCCACCATCTTTGGGCCGTCGAAGACGGCCAGCCCTTCGGCCTCACTCGCCCCGCCCCCGGTCTTGGGTATATCTCCGGCCAAGTAGTCTCCTCCCAGCGGCTTCGACCGGCCCTTTGCCTCAGCAGTAGATGCGCCCGGCTGCTCATTCTGCTGGGGGGCCTGTGCCTGGGCCTCCTTGGTGGAACCTCCGGATTTGTCGTTTTTCTGAGAGCCACCGGCTTGGTCATCCGTTGAAGACTTGTCTTTGCTGGCCGCGACCAGCACCGCCACAGGTTGAATAGCATTTGATTCCAACTGGCTGTAAAAATCTAGAAACTGGGAGTTGATGGTGAGGCCGGTGTACTTGTAGGATGAAGAAGATAACTCGTAATACTTTGACGGCACCAGGTCAAGCACCGGTTTAATGCCCTTCAGGTAATCCTCGGCCGGACCCCTGCTGACAGCTATGGTCATGCTTGGCCTGAACTCATTGCTCCTGTTCATGAGATTCATGTATGGGGCAATTTGTCCTTCCCTGGCCAGTTCCTCCGAGAAGACGGCGATTTCTGAATGGGACAGATCCAAGCGTCTACTTAAGAAATTATTGGCCATGCTCAGGGCATCGGTGATCGAGTTTGCCTCCACCGTGATGATGCTGGTAACCTGGCTGCCGCCCCCGCCACCACCCAAGCCACCCCCGCCGCCCCCGAGTTTGCTGGGCACGGCGTATTGTAGTGTCACCTTCAGCGTATTTGTCTTGCCCTTATCTATACCTAGAGCCAGCACGTAGGCCAGGTCATCGATCTCTTTCTTGTCGTAACATCCGGTCAGGCCGAGGCATAGGGAGAACAGCAGAATCAAGGCGACGATTCTTTTCATCTTTCACCACTCTCTTTCGGTGCTCCGGCCTTGTTCTTGCCGGGCGGCCCTTGTGAGCGGGGCGCGGAACCGGACACTGCCCGGATTCTGGCCAGCGACAGGAGGATGATCGGCAATATGAAGGTAACGCCCCAGAAAAAACGGACCGAAACCTTTGTCTCCAGATCGATCACTGTCATCAGGTTGTTGGGGAGCAGGCCGAGGGTGAATATGATGGCTGTAAAAGGCAGGATCAGCGGGCGGTGATAGGCCAGCTTGAAGGTCTTTTTAAAGACGTGAATCGCAAAGAACAGGATGGCGCTCAGGTAATGCATGGCTGCTGCCGCAAAAGTGATCACGAACAAGGATTCCAGCCTCTGGAACAGCCTCCCGTAATTGATCAGCCTGGCCAGCTGAAAGACTGGCAGAAAATATTCCAGTTGAGTGGGGTAGGGATACGCCAGCAGGTATACCAGCACCGAGCCCAGCAGCAGGAATGCGGAGATCCCCAGAGCGATATAGCCGACTGCTTTGAAGCTTTTCTGATCCTTGATAAAGGGGGGCAGCAGGAATAGATAGAGCAGGGGTGAGTAGGTTGACAGCCTGAGAAACCCCTTGCCGAGGATGCCGTAACCGCCGTTTCCCAACACTGGCAGCAGGTTGGTGGGCTTACAGTAGGGAACCGCCGCCACCAGGATGAACAGGAGCGCCAGGATGATCTGTGGGACTACGATGGCGTGGGAACGTACGATCCCCTCCAGGCCCAGGTAGGCGGCAACGGCCATGGCCACCGCAAAAAAGCCCATCACAAAGCTGATCGGTGAATCGCTGAGGGCGATGATCTTCATGTTCTCGCTGTATTCTCTGAGGATGATCGTGCCTATAAATAATAGGAGGGCTAATATGATCAGGCCGCTGACCACCCTGAGGATGCCGCCGCCTCCAAGCTCGGCGATGTCGAGCAGGTCTTGGCGATTGAATTTGGCGTATAGCTTGGAGATTAGCCAGAAGAGCAGGAAGGTTATGATGGTGAAATAGATGGTCTCCAGCCATCCGGCGGTGCCGGCGTCCTCGGCCATCGACCGGGGAAAGTTTAAGAAGATCCGGGCGCAGATGGTATTGACGATCAGAGCGATCGCCTCCCACCTGCCAAATACGATGTCACTCTCCATGCTGATCGCCACCCCTATCCTGTTGGCCAATCCATCCCCGGCTGATCTTTGGCTGCCTGACCTCATCCTTGGGCTCGAGGTAGTCCGGCCTGCGCTCCTGTTTCCAGATCGGCTCTTTAAATACTACGTCTCCCAGGTCGCCCGCCGTCCTGGGGGCGAAGGGGGCCATGAAGGGCACTCCGAAGGACTTGGACGTGACCAGCGTCATTCCGTGCAGGAAGAGGCCCAGGCTGATCCCTAAAAATCCTGCCAGGGCGCCCAGGATGATGTATCCGAACCGGAGTATCCTAAAAGAGTAGGCATAGGAGAAGTTGGGTATGGCGAAGGAGCCGATGCCGGTGATCGCCACCACAATGATCAGGATCGGGCTGACGATGCTCGCCGCTACGGCTGCCTGGCCGAGAATCAGCGCCCCGATGATGCCCAGAGTGGGGCCGATTGTCCCGGGAATACGGATGCCGGCCTCCCGGATCAGTTCGAAGGAGACCTCCATGATCAGGATCTCCACGAGCGAGGGAAAGGGCACCCTCTCCCTGGCTGCCTCGATCGACAGCAGCAGTCCCGTGGGCAGCATCCCCTGGTGAAAATTGGTGATCGCAATATAGAGGCCAGGGAGCAGCAGAGCCACGGTCATGGCCAGGATCCGGACAGCGCGGAGCAGATTGGCGTAGGGGACCCGCACATAGTGATCTTCCGGGGAGTGCACCAGTTCAAAGGCGGTGGTGGGCATGACCAGGGCGAAGGGGCTGCCGTGCACGATCACTGCCACCCGGCCCTCGGTGAGCAGGGCCGCCACCCGGTCAGGCCGTTCCGTGGCTACCATATGGGGGGAGGTAAGAAAGGTGCTTTCTTCGATGAACTGCTCGATCTCCCCGGAGTCGTGGATGTAATCGGATTGGATGCTCTTGAGCCTGCGCCGCACCTCGGCGACTATGGAATCGTTAGCGATATCCCGGATGTACATTATGGCGCAGGGTGTTTTGCTCCGCAGGCCGACCAGGACGTCCTCCACGATCAGGTCCTCATCCTTCAACCGCTTCCGGATTAGGGCGGTGTTGACCCTGATCGTCTCGGTGAAGCCCTCCTGGGGTCCCCGGATCACCATCTCGGTGTTCGGACGCTCCACCGTTCGGTGCTCGAAGCCCTTGACATCGGCGGTGAAGGCGGAATCCATGCCGTCCACGAAGATGCCCACGCCGCCAAAGTTGATCTCGCCGACGACCTGGTCCAGTGCCGAGACCACTTTGATCTGATTGTGGGTCAGCAGGTGGCTGCGGATGTATGCCGGCACCCTGGCCTCATCGCTCTTGATATCCAGGTTCGAGAGCAGCATCAGCGGCAGCAGGAGGTCATCATTAACCACCTTGCGGTCGACCATGCCGTCATAGTAGATCATGAAAGCGGCGATCGCTTTTTTGCCGACGATGATGTCGAACTCCCGGATCATCACGTCGGAGTTGGTGGGAACGTTAAACCTCTCTTTGATGGCGCTTAGATTATCCGCCAGTCTCCGGCTGATCGGCTGCGTTGCCCCGGCATCGTTCCCATTGCCCTTCTGCCTGCGCCGCTTCTTGCTGCTGGTTGTGCCCTCTGGCTGGCTGTTTTTCAGGCTGCCATCGCCTTCGCTCTCGTTTTCCCGGAGGATGAATTGCTCACGGGGTGCAGGCTCTGCGAACAACAACCAACCTTTCAAGGTGTCAAAAAAACCGCTCATGCCAGGGGCTGATGCGGGGAGATTTGTTTTTTGGGGATCCTGATCTCCAACAGGCCGTCGCGGCACTTGGCCTCTGCCTGGTCTATATCGGTGTAGGGGGGCAAGGGGATCTCCCGGAAGAAGCTCCCGCAGACGCGTTCCTGGTAGCGGGGGATCGTGTTTGTGCCGCCGCTGCCTGTCAATGGTTGATTTTGGCCGCGGATCAGCAGCAGGTTGGAGGTGTTTTCCACATTCAGTTGCTCCGGCTGGACTCCGGGGACCTCTGCGATGACCAGGAAGTTGTCGTGGTCTTCAAAGATGTCGACCCGGGGCTGCCAGGTCAGATTCGGGTACTGCGTGTACGGAAAAAAACTGGGCGCTACACCCGGGTATGTGCCCGGCTCTACCGCTGGTTCCGGGTTCTCCCGGTCGGGGATCTCCTGTGGTTGTTGTTTGCCCCGATTACGGGATGAAGTTGCTGCAGTCTGATGTTTGATCGGCTGATTGCTGATATCTAAAGGCATTGTTGACCTCCTTAGAATACAAGTGTGGGGGTAAAATCTGATCACAGCTACGCCTGGAACCGGATAGAGAAGATTAGCTGGTAACCTGGATCCGGCGCCGGGCAGTGAGGTCTGCCTTGGGGCACCGCACCTCCAGGATGCCGTTGCTGTATGACGCCGAGCAGTGCTCAGCACGCACGTTGGTCGGGAGGGAAACGGTACGGTAGATGCTGGTGGCAGTCATCCCGGGGATTCCCGCAGTGCTGGCGCTGATGGTGACCGAGTCATCGGTGACCGTGAGGTTC
>JBEKKU010000100.1:0-8548 GCA_050010575.1 Thermacetogeniaceae bacterium | reverse complement strand
CAGTATCTCCACCGCCCGGGCATCGCACAAGCCAGCCCCGGCCTCCAGGGTATCCTCCAGGTGCAGTACCGGAGAATCAGCCTCGTCCACAGCAGCGGCGATGCCCCCCTGGGCCATCTCGGTGTTGCTGTCCTCGGCCCGCTGCTTGGTCGCCACCAGCACCGAACCAAACTGCCTGGCCTTATAGGCGGCAAAAAGGCCGGCGATACCGCTCCCAATAATTAAAAAGTCGGACTGCAAAGAGGGCAGCCGATCCAGTTCCAGTGAAAATAGACAATGTTGCGCCATGATTTCCTCCACCCTACTCCCATCATCCATGAGAGTTGCGAGTTGAGAGAGGTGCCGCTTCCCGCTTCTCGTTTCTCACTTCTTTAGGTAATCTCCAGCATCCGGACCAGGGCTTGCCGGGCGCGTTCATGAACCCGGGGTGGCACCTCCACCTGCGGGGCCATGTCTTCCAGCGCCCATCTGACTTTCTCCAGAGTGGTCAGCTTCATGTTGGGGCAAACCATGTGCGGAGCTGCCGAATAAAAAGACTTATCAGGGAAGGCTCGTTGTAATGGATACAACATTCCCTGTTCGGTGCCGATGATAAAGGTTGACGCTGATGAGGCCCCGGCGTACTTCAGCATACCGCCGGTGCTGGTCACATGATCGGCCAGGTCGATTATCTCGGGCCGGCACTCCGGATGCACCACCACCGGGGCCTCCGGGTGCCTGGTCTGAGCGGATTTGATATCCTCGACTGTCAGCCGGTCATGAACGTGGCAGTAGCCGTCCCACAGTTCCAACCGGCGTCCGGTGCGGCGTGCGATATAGTCTCCCAGGTTGCGATCCGGCACGAACAGTACCGGACGGTCCTGCGGCTGGGCCTTGACCACTTGCAGGGCGTTGGAAGAGGTGCAGCAGAAGTCGCTCTCGGCCTTGACAGCGGCGGAAGAGTTGACGTAGGTGACGACGATGCAGCCGGGCAACTCCTGCTTCCGGAGGCGCACCGCCTCCGGGGTGGCCATATCGGCCAGAGGGCAGCCTGCTTCTTCATCCGGCAGAAGCACGATCTTCGCGGGCGATAGGATCTTGGCGCTCTCGGCCATGAAGTAGACGCCGCAGAAGACGATCACCTCTGCAGAGGTGGTGGCAGCCTGTTGAGCCAGTTGCAGGGAATCGCCTACAAAATCGGCCACGTCCTGGACCTCCGGGCGCTGATAAAAATGCGCCAGGATCACCGCCTTGCGTAGATCCCTCAGTTCTCTGATCCGTCTGCTCAATGACTGGATCGCTGCCTGCCGTTGCTCCATGTACCTATTTCCCCGATCGCCTGTTTTCCCTTGCACTCGTCAACTTATCTCATTTTTCCTTCTATCTTACGGAAAACAACAGAAACCGTCAAGCAACTTCCATGACTGGCAAAACTCCTGCGGGTTGCAGGGAAAATAATGAGGAGTTGCCTGATCGACAACCCCTCTTCAAACCTCTAAAACATGTTGCCACATTTCAGTTGACCTTCCGGCCCATCCTAGTACAGGCAGATCATCAAGAAGCTCAGCGCGCCACCTGCTGTTCTTCGTAAAATCCATCCTCTCCACTTGCAGCAGCGCTGGTGGCAGCCGCGGCACCCCGGGCCAACCCCCGGTCGGCCGCCCCGGCCGGTATCACCTCGTCTAGCGATAGATTGATGGCGTACCTGCTGCCGGCGCAGCTTAAAAGCAGCGTCCTGATCGCCTCGATGCGTGGCTCCAGTTCGGCGCCGTTGTAAGTGCCCTTGATGGACAGGCTTAACCCCCTGATCTCGGCTAACTGGGCAGCCGCCACGTGATCGGCAGCTCCCTGCATGACTACCACTTTTTCCGGTCTAGCCTTAGCCCTGCGGGCTGGCAGGCGGAAGGCCGGCGGCCACTTGTCTCCCTGGATCTCGGTGACATTGACGATGGTGCCGTTGTGATTTTTGTGAATTCCCAGAATCGAACGCAGCTTTCTGACCAGCGTGAAGTGAGTCGACCAGGCCTCGGCGAGCTTCTGATCGCTGATGGTCTTGCTCAGGTCCAACATCACCACTTTAGCCTGGTCAATCGGAAGTGCCAACAGCTCTTCCAAGGCCAAAACTTCTCCCATCTCGTTAAACGCCTCCATCTTTTTGTAAATGATCACCGGTCCCGGTTTGCGATACTCCCGTCTGGTTTTTCTATCACCAAGGTCGCTCGG
Organism: Thermacetogeniaceae bacterium; assembly: GCA_050010575.1. Taxonomy (GTDB): domain Bacteria; phylum Bacillota; class DSM-12270; order Thermacetogeniales; family Thermacetogeniaceae; genus Palsa-1188. The sequence goes on along the minus strand of JBEKKU010000100.1, from coordinate 6,346 downwards.
CATATAAATTTTTTTAGGTTTTTTCTTCGCTGCCGGCATAGGCTGCCTCTTTCTGATCTGTCTTTGAAGAATCTGGGCGCAGGAAACAATAAACTAGTACCTGCAATACCCGTTGACCGTCTCATACTATATATTCCCTGATAACGTAAAAAATAATCACCGCTATGAAATCTACTATAGAAAAAAGAGGACGTAGCTGGTTGCATACCGCTAGCAAGATCACGCCTGGAGAACTATCGCCATGCTCGAAATTACCCGAAGACACCCTAGTCAGCCCGGGTGTTCTCACAAGAGGCATCAAACCATTGGATAGCAGTACTGATCATATCTGAGCACACTCCTCTAATAGATTTATGGAGCAGGAGCCGCTGAGTTTTTTGAAGAATAATACATAAAACAAACCAAGTTTGCCTTGCAGAAGCGGGGGTATAGGGACGGTTAGTTATCGGATAAACTGGTCCCAGGCAGGGATATTGCCGTTGGCCTGCCCGCATAACATAACGGCCAGAAAGGGAGCCGATGAGATGGAAGACACAGAGCTGTTGCAGGTAGCCATGAAAGCAAAAAAAGGCGCTTATGCCCCCTATTCCCATTACCAGGTGGGGGCAGCGGTGCTGACGAGTGGAGAGCATGTTTACACCGGGGTGAACGTGGAGAATGTCTCTTTTGGAGCCACCAACTGTGCGGAACGGACGGCAGTTTTCAAAGCGGTGTCGGAGGGAGAAAGAAAGATCATGGCTGTTGCCGTCGCTGGAAGCGGTGATACTATTCCTTATCCCTGCGGCATCTGCCGGCAGGTGTTGGCCGAGTTCGGCGATCAGGACACCAGGGTCATCTGCAGCAACAGCAACGACAGTTACGAGGTGTATACCCTAGGTGAATTGCTGCCCCATGCCTTCAAGCTCCGCTGACAGTCCCGGCAAGGCACTTGAACCTCATTGTCCCAGCTTAAACCGGATAATAACAGCTTGCGCCTCATCATCTGTCAGCACGCGCTTGATGACGACCGATAACTCCAACCTCAGATCAACCTGCCTTCTCGTCTTGAGCAGCACAAGCACCGGCCGGAACGGCAAGTTGCGGTCAGTTTCCGTCACCTGTGCTATCTCCCCATTGCTCAAGAGCACCAGAGTACCGACAGTATATGGGCATACACAAGAAGCAAACAGCCTGACCAGCCGCATCTTGAAGTGGCGGTCGCCAGAAGTCATGATCATCTCATAGGCTTCATTGGCAGGAACGGCCCGGCGATATACGCGCTCTGTGGTCATGGCGCTATAGACATCCGACAGGGCACAGATGGCGACCATATCGCTGATCTCATCGCCCCTGATGCCTCGAGGATAGCCCTTCCCATCACATCTTTCATGATGGTTCAGCACTATTTCCAGCGAACTGTCGCTCAGCTGCCCCGATGCATCATCGATGAGCATGTTATAGCCAAACAGCGGATGATTTTTGATCTCCTCAAACTCATCCGCTGTCAACATGGTCGGTTTGTTCAGAATTTCGGGCGGTACCTTGATCTTGCCCAGGTCGTGCAAGATACTGCCGGCTCCCAGCATGAGCAACGCACTTTTCTTATAGCCGTATCTCAATCCCATGTACACAGAAAAGGCGCAGACATCTACGGAGTGTGCAAAAGTATAGACGTCGGCACTGGATATTTCTGCCAGACCGCCGGAAGGAACCTTGCCGGCCAGGATTTCATCCACGATAGAATTCACACTATCGGCTACGGAATCGAAATCCCTCTGCTTCTTGTTGGTCTGCACCCAGTTTTGAATGGATAACATCGCCTGGGCGCGCGTGCTCTCTTCCAGAATGTTTTCCGCCTCTTTTTCGTCTAGGCCCAACACGCCTTCAACCGTCACGGCCAGAACGTTATGCCGCTTCAAACCTAGAATGTAGGAGGTGGTCAGTTCTACCCCCCTATTTAAAAGTATCTGGCCCTTTAGTCCGTAAACCGGCCTCACGAGCCTCATGCCAGGAGTTAGATGCGATATGGGCAACCTCATACTTTAAAGACGCTCCTCCTCCATATGGCTGTTTCTTCCTAAAATTATGGACAACTGAGCCAGGCTAAAGTAAAAGTCCGAAGTTTTAAACAACTGGTGAAAAAGCTGCGGATTAAAAAGGATTTTTTATTTTTTTGTCGAAAGTCGAACATATCCAAATTATCTGTATTCTAACATAAATTATTGTCTTGCAATAGGCAAATATCTGTTGACCGGATCCAAGAATCAAGAGGCAGGGGGTTTATAATGGACGATAATAACGGTGCAGAACCACAGCTTGAAGATATAAACCGGCTGGTGCAACAGGTCGAAGAACTGAAACTGCTGTTGTCAGAATACGACAGCGTCCCCCTTCCCGGACACCAGCAGGCAGAGCAAAGTGTGGGTGAACAGTTGCACTTTCTGCAAACAATCATCGATGCTATCCCAACTCCCATTTATTACACTGATCGACAGGGACTTTCCCGGGGCTGCAATAAGGCTTGCCTGGAAGCACTGGGACAAAGCAAGGAGGAATTCATCGGCAAGACTGTCTATGATCTAGTGGCGGCAGAAATGGCAGATATCTATACAGAGATGGACAACGAACTCTTTAACACCCCCGGCACACAGATCTACGAATCCAAGCTACGATTTGCCGACGGCCTGGACCACGATGTCATATTTCACAAGGCTACGTACGAGAATACACCCGGGCATCTCTCGGGGCTGGTGGGCGCGATCATCGACATCACCAAGCGTAAGCAGTCGGAGGAGGAACTGCGCAAGCTGACCTCAGAAATTCAGGCGGTTTTTCAAGCTCTACCCGATCTATTTTTCAGGTTAGGCGCAGACGGAACCTTTCTGGAACTGCTGGCGGGACGGCCTTCTGACCTCTTTGTACCATCAGAAAAGGTGTTGGGAAAGCGTATTCAGGACGTCGCCAAACAGCTGGGCAAGCAATTCAAGCATGTGATTGGCCAGGTTCTGCAAACAAAATCGCTGGCCGTGATCGAATATCCTCTCACTTTGGAGGGAGAGACAAGATTCTTTGAAGCAAGGTTTCTCCCGTTTCTCGAGGACCAGGTTGTGGTAGTCGTCCGCAACACCACTGAACGCAAACAAGCGGAGGAACGCCTCAAATACCTGAGCTTTCACGACATCCTGACCGGCGCCTACAACCGGTCCTACTTCGAGGAAGAGTTGAACCGGCTGGATGTCGAAAGACAAAGACCCTTGAGCATTATCATGGGCGATGTCAATGGCCTCAAGATTGTTAACGATACTCTCGGTCACCAGGCAGGCGATAAGTTGCTGATCGAGGCTGGCGAGGTTCTTAAGAAGATCTGCCGTAAAGACGAGATTATCTGCCGCTGGGGCGGCGATGAATTTGCCCTCCTGTTGCCGAAGACCAGAAAGGCAGCAGCCGAGAAATTCTGCAACCGGATCAGAAAGGCCTGTCAGGAAGCGAATAATGGGGAATCAATTCCTTTCAGCTTTGCCCTAGGTTTTAGCACAAAGGAGGAGGATGATCAGAGCATCGAACTGGTCCTCCGGGAAGCTGAAGACATGATGTATCGCGACAAGCTGCAGGACCCCGGCAAAACACGCTTCTCCATTATCACCTTCTTCCAAAGAGCCCTGGCCAAGAAATCCCCGGAAACCCTGGAACACGGGAAACGGCTCCAGGATCTGGTGGTGAGGATAGGAGATCTTTTAGGCCTGACTATCAAAGAAAAGGACGAACTGGATATTCTGGCCGCCCTGCACGATATCGGACAGATCGCCATACCATCGGATATTCTCGTGAAGCCCCGTTACTTGACCGATGAGGAATGGGAACTGATGAAGCAGCATCCCGAAATCGGTAATAAGATCGTCCGAACAGTGCCCAGTCTGGCGGACATTGCCGAAGCGATTCTATCTCACCACGAATACTGGGATGGAACAGGCTATCCCCGGGGGCTGAAAGAGGAGCAGATCCCTCTGCTCGCCCGCATCCTGGCCATTGCCGACGCCTATGACGTGATGACCAACGGACGCCCCTACAAGAAAGCGATCAGCCATAATGAGGCCATAGAAGAGATCAAGAGGTGCGCAGGCACGCAGTTTGATCCGCACCTGGTCCAGCTGTTCGTCGAGACCTTTCAGAACCACACAAGCATTAACAAAACGGCCCACACCAGCCGTCACCCAAGCTAACAGCTCCAACTTTTCGTCAATGGAGCAGGAGCATATTGCCGCGCCCCAGTCAGATCAGGAATGCTATCCACCCCGCTTCCGGTGGGAGAGGCCATAAACAAACGCCAACACTTCAGCTACCGCGGCATAGAGCTCGGGCGGGATTTCCGCTCCCAGGGGCAGCATCGCCAGCAGTCTGGCCAGGTCCGGGTCATCATGGACGGGAACACCATGCTGCTCGGCTTCCCTGATGATGCGCTCGGCAACAATACCCTTTCCCGAGGCTACAACCCGGGGGGCCGCATCTTTGCCTTGCACGTACCTCAAGGCTGCTGCCTGTTTCACTTCATCATCCATGCGATCACCCGCTCAGATAGAAACGTCAAAGGGATTGTATCGTTCAAAACGCTCCCCGATCTCCTGCAGCTGCCGTGCCTGGGTGTCAACGGAACCGACTGCACATTGATGCGCGGCCAGTTGCAGGTTCAGGCTCCCCAGCCGATCAGCAAGCAGAGGCCAGTTCTCATCCAGGACCCGCTTGGTCCCAGGCTGCTCCACCAGGGCCTGGATAGATACCTGGCGCTGCTGGTAGGAGAGTTGAAACTGCATCCATCCCAGGGTCTCTGTCTGCAGTGTCAGCACCAAAAGCCAGGGACGCTGCTGCGGGTTGCCCTTCTCTTCTTCAGCAGGCGGGTAGATGAACAGTTCGCTATTGGGCAAACCGTAACTGCTCAGAAAGGAGAACAGGGGCAGGTAGAAACAGGGGTTGGCCCGGTCGCCCTGCGTCCAGGTATAGACCTGTCCCCCTAACAACCGCTGTCCCGGTTCACCGTTTCTGGCCAATAGCGCTTTCAGCGCAGCCTCCAGGTTCTGCCCACTGCCGGCAAGCAGTGGCGGCAACTCCTGCAATGCTTCTGCCACCGCCGCCGAGCGAACCAGAACCATCTCTCTGATCGCCCGGCCGCTGCCAGCATTTTCAGGGTCGATCTCCTCGGCAGGACCATCCGATTGATCTGTTTGCGAGGATGCCAACAGATTTCTCAGGAACAAAGCCACCGATTCCAGCAGTTGGTTTGAAACCAGGCCAGTTTTCAGCAGGGCTACGGAAGCCAGTAAGTTTGGCAGAGTCAACTCTCCAAGCACCTTCAATGAAGCGTTCACGCTGTTGGTATCTTCCGTCGTTACCGGCAGTCCTGCCAGGCGGAAGGCGGTCACCAGATCGAGCTGCCTGGCCGCTCCTGTTCCAGGTTGCACCCCACTGGCATCCGTACCCGGCGCCTCTCCGATCACACGCAGCCTGATCTCCCCCTGCAAGCCCTGCTCCGGTCTGACGTTAAGGACCTGCCCGGGCCTGAGGGGGATCTCTGATTGCACCTCGAACGTCTTGTTATTGGCTGATACAATGGCTGTGTTGCCCCGGACGCTTAAAACAGTGAGCACCAATCGTTCGGGGAAAGCCAGTGGTGTGTTTGTATTAGCTGTGATGCCGAGGATTCCTGCCATCAGTACGAACACTCCCTGCTGTTCATCGCCCTTCAGAGCCAGCCTGCGTTCTGGGTGTTTTAATCTCTTGTTCGCCGCCATTGCCGTTTTTCCTTGTCTCTATACCACAGACCTCACTGACCGATCTGCCTGATCATACCTTGGTCCTAGTAAGCAGCGAGCAGCGATTGCCGGCGCTCTCCTTCACGCAATATGCCTTTGACCAAAGAGAAGCCACTAATCAGTTCAGAGCACACGGCATTTTTTTGCTGAAAAAAGTTGTAAAAATAATATAACAAAAAGGAGTTTCCGGACTAAAAAACGAATTATCATTTTGTAACAATAACAAAACATAGAAAGGAGGTGATTATTTGGAAACGGCACTACTCTTGGCGACGGGAATCTCCAATCGAGAGCAAGTCCCTGGTAATACCGGCGGAAAGAGCGGCTCCCAGGGTACATTCTCGAAGCTCTTGTCTCAATTCGCCAAAAGCGCATCAGCACCAGCTGACAACCAGGCGAAAATATCCGACGCCCAACCGGAGAAAAAAAGCGATCCGACAGACAATACTGCTGCACAAGCTTTATTGACGGCGCTGTTGCAGCAGTTGCTCGGCCAATCGCCGGAGAATGCTACGGCCCTGCTGTCAGCCAGCACCGGAGCCAGCACCGGGGATACGGTTTCC
>JBEKKU010000099.1:0-8561 GCA_050010575.1 Thermacetogeniaceae bacterium | reverse complement strand
CGGAACCCGCTGCCAGGCTGGCGGGAGCCAACCAGCTGTAACTGCCGGAGCCGTTGCTGCCTGCGGAGGTGCTGGCGATGATGGTGCTGCTCAGGCTGCCTCCCTTGAGCAGATCCAACTTAACAGCAGATCCGGGGTTGCCTGTATAGCTCCACGAAATCGTGTGCGAACTGCCTGTCTGCCAGTTCGCCCCGCCTGCCGGAGCAGTCACGCTGATCGTCGCTGACACTGGTGCCGGAGCGCTTGCTGTAAAGTTGAACACAGTTGCCTGCGTACCGTCAAAATCCTGCGAGGCAGGTGTGAAGGTGTAGCTTGCCTTACTCGGCGTCACCCGGTAGGTCGTGCCTGCCTGGAAGCCTGATTGCGTCCAGTTGCCGCTGGTATTGGTGGTGACTGCCGTTGGCAGGGTACCGCTGCCGCTCACGATGGTAAAGTTCATGGCAACGCCGGAGACCGGCTGCTGGTTCTGGTCGGAAATGTTGCCGGAGACTGAGAAGGTATTGTTATTTGGAGCCTGATCGTACATCACTTCAGCCTCAAAGAAGTTGTTCTGGGCATATTTGTAGCTGATCCAGCCATAACCGCCGTAATTGCCCCAGCTAGTGCCCCAGGAGTTGATGAACTTGAATGCTCCAGCTCCGTCGTTCGTCTGGTGGCTGTCGTCGTAGCCGACGATAGCGATGGCATGCCCGCCGGCACTGCTCCCGGAAACACCGCTCTGGCTGATATTGCCGGTGGTCTGCCAGCCGGCGTTCCAGTAGACGTCTGTTCCTGCCTCGATCGGCCCGTTGGCTAGGGCGGACTTCATGGCGGTAATGTTTGCAGTTCCCTGGAAGATCGGTGTCCAGCTGAGCTCCTTGTACTGTGCGGCGCGCTGTCTCTGGGCCTGGGTCGGTTGGGTGGTGCAGTTCTGATCATTGTAGGGGAAGTCATCCAGGGTATCGTCACCCTGGTTCACAAGTAGGTTCATCGCATCGGCGATGGATGCCCCTCCGTCTACTCCGCCATCGATCTGGTTGTAGATATAGGCCGGGCTGAACAGGTGGCTATTGGTGGCGAGGCCCCAGTTGCGCTCCTGTTGCTCCTGATAGGACTTGTAATTGTAGCCGGTGCTCCAGGCTACACAACTACCTTGCTGCCCCTGATCGCCGGGAGAGGGCATTCCCGCGGCCCAGTCCACTGCGGCTGACGAGGATGTTGTCTGCGAGATGCCGCTGATAAGCCGGGCATTGTAGTGATTCGATAGAGTTGTTTGGGATGACGGCTTGCAGCCGAGCTGATGAAGTTGGGGGCTTGCAACGGCGGGGCCGGCCAGGGCGAACAGCCCGGCTAACGCCAACAGCCCCAGTATTACCAGTTTCTCCTTCAGTTTCATGAGCATTTATCCTTTCCCGAGTTTCTTCCTCGCCCATTTCTGGCCGGCGAGTGTCGATCTCAATCTTCACCTCCATGGCTGGTTTGTCTTTCTGTAATCGCTAATGAGAAAGGCGGCAGGAGCCAGCCTTTACATAATTTGATTCTACATTAATCTCCTTTATCCTTCCTTATTCGACTATTTTTTTCATAACTGTAAATAGATTTTAAATATGCAACTAAATAATAAATATGATAATAATAGATAGTTGGATCTGTTGAACAAGCCTGATAAATCAAGCATTATACGATTATGCTCTCTCAGGTGATCTGGGAAAAAAGGAAGATGAACCGCGGAAGAATAGAATAAAATGGCAGGCCCGCCCTGGTTAAAAAATATGGAGGGGAACCCATAATATGTATGGTAGGGGTGGCTGACGGCAGAAGGGATGATCTGGCGGTTGGAGTGGGTGATTCCAAGCTAACTCTTGATGGCTCTGACCGTTAGGGCTACCGATTGTAAGAAATGGTTGTCAACGGTAATGTCAGCAGAGTAGGTGCCCGGAACTGGCAGGGTCAGGTTCTGGATGTGCAGAATGAGATTGGCGTCCAGGGCTTCCGGCTGCAGCACAAACTGACCCTCGATTGGCGGGATGATCTCCTTGCCGTCGGCATCTACCAGGTTGATCTTCAAGGCGTGGCTGCCAATTTCGGAGCGATGGCCGCGCAGTGTCAGCACCAGAGACATTTCCGGATGCGTGGCGGGAAAGGCTTTGGCGTTGATGTTGTCGAAGATCCCCAGCACGCTCAGCTTGCCACTCGAATCTGAGGTGGCTGCATCGCAAAAAAAGGCATGGCGGGCATCCATGTACTCTCTCTTCTTTCATTAATATATTGCTGGAACCTTTCCAGCCTCTGAACTGTTTCGACAGCGAACAGGTTTATCCTTCATTAACCGTAACAGGGTAGCGACAGGATGCTCCGACCCCGGGTAAAGACTGTGTGGTCTAACGGGCCAGAGATAAGAAGTTGGGGAGAAACTGGGGCGCTCCATGAAGGGCTTGCTGTCGAAGAAACCCAGTTGGTTCTGTCACGTATCTGCTGAAATTAGAATAATATGGTGGTGATGGATTAACTATTAAGGAGGAGTGCATATGGGAGCAAAAGGGGTTGGAGGGATTGGTCACAAGGAGATTGGCAATAAGGGGGCAGGAGGGGGCGTTGGCTTTTTTGCCTTTTTCCCCATCTGGTTCATTATCATTATTATTATCCTACTTCTTTTTTTAAATTAATCAGGGGCACTCCAGTTGCCATGAAAACGTCCCGGGTACACCCCGGGGCGTGTTATTGAGGCCAAAGGCGGCTCAAGCTCATCATTAACCCCACATCGCGCTGGTGGGGTTTAATTTATCCGATAGCCTGGGCTTCTGCAACCTGGCAGGATCAGTTCTTGGGAGGTTTGCGGAGAGGCGCGATGACCCGGGTAATCACGTTGTAGAGCATGGTGCTCCCCAGCAGGAGCAGTAGCAGAACTGCCAGTGTTTTTTCGAACATTGCCTCTGCCTCCCGTATTTACCAAGACCACAGGCTGAATGAGGTGCGTACAATTTAATGTAACCCTTTTGCCTGAATGTATCCCACGATGTACCCAAAAGGCAGCTGGAATCTGTTAAGGGGATTGCCAATTGCTAGAACTGCCTGTCTCCGGGCGCTTGACGAAACATAGGAGCGGTGCTATTATGGCTACGTGAGCCGCGGGAGTGGCGGAATTGGCAGACGCGCCGGACTTAGGATCCGGTGGGTTTTCCCTTAAGGGTTCGAGTCCCTTCTCCCGCACCATGTCAGAATTAACCGGGAAAAATGTTCAAAACGGGCTGAGCAGGAGGCTTGTGGTCATGGTACGCACTGGATGGCAACGGGTTCTGCAGCTTAGCGCCAATAATAGCTAGCAGTAAGAAATTGGGAGGAGCATAAATGCAAGCATCTCTGGAAAGGCTAGAGAGCAACCAGATCGCCCTGCAGGTAGAAGTGCCCGTAGAACAGGTGGACGAAGCCCTGGGCAAGGCTTACTACCGGGTGGTCAAGCGCATCAATATTCCCGGTTTTCGCAAGGGGCGCGTGCCGCGCTCGATCCTTGAAGCTCGCATGGGTAAGGAAGTGCTTTACGAGGATGCTCTGGACATCCTGGTTCTCCAGGCTTACCAGGATGCGGTCAAGGAGCACGACATCGAGCCGATCAGCAAGCCGGAGATGGATGTTATCCAGATGGAGCAGGGCAAGCCGCTCATCTTCAAGGTGAAGGTGGAAGTGCTGCCTGAGGTCAAGCTGGGTGAGTATAAAGGGATAGAAGCAGAGATGCCGGAGGTCAAGGTGGGGGATGACGAGGTCGAAGCCCACTTACAGATGCTGCAACAACGCCATGCCCGGTTGATCGACGCCGGGGAGGAGCCGGCCAGCGATGGCGACATCGCCGTCGTCGACTATGAGGCGGCCATTGACGGCAAACCGGAGCCCCGCCTGGCGGGCAAGGAAAGATCCATAGAAATTGGCACTCACAAGTTCATTCCGGGTTTCGACGCTCACCTGCTGGATGCTAAAGCCGGCCAGGAGTTGGAGTTCACCCTGCAACTGCCGTCGATGTTCCAGGTTTCAGAACTGGCAGAGAAAGAGGCCCAATTCAAGGTCAAGGTGACCGGGGTCAAACACAAGGAGTTAAGCCTCATTGACGATGAGTTTGCCAGGGATATCAGCGATTGTACCACTCTGGATGAATTTAAAGTCCAGATAAAAAATAAGCTGGACGAAGTAGGTAATTATAACGCCAAGCGCATCTTTGCCGAGCGGGTGGTCAACCAGGTGGTAGCCCAGGCAGAGGTGGAACCGCCGGCGTCGCTGGTTGAAGAGCAATTGCAGCAAGAATATGGGGAATTCGCCCGCAACCTCTCATCCCAGAAGTTGGACCTGGACACCTACCTGCACCTGGTGAAGAAGGAGCCGGAAGCCTTGAAGGCGGATCTCGAAGCCAGAGCAAGGGAAGTCGTCAAAGGACGGCTGGTGTTCAGCGCCATCGCCAAGGCCGAGGGCCTGAAGATTGCCCCGGAAGAGCTGGAGCAGGAAGTAAGCGATACGGCAGCCCAATATGGCATGGAGTCAGCCAAGCTGCGTAAGACTCTGGAGGACAAGGGCCAGTTGGGCGCTTTTGAAAAAGGCTTGTTGCTGGATAAGGTGCAGAAGTTCCTGTCGGACAACGCCAAAGCTGTGCCGCCTAAACCAGTGGAGGAGCCGAGTGCTGCCCCGCAGGCAGGAACAGCGCAAGTTCAGGAAGCGGCGGAAACGGCCGCCTCCCAACCGGAAGCAGCCGGTGAGGTTTCGGCAGATAATTCCTGAATGATTGCTCTGCTGTATAATTTGCTGTTGACGTAAGCTCCGGACGCGGATAGCATGATGAAGTACGGCAGGGCCGCGAGACTTTTTCTCGCGGCCCCTTTTACCCACAATAAAACTTTGGTATAGTATTAGTCAAAGAAAGTTAAAAAAAGGTTTTCCGTTAGTTAAATTGAATAAAATAGATAGTTAGAAAGCGGGTGAATCAAGATGACAACGACAGGGCAGTACCTGGTCCCGATGGTGGTGGAGCAGACCAGCCGGGGCGAGCGGGCTTACGACATCTACTCCAGGCTGTTGAAGGACCGGATCGTGTTTTTGGGAACGCCGATCGATGACCATATGGCGAATCTGGTAATTGCTCAGATGCTGTTTCTGGAGGCAGAGGACCCGGATAAGGATATCTACCTCTATATCAACTCTCCGGGGGGCATGATCACCGCCGGAATGGCCATCTACGATACCATGAAGTATGTTAAGCCGGACGTGTCCACCATCTGCATCGGCCTGGCGGCGAGCATGGGGGCATTTTTACTGGCAGCCGGCGCCAAAGGAAAACGCTCTGCCACTCCCAACAGCGAGATCCTGATTCACCAGCCCTCAGGCGGAACCCAGGGCCAGGCCACGGACATCGAGATCCACGCCAGACGGATCATCAGGGTCCGGGAACAGTTGAACCAGATCATGGTGGAGTTGACCGGGCAGCCGCTGGAGAAGATCCAGCACGACACTGAGCGGGACTTTTTCATGAGCGCTTCAGAGGCTAAGGAATACGGGATTATCGATGAGGTGATGACTTCCCGACCCGGGGAGAAAGTGGGCTAGTCCCTAAGGAGGTGTGACCGCGTGTATAAATTTGGTGATGACAAGGGGCAGTTGAAGTGCTCTTTTTGCGGCAAGCTGCAGGACCAGGTAAAGAAACTGGTGGCTGGCCCCGGAGTGTACATCTGCGACGAGTGTATCGAACTCTGCAACGAGATCATTGAGGAGGAACTCGGCGAAGAGGCGGGTTTCGAGTTAAGCGATGTTCCCAAGCCCAGGGAGATCAAGGAGATCCTGGACCAGTACGTGATCGGCCAGGAACATGCCAAGAAAACCCTGTCTGTCGCCGTTTACAATCACTATAAGCGCATCAACCTCGGCCTCAAGGTCGACGAGGTGGAGCTCCAGAAGAGCAATATCATCATGTTGGGGCCTACCGGTTGCGGCAAGACGCTGCTTGCCCAGACCCTCGCCCGGATTCTGAACGTGCCGTTTGCCATCGCTGACGCCACCTCTCTTACCGAGGCCGGCTATGTCGGAGAGGATGTGGAAAACATCCTCCTGAAGCTGATCCAGGCGGCCGATTACGATGTGGAGAAGGCCGAGAAGGGTATCGTCTACATCGACGAGATCGACAAGATCGCCCGGAAGTCGGAGAACCCTTCGATTACGCGGGACGTCTCCGGCGAGGGCGTGCAGCAGGCACTGCTGAAGATCCTGGAAGGCACCGTGGCCAGCGTACCGCCCCAGGGCGGCCGCAAGCACCCGCATCAGGAGTTCATCCAGTTGGATACCACCAACATCCTGTTTATCTGCGGTGGCGCCTTCGAGGGGGTTGACAAGATCATCCAGAACCGGGTCAGCAGTAAAACCATCGGCTTCGGGGCTGAGTTGGGCTCCCGGAAGGACCAGAAGATCGGGGCGATCCTGGAACAGATCCTGCCAGTGGACTTGCTCAAGTATGGCTTGATCCCGGAGTTTGTAGGACGGGTGCCGGTGATCGTTACCCTGGATGCCCTGGATGAGGAATCCCTGATCCGGATCCTGACCGAGCCGCGGAATGCCCTGGTGCGTCAGTACCAGAAGTTGTTCGAACTGGACGGAGTGGCGCTGGAGTTCAAGGAGGACGCCCTGCAGGCCGTGGCCAAGGAGGCCATCAAGCGGAACACCGGAGCCCGGGGGTTGCGGGCGATCCTTGAGGATATCATGTTGGAAGTGATGTACGAGATCCCATCCCGGAACGACATCACCAAGTGCATGATCACCAAAGAGGTCGTCGCCAAGAAAGAGGAGCCGATCATGGTCACCGTTGACCGCAAGAAGAAGCGGGAGGAAACCGCCTAACCAGCGTCTCCTGTTTCCAGAGCGATGGCGGTCTTTTAAAGCAATAAAGCGAGGGGTGCTGAAAAGCACCCCTTTTACGATTCAGTAACAGAGCAGTGCGATATGATATAATCATCATTGTGGGCTGAATTTCTAGCCGGAGGTGGGTTTAAATAGGTATATTGACAGGGATCGCCGTGCAGGTCACTGCTTTCATTGCCTCCTTGGGGTACTGGGGGATCGGAATTCTGATGGCGATCGAGAGCTGCAATATCCCCATACCAAGCGAGTTGATCCTGCCGTTCGGCGGCTACCTGGTCTCCACCGGCCAGCTCGCCTTCTTTGCCGCCGCCCTGGCCGGGACCATCGGCGGGACCATCGGCTCGCTGGCCTCCTATTACATCGGGCTCTTCGGCGGGCGCCCCTTTCTCGACCGTTACGGCCGGTATTTCGGGGCGACTCCAGGCCGGATCGCCATGGCTGAAAATTGGTTTAACCGGTATGACATCTGGACGGTCTTCTTCACCCGGCTTTTGCCGGGAATCCGCACCTTCATCTCCCTGCCGGCCGGGGTGGCCCGGGTGAACATCACTCTCTTCACCCTCTATACATTCCTGGGTACCCTGATCTGGAGCCTGTTTCTTACCTACGTCGGCTTCACTCTGGGTGTGCATTGGGAGATCGTTAGCTCCTGGTTCCACCGGGCCGACCTGCTGCTGCTGGTCGCTATTCTCCTGTTGATTGCGTACTGGCTCTGGCACTGCCGCCGCAGGTAATACTCCTTTCAAACCATGTTTATCCCCTGAACGCCGATCGCTTTAGTTTCGCCGCAATTAATGCTAAATAGTAACTGAAAGTCCTCAGCCTTGGAGCCGCCGGTGGCGATTACCGGCTATTTCATGTTGGCCTGCTTGGGCGCTGTCTCAGGGTGCGAGCCTGAGCCCTACGGGTGACACTTGTCCATTGTTTTCCTTAAAATTGGTTAGAAACTGCGGTTTCTGGAAATAATTTTGCTGGCAAGATTTTTTAAGCATACATGCCGCGAAATCATTATGTTAGGAGCCGTGGTTGATATGGGTAGTTTCTTTGGCCTGAGTGGTCTACTGACTTTTATCCAGATCTTTTTCATAATTGTGATCGGCCTCTATTTCTGGAACCTGCTCCGGACGCAGCAGGTGACGAAGGTGGCGGTGGACCGGGAGGTAAAGAAGGAACTGGAGAAGATCCAGTCCCTGCGACGCATCTCTCTGGCAGAGCCATTGTCTGAACGGACACGCCCCCAGCGCTTCGAGGAGATCATCGGCCAGGAGAACGGGCTGAAGGCCCTGCGGGCGGCTCTCTGCTGCTCCAACCCGCAGCATGTGCTGGTCTATGGCCCGCCTGGCGTGGGCAAGACCGCAGTTGCCAGGTTGGTACTGGAGGAGGCCAAGAAGAACCCGAGCTCGCCTTTCGGCACCTACGCCAAGTTCATCGAACTGGATGCTAATACTGCCCGTTTTGACGAGCGGGGCATTGCCGACCCACTGATCGGTTCCGTGCACGACCCGATCTACCAGGGGGCGGGGCCCCTCGGTATGGCTGGAATCCCCCAACCCAAGCCCGGCGCGGTCACTAAAGCTCACGGCGGCATCCTTTTCTTAGACGAGATCGGCGAACTGCACCCCATCCAATTAAACAAACTGCTTAAGGTGCTGGAGGACCGAAAGGTCTTTTTCGAGAGCGCCTATTATAATTCTGAG
>JBEKKU010000098.1:0-8634 GCA_050010575.1 Thermacetogeniaceae bacterium | reverse complement strand
GCTCAGATCGATCTGGTCGCCATGATAGACCCGTCCTGATTCTTCCAGATCATCAGGGCTGATCGTGCCTGCAGCATAGTAAGTCTCCTCAAAAGAAGTGTCGATGGGAATGGAAAAGGGCGTGAGGCACCGGCTGCAGATCAGGTTGACCTGGGAGATGACTCTCCCCTTGACGTAGATCTTGCCGCCCACATTCTGGGCTCGCCCTTCGATCAGCGCCTCGCCAAAAACATAGATATCGCCCCGGAGTTCGATCTCCAAGCGGGAGGTCTTGCCGGTAAACTCTTTCTCATTACCGCGCCCGCCTTGCGAGTGCCCGGCCTTGCGCAGATCAGCAACTTCGATCAACAAATGAATCCGCCCCCAATTAACCATTCCACATTATACCGGTGGCGAATGGAGATGTCAATGAAGAGGGGAAGGCAATGTGACCTTCCCCTCTTCATCATGATCCTTGTTCGAGGTGGTTTATTGGCCGGGAACCTTGGCCTGGGCCTGGGCCATCTCCGGCTTCTTCTGCAACTGCTTGGCCAACTCGTCATCCCGCATCTTGTTCCGGTACTTTGGATCCTGGAAGGAGTACTTGAAGTTGGTGTGCACGTCGTAGGTTCCATTCAGCAGGGTGACCACGTCTTCCACCATGACCAGTTCCTCGTCAGTAGGGATGACAAAGATCTTCACCTTGGAATCCGGTGCTGAAATATCCGACTCCATATTTCTGGTGCGGGCGACCTTGTTCTTCTCCGGGTCGAACTTGATCCCCAGGAACTCCAAACCTTCCATGGCCTTCGCCCGGATGGCAGGGGCCATTTCCCCCACTCCCGCAGTCCAGACGAGGGCATCGACACCGCCTACCGCCGCGGCGTAGGCGCCGATATATTTTTTGATCCGATAGGTTTCCAACTCGTAGGCCAGCTCCGCCTTCGCATCGCCCTTCTCCATAGCCTCGAGAATATCGCGCCGGTCGGCATACTGTCCGGTGATCCCCAGCAGGCCGCTCTTCTTGTTCAGGATATTGTCAATATCTTTGGGCGATAGGTTCTCCTTGCGCATCACATAAGTGTCCAGGGCGGCATCATGATCCCCGGCGCGGGTGCCCATGACCAGGCCTTCCAGTGGAGTGAAGCCCATGCTGGTATCGAAGGAAATCCCCTTCTTGACCGCGTTGGCGCTCACTCCGTTACCGATATGCAGGCTGATCAGGTTGACCTCAAAGGGGTCCTTGCCCAGCAGCACCGCAGCACGCTTGGCCACGTATAACAGAGAGGTGCCGTGGAATCCATAGCGCCGGATCTTGTATTTTTCATACCACTCGTAAGGCACGGCGTACATGTACTGGGCCGGCTTCATGGTCTGGTGCCAGGCGGTGTCCATGACCGCCATGTGTTCCACATCAGGCAGCAGGACCTGCGCTGCCTCGATACCGAGCACGTTCGGCGGATTATGCAGGGGCGCCAGGGCCTCCAGTTCTTTGAAGGCGTTCAGCACGCCGGCATCGATCCGGACAGACTTGGCAAACTTCTCGCCGCCGTGCACCACCCGGTGGCCGACAGCGTCGATCTCCTTGATGCTCTTCAAGACGCCATACTGAGAGTGCACCAGCAACTCGAGGATCAGGTTCACGGCTTCCTTGTGGGTCGGACAGTCCCGCTCGATCTTGACCCCGTCTCTGCCGGTGGCCTCATGAATACAGAAGGATCCCCCCAGGGTCACCCGTTCCACGATCCCCTTGCAGACAATCTCCTGGGCGGCCCAGTCGTAGACCATGTACTTGGCAGAAGAGCTGCCACAGTTCAGAACCAGAATCTTCATATTTATTTCCCCTTCCTCAGATCATCGTCTGTTATCTATTCCTGGAACACAATGCTATTGGCTCTCGCCGTAAGGCACCATGGCCTTGACTGCGACGATGGCCGCCACGTTGGCAATGTCGCTGGGCTTACAGCCGCGGGACAGATCGTTGATCGGCTTGCCCAAGCCCTGGAGCAGAGGTCCGTAGGCTTCCGCATGGGCCAGGCGCTCGGTCAACTTGTAGGCGATATTGCCGCAGTTCAGGTCCGGGAAGATCAGAATATTGGCGCGACCGGCTACCGGGCTGCCCGGCGCCTTCTTCTTGCCGATCTCCGGGACCAGGGCGGCATCTCCCTGCAGTTCACCGTCGATCAGGAGGTCAGGACGCTTCTGATTGGCGATCTTGGTGGCCTCGATCACCTTGTCGACGATAGCGTGGGAGGCGCTCCCCTTGGTCGAGAAGGAGAGCATCGCTGCCCTGGGTTCCTCGATGCCAAAGATGTTCTTCATGGTCAAACAGGTGGTGATGGCAATGTCGGCGAGTTCCTCAGCGGTAGGATTGGGGTGTCCGCCGGAATCGGCATAGAGCATGAATCCGTTCTCCCCGTATGGACAGTTCGGGACGATCATGGCGAAATAGGCCGAGGCAATGGAGATGCCTTTCGCCGTCTTGATAATCTGGAACGCCGGACGCAGTACGTCTGCGGAGGTATTCGCAGCGCCAGCCACCATGCCGTCGGCATCGCCGACCTTGACCATGGTGACACCGAAGTACAGGTAATCCTGCAGGATCTTCTTGGCGTCATCGATGGTTGGGATCTTGCCCTTCCTGATCTCGAACAGCTTCTGGGCATATGCTTCCAGCTTTTCAGTCTTTTCAGGGTCTACAATCGGGATGCCCTCGATATTGGCCCCCACCTCTTTGGCCAATTTCCTTACCGCATCCTCTTTGCCGATCAGGGTGATTTGGCCCAGGTTGGCCTTGACGACCATTTCGGCGGCCAGCAGCGTCCTTCCGTCGCTCGTCTCAGGCAGCACGATGCGTTTTTGCCCCGCCCGCGCCTTCTCCCAGATACGCTCCATGATGGGGTTCTGCGGTGCGATTACTGACATGCAAACGTCCCTCCCTAAATATTAAATTTAAAAAGATTACCCAACCGGCGCCTGAAAACGCCACCGGCCTTAACCTCTTTTTCTTTTACTTTTATTGGTATCTTTCTCGCTTCTTTGCAACTAATTAATAGTGTCGGGAAATTTTTAGGTAAGCTTGTCTACTAGGACAAACCACAGATATGCCATAATCTAAAAACATCCGCTCTCGTTCTTATGTGAATAGATCCCCCCCTTTTTTTCATGAGGTCTATTTTCTACACCAGGATTGTATAATCCTTCCGAGGCAAATTATTTCTTGCAGAACCTTGCGAAAGAGGGAAAGTTTTTCATGACCAGCCGGGTCGTTGCCAGATTGCGTTTCCCCTTTGGCAAACCCAGCACCAGTTGGCATGTGCTGCGAAATCTCTCCGGCACGCTGTTCTGGATGATCATCTGCCTGGGTTTCGGGATCGGGATCATCCACTACCCCATGGTAGCCTTTGCTGCTGCCCGGCGTGGGTTACTGACCTGGTGGGAGATCGTGCTGCCCAGCCTGTTGCCTTTCTTTATCGTCAGCGAACTGCTGATGGGCCTCGGTTTCGTCACCCTGCTGGGCGCATTTATGGAACCGGCCATGCGTCCGCTATTCAATCTCCCGGGCACATCCGCCTTCATCATTGCCGTCAGCTATATCTCCGGTTTTCCCCTCTGTGCGATCCTCACCTCGCGCATTCGCCATGATCTTCTATGCACCAGAGACGAGGGGGAAAGGCTGATCGCTTTTACCAGCAATGCCAGTCCCCTGTTTATGCTGGGCGCAGTCAGCATCGGCATGTATAAAAATCCGGCCCTGGGGCCATTGATTGCGGGGATCCATTACTCCTCTAATTTACTATGCGGGATAATGCTTAAATTTATGTCACGCCAGCAAACTATAGATCCAAAACCAGTCCACCATGCCCGGCAGGGCTCAAAGGCAGACTTGCTGCAGCAGGTTTCCCGGCTCAGGGAACAGAGTTTCGGCTCCTTGTTGGGCGAGACTGTTCAAAAGACCACGATCACCCTGCTAACGATCGGTGGGTTTATCACCCTGTTCTCGGTAGTGATCGGAATCTTGGAGGCGGCAGGCTGGTTCAATGCGCTCATTGGCATCCTGACCCCCGTTGTCCAGATGTTCCAAGTCGATCCCGCCATGCTGAGAGCATTGCTGCACGGCCTTTTCGAAATTACCATCGGCATCAATGAGGCGAGTAAGAGTGCGGGAGGTTTGGTGCAACAGTTGTTGGTGATTGAAGCGCTTTTGGCCTGGAATGGGTTGGCGATTCAGGCCCAGGTAGCAGGAATGATGATGGGTAGCGATCTGCGCATCCTGCCGTACCTGCTGACCAGATGTCTGCAGGTTCCGCTGGCTGTCGGGATCGTTTATCTGGCAACCCTGTTGCCGTTGCATAATTATCTGGCCCAACCGGTCATGGCATCCCCGTTTACAGCAACCTGGTTCCCCTGGGTGGCTGGAGTTTACCTGTCGGCAGGCCTTGTCCTGGCACTGTTTATTGGCTGCATCCTGAGCAGTTGGTGGCGCCGCCTTAAAAATATGATCATTATCCGCTGATCATTAGCCGCTGACCTTTTTCATCTGACTCAACTCTCCCCGGCCTCTGTGAATCAGTTCCAGGCTCTGCTCCAGGTTTTCCTCCAGAGAGCTCATAATGTCATCCGCATACAGAGTGGCGCTGTTCTTGATCTCGTAAGCCACGTGCTTGCCCTGGGCCACAATTTCTTCTGCAGTTGCCTGGGCTTGCCTGACCATCTCGCTCTCCCTGATCATGCCTTCGATCTGCTGGTTTGCCTGGGCCAAAACACGATCGGCCTCTGCCCGGGCCTCTTCCATCAGCCTCTCCCGGTCCTTGGCCATCAGCTTGGCCTGATGGATCTCTTCCGGCAACAGCGACCTGATCCGGTCTATGAAATCCAGCAGTTCATCCTCGCCCATCAATAACTTCCCAGTCATCGGCACGCGCCTGCAACCCTGAATGTACTCCTCCAACTCTTCCAACAGCTTGAATATATCCACGGACTCACCTCCGAAAAGTATACTCATTCCCCAGTCGTTGCATATTTGCTTTGAAGATGCTGAGATACCTGCTCCGAGACTAATCCTCCTACATTGCCCCCGAGGCTGGCAAGCTCCTTGACAATGCTCGAACTCAGGTATGAATAATTGGGCTGTGCTACCAAAAATACCGTTTCGATCTCTGAGTTCAGCTTCCGGTTCATCAGGGCCATCTGAAATTCATTTTCAAAATCGGTAATAGCGCGCAACCCTCGCACGATAACCCCGGCATTTTTCCGCCTCACGAACTCAGTCAACAGACCTCTAAAGCAGTTTACCTCCACGTTGGCCAGATGAGCCGACTCCCGGACAATCATCTCCACGCGCTCTTCCATGGTAAACAGCGGCTGTTTACCCGGGTTGAGGCATACAGCAACAATAACCCGATCAAAAATCGTCGCCGCTCTTTCGATGATATCCAGATGCCCGAAAGTGATGGGATCAAAACTGCCCGGATAAATTGCTATGGTCATGTAAATGCCCTTTCTGAATTAGTTATTGAATAGAATCTCAGGACACTGTCCCCGTAAGCCCTCATCCTGACCGGAGCGATCTCTGTCATGGCCTTTTCTCGCACATAGCTGCGGGTCACGATTAACCCGCCTGGCCTGATCAGTTCAAGCTGTAACAGCCGCGCTAAGCTTGGCGTCACCAGATCCTGCCTGAAAGGAGGATCGATGAAGGCCAGATCGAATCTGCACCCGCTTTTTTGCAGGCTGGTCAGGGCTTTCAATACATCTCCAACATAGACCTGACCCTGGGAGGTGAAACCGGTGATGGCCAGATTATCCCTGATCAGCGCGGCTGTAAGGGGGTCCTTTTCTACAAACACCGCCTGCCGCGCCCCCCGGCTCAAGGCCTCGATACCGATACTTCCGCTGCCGGCAAATAGATCGAGAAAATGCGCATCGATGACCTGTACAGCCAAAATATTAAAAAGCGCCTCTTTAATGAAGTCCGTTGCCGGCCTGAGGTTCATGGTTTTTCTGGTTTTCAGCCTTCTTCCTTTAGCTATGCCGCCAATTACCCGGAGACCACTCATAGGATCAGGCTCCTGCCTTGAAAAGCTTGTCAAAATTATAACATAACGGTTTTAAAATACCTACCATTATTGGAATCCGCCCTTTTTAAGATATATTTTTAGTGGATTTCTGCCTGTCATAAATTACCACATTTTCGATTGTATAAAAAAACTTGCTTTGTGCAAAATAGGTAATGGCTAAAGGGTCTTCATGGGAAAGGATCTTAATACCGGACCTGCAATGACGCAGTAAGGGTTATACCAGCCTTTCTCATGAGCTCTTCCTCCAGTTTCTCCTCTCCCACGTCATTGAGTGCGTCTCACTTCGGTGAACGCACTCAATGACGACGCAAAACAAGGGGCTGTTCCGAAAACATTATTCGGACAGCCCCTATCATTCCTTTTTAATCTTGAGCAAGCCATTCCGGCAACAGGGGGTACCAGTTCCCCTTTACTTCACCTTTAGTGCCCCACCCTCCCGTATTTCTACTCTCCGAATCTTTCCACTGATAGTCTTCGGCAGGCTAGAGACAAACTCGATGATCTTAGGGCATTTATAGGCCGCGGTAACCCTTTTCACATGTTCCTGCAGCTCTTTTTTCAAACTCTCGCTTGGTAGATAGCCTTTTGCTAAAACCACAGTGGCTTTGATAATTTGGCCTCTCTCCGGGTCAGGTACGGGAGTGATTGCACATTCGAGCACAGCCGGATGCTCGAGTAAGGCGCTTTCTACTTCAAACGGCCCGATCCGATAGCCCGCACTTTTGATAATGTCATCTGATCGGCTGACAAACCAGTAGTATCCGTCTTCGTCTCGCCATGCCAGATCCCCGGTATAGTATATATCGTCATGGAAAACTTTTTGCGTCAGTGCTTCATCCCGATAATATCCATCGAATAGACCGACCGGCTTTTGGACTCCGGTACGGACAATAATCTGCCCTACCTGCCCTTTCTCGCATGACTCTCCCTTTTCATCAAGCAAATCGATATCATAACCGGCTGAAGGCTTTCCCATCGAGCCCGGTTTTGGCTCCATCCAGGGGAAGGTGGCAATCGTGACGGTCAGTTCCGTCTGCCCGTATGCCTCCATCAATTTAAGCCCGGTCGCTTCATAAAACCGCTTGTATATCTCCGGATTCAGAGGCTCACCGGCAACACAGGCATGCCTGAGTTTCGACAGGTCAAACCGTTTTAAATCTTTAATTAGATACCTATAGATCGTCGGTGGAGCACATAAACTGGTCACTCCGTGCTGTGACATCACCTTGAGCATGCTCTTGGGCATAAATTTATCATAATCGTAGACAAAGACTGCCGCCCCGCACAACCATTGTCCATAGATCTTGCCCCAGGCGGTTTTTGCCCAGCCGGTATCTGAAACTGTAAAATGCAAGTCACCATCCTGAAGATTGTGCCAGTATTTTGCGGTGAGTATATGCCCCAGAGGATAGGTATATGAATGCTGTACCATTTTCGGTAAACCGGTGGTTCCTGAAGTAAAATAGATTAACAATGCATCATCATTGGAGGTAGCATCTTTTCCGGTCGGTCTGGTAAATTTATCACTGGCTTTGGAGGTCTCTTCATCATAATCGTACCATCCTGCTTTGCTGCCTCCGACCAGGGCCTTTAGCGCTAAAGATGGCGAACTCTTCTGGGCTTCTTCCACAGATGATATTAATTCCTGGTCCGCCACACAGACAATCATCTTTATTTCGGCCGCATTATTTCGATATTCAATATCTTTAGCCGACATCAGATGCGTTGCCGGTATGCATACTGCCCCCAGTTTATGCAGTCCCAGCAGGGCAAACCAGTACTGATAACGCCTTTTTAAGATCAGCATGACGCGATCGCCTTTGGTAATGCCGACCGCCTTAAAGAAGTTGGCCGCTTGATTGCTATATTGCTGGATCTGCCTAAAAGTGAACGCGGCGCTGTCGCCCGCTTCATTACACCAAACCATGGCTGTTTTTTCAGGAGCTTCAGAGGCGATGGCATCTACCACATCGAAAGCATAATGGAAATTCTCCGGCACATTTACCTGATAGTTCTCCTTAAAATCCTCATAAGATTGAAACTCAAAACGCCTCAGATACTTTCTGAACATCTGCTCAGCTCCTCATCTATCATTGATTCGATACAGCCTCAGACGCCTATATCCGACTTCTATCCAGAATCGGACCTGCCGCTCGCCTAATTGTAATGACCTGTTATTATGACCAGGTATTATTATAGTTGAATTATACCACTGCTGCCGTGATGCGTCCATGATATTTTTAATATTTTTAACCGGCCTTTGCAATTGAAACATCCTCGCCCTGAGCAAATCGAGAGGGCTGTCCCGAAAGCGTCAAAGGCGCCCGCCCTGAAAAAAAGAACCGGCAGCGTCATCTGCCGGTTGTAATGCAGGCCATGAAGCTTGCCTCAGGCGGAACACCCGCCAAAAATCATTCATGGGCATGGATGAGGATCCGTTTGTCTCCGTGAGCGTGACGATGGAACTCTTCATCCACCAGGTTAACGCGTACCAGCATGTCCCTGTCGCTAAGTATCTCCTGGCAGGCGCCTGAGGCTACCAGATGATGGTCCTCGCCGAAGACCAGCGCCCGGT
>JBEKKU010000097.1:0-8699 GCA_050010575.1 Thermacetogeniaceae bacterium | reverse complement strand
AAGATGTGTCGTTCTGGGAGATCGGGCAGGAATGACAGTTGCTGCCGCGCCTTTTTCAGATAATGATTGCATAACTGCCGGGCTTTTTCCAGGGAGCCCGACTGCCTGACCAGCGCCAGCGCAGCCGCCCAGCCCGTCTCTTCCTTGCCCTGCTTGGAGATCAAACAGGCAAGCTGGGAGCCCGACCTCTGGTCCCTTAAAGCATAGATCACCGGCAGCGTATAGATTCCTTGCCTGAGATCGTTTCCCACCGGCTTGCCAAAGACGGTAACGCTTCCTTCATAGTCCAGGATATCGTCGGTAATCTGAAAGGCCATCCCCAGAAAATATCCGTATCGCTTCAGCCGGCTCGCCGAGCCATAATCAGCACGGCTCGTCAGGGCCCCGATCAGGCAGCAGGCCGAAATCAACAGGGCGGTCTTCCTCTTAATCCTGCGCAGGTATGTGCGGACGCTCTGGTCAAGTTTGCCGGCTGTCTCCATCTGCTCAATCTCTCCCTGGCACATGCCCAGGGAGACTTCGGCCAAAAGCCGGGAGATCTGTTCATTCCCGTACCTGGCAATGATCGTGAGGGCTTGTGCAAAGAGATAGTCGCCGGTGTTGAGGGCAACAGCATCTCCCCATTCAGCGCGCACCGTCGGTAGCTTCCGGCGCAGGTCGGCTTCATCGATCACATCATCATGCACCAGCGTGGCCATGTGGATCAACTCTATGGCCACGGCCATATGTACCAACTGTTCCTTGGAGCCCCCGAATAGCTTGCCGGACAGCAGCACGAAAGCCGGACGCAATCTTTTTCCACCCGCTGCCACCAGGTGACTGGAGGTCTCGCCCAGAAGAGTGGGCGATTCCACGGCATACTGGCGCAGTTCCGCCTCCACATCGGCAAGATCGTTTTTTATATCTTTTAACAAATTCCTTGCAATCATGTAACCACCCGGTTTAATATCAGTTACTGTATGTTAGACAGTTATTAAGCGCCGCTATAAAAATCTGAAGCATCCTGCCTGTATCCTGCCAGCTGTAAAACACGCCTCACGAAAAAATCGACCAGATCGTCGATATCCCGCGGCTTACAATAGAAAGCCGGCATCGGCGGTACGATCGATGCGCCGAGATCTGCAAGAGTGAGCATATTCCTGAGATGGATCGGACTCAATGGCGTCTCCCGGGTCACCAGGATCAGGCGGCGTCTCTCCTTGATGGTGACATCAGCCGCCCGCTCGATCAGATTGCGCGAGCTGCCCGCAGCAATCCCCGCCAGGGTGGCCATGCTGCAGGGCACCACCATCATCCCCTGGGTCTGAAAGGATCCGCTGGCCAGGCTGCACCCGATGTCCTGCCAATCATAGCAGGACAGCCCCTCCTCACCCGGTTGGTAACCGCAATAATGCCTGATGCGCTCCTGATCGACCTGGGTGTCGCCGGTCAAGTCCCAATCCAGTTCGTCCCTAGCCACGCGACGCCCTGGTTCCGAGATCACCAGGCAGATCTGTTCCCCGTAATTTCGAAGCGCTTCGATCAGCCTTTTGGCATAAACAGAGCCGGTCGCCCCGGATATCGCCACCACCCAAGGATCCACCCTGGCCCCCCTCAATGCTGCAAGCCATACTGAGGCCACCTGTTGGTGACCTTCTCTTTAATCTCTTTAGACATGGTGATCTCATCCGGCCAGGCCCTGAAGTGACCCTCACCGGGCCCCTTCTTGGTGGCATCGATCCCCACTTTGGAACCATACGCCGGATAAGCGGAGGCATGATCCAACACTTCCACCGGCCCCTCCACAAACATGAAGTCTCGTTTGGGGTCTACATTATTATAAACCCTCCACCAGACCTCCGCCATGTCGTGCACGTTCACATGGGAGTCCACCACGATGACCATTTTGGTAAACATCATCTGGCCCATGCCCCAGATGGCACACATGACCTTTTTGGCGTGACCGGGATACTGCTTGTCGATAGCGATCACCGCGCAGTTATGGAACACGCCCTCCAGAGGCAGGTTGTAATCCACCACCTCCGGCAGCGTGAACTTGATTACCGGCAGAAATATTCTTTCGGTGGCCTTGGCCATGAAGCAATCTTCCATTGGTGGTTTGCCGACCACGGTGGCCGGGTAAATAGCGTCGCTCCGGTGGGTGATGCACTGGATATGAAAAACCGGATACCAGTCAGCCAGGGAATAATAACCGGTATGATCGCCGAAGGGGCCCTCCATGCGCTTTTCGTCGAGGTCCACGTATCCCTCCAGGATGATCTCGGCATAGGCCGGCACCTCCAGGTCAACTGTCAGGCACTTGACCATTTCCACCGGCTGTTGACGAAGAAATCCCGCAAACAGCATCTCATCAAAGCCATGAGGCAGCGGAGCGGTGGCCGCATAGGTGATCGCCGGATCCCCTCCCAGGGCTACGGCCACTTCCATATGCTTACCCAGAGCCCGGTGCTTGTTATAGTTTTCCGCACCATTCTTGTGCATATGCCAGTGCATCCCGGTGGTCCTGGAATCAAAGACCTGCAGGCGATACATTCCAGTGTTTCGCTGGCCGGTCTCCGGGTCCTTGGTAAAAGTGATCGGGAGGGTCAGATAGCGTCCTCCGTCTTGCGGCCAACACTGCAGGATCGGAAAATCATCCAGGGAGGCGTCCTCCTGATGCACGATCTCCTGGCAGGGAGCAGTGCGTACCAGCCTGGGCGCCCAGGCGCTCATTTCGGCAAGTCGCGGCAGCATCCTGATCTTCTCCCAGAGCGTCCCTGGGAGTTCCTGCAGCTGCAACACCTGCGCGACTCTCGCAGCTATTTCATCCAGATCACTGACACCCAAGGCCAGGGCCATTCTTTCCTCGCTGCCGAAGGCATTGATCAGTACGGGATATTGGGAGCCCCTGACCCTTTCAAATAACAGAGCAGGCCCCCCCTGCTTGCTGATGCGGTCTGTGATTTCGGTTATTTCCAGGATCGGGTCAACCTCAACCTGTACCCGCTGCAACAGACCCCGGTTTTCCAAAACCTTTATGAACTCTCTGAGATCACGGTAGGCCAAGGCAATCACTCCGTCGCGTCAACATCGACTTGGAAATACCATGTAGATCAGTCTAACGTATTTGCTCGGTAAAGGCAATCTTTTGGCTCAGGCCTGAACAGCCGACCGAAATTTCAGGCCTTTAGGAGCAACTACTAGTTGTCGGGCATATTCTTTCAGGTCATCTTTTTCCTTAGCTACCTGCAGATCGTCCAATAGACCAAAAGCCTGATCCAGCAGTGGTTCATAGACTGCAGGACCCAGGCCGGCCTCCTGCGCCCCATAGGCAATCCCGAAGTCATTGCCGAACTGGCGCAGCAGCGAGACCTCAGCCTGCTGCTGACCGGCAAAAAGCCCTCCCAGATCACAACATTCTGCAAAAAAAAGACCATACTGTTTGCCAAGTATCTCTTTCATCTGATCGCCCGCCATGATCAGTCCGCCCTGTTCATACAACCGGCGCATTACAGTCCCTTCATTCATCTCCCTGATCAACCTGGAGAATCTTTCCAACAAGTTGAGGCAGCCTGTTTGATAAAGGATAAACAGCAAATGAGCATAGAGATAATCCCCTTCCAGAATGACCAACTGCTTGCCACGGCCCTTTATCCGCCGCGGAATGTTATGCATGGTCATGGCCAGGTGAATTAATAACAAAAAGAGGGCGGGGTAAATCGCCGACTCGGCGCTGCTGAAAATCCGTGCGCTGAAGAGGACAAATGCCGGGGGCGCCACTATATCTACGCCGAACTGCAGCAGATAGCAATGGAGAATCGCTTTCGCATCATCATGCAGCCAGGTCTGGAGTTTTGTAAAAACGTCTTCTATTTGCGGTTGAATCTGTTGCACGCTGAACGGGTACTCCCCGATCATGGCCCCACATCCCCCCTCTAGTACTGAGTTACCTTAAAACTGAAGCCAAGCCTCAAAACCCGCCTAAAAAAAGAGGTTCTTGAATGGTGATCAGAACCTCTCTCTGGTTATAGGCAATAATATTGTCAATATGGTGATTTAAAAGGTCGCTGTTATGCCGCCCCGACCTTCTGCAACACTTTCGCCGGGTCCACAAACAGCTTCTTGAAGCCCAGGGCCTTGGAATCAAGCCCCAGCGCCAGCCCGATCAACTGAGTGAAGAATGGGATGGGCAACCGGTACTGCAGTCCATATTTCTTCTCCACCGCAACCTGCCGCATATCCAAGTTCGACTGGCACAGCGGGCAAGCGGCAACGATGCAGTCGGCGCCTGAATCCTTCGCCACCCTCAGAATATCGTTGCACAGCTTGGTACAGGCATCCTCTTTGGTCGCTCCCAGGGAGGCGCCGCAACACTCGGTCTTGTAGGGCCAGAGCAGCGGCTCAGCGCCGATAGCGCTCATAAGGTTGTCCATAGCCATAGGATTTTCCGGGTCATCTACGAAGTTGGTGGCTTTTGGCGGCTTCACAAATAGACATCCATAATAGCAGGCCACCTTCAAGCCGGTAAGGGGGTGCTTCACCTGCTTCTTGATCTCTGCCAAAGTTTCGGGATTGGAGAAGATGTCCAGATAATAACGCAGTTTAACTTTGCCGGTATAGGGCACTTCCAGCATGGAGTTAATCTTGCTGTGCAGTTCCTCGTTTTTGCCTACCTCATACTCCACCGCAGCAAATCTGTTATGACAGGCAGCGCAGGGAGCTACCATTTCGGTCACCCCGGGGATCGTCTCCGCATTGGCCAGTACCCGTGCAGGAAGAGCGAGAGACAGCAGGTGGTCGGTCATGTGGGCTGAAGATGCTCCACAGCAGTTCCAGTCAGGGACTTCAACCAGTTCGATCCCCAAGGCATGGGCTACAGCATGAGTGGACATTCCATACTCAATACCTCCGGTCTCCAGAGAGCATCCCGGATATAAGGCATACTTGGGCATCTATTTCCCCTCCTGTTTCGACAGCCGGAATATTTTTTTAACTTCCTTAGTTCCTTTAATCCCATGGGGAATCGGAATCAGCGGAGACTTTCCTTTTAACATCATTGGAAGGGCATATTGCATGTTGCGCGTATAATTGCCTGACTTTATATTGCTCATCATCAACATACCGGCATCAAAGAGCCTGCCCCAGGAGCGAATGGTCCACAGGAAGGCATCGTTGAATGTGACCACATCCTTGGCATGTTCGGTATAACCTAGCTTGACAGCTTCCTTGCGCAGGGCGTCCATCACGTGGGCCACGTCAATATCGCGGATGCATCTGGTGGTACAGGTGCTACAGCCCATGCACACCCAGATGGTCTTTGATTTGAGGACTTCTTCCTTCATCCCAAGCATCAGCATGCGGATAATCTGGTTGGGCAGATAATCCATCGCGAACGTGCCAGGACAGCCGCCGGAACACTTGGCGCACTGGTAGCACTGGCGGATATCGGTCCCGCTCTCTTCAATGAACTCATCCACAAATGACCGATTTTTCTCCAAAACTTGAGATAAATTTAACTCTCCCATCGCGACCCCCTCTTAACATTCATAGTTAGCAATAAAGACACTATTCTCTCTTTAAGCAATAATTCCTCTTTGGCATCAAGAAAATTTTATTATTTAAAAAGCAAATGAGCCCTACAACGTCATTGTAAGGCTCCAGCTAACTCCTTGATATTCTATTATATAGGCGGTCTAAAATAAATATCCCTCCTAAAGGTTTACCGCCGCTCTCTGGCTAGTTTCCATGATCCCCCGCTTGATCTCATTGGCCGTCATGTATTCGGCACGAAATTTGTCGACAAGATATTTACATGCATCCCACGGGTCTACTTTATCTCCACACGTAAACACATCGACTGCGGCGTAGCCCAACTCGGGCCAGGTATGGATCGCCAGATGGGACTCGGAAATCACCACGACACCACTTACCCCTTGAGGGCTGAACTTGTGGAAGACGCATTCCCTGATCTCGGCACCTGCTGCCAGTGCTGCATCTTTCATATACAGCTGCACCTGTTCCAGATCATCCAGGGCTTCAAATGCGCAACCATACAATTCAGCTAAAACATGACGCCCCAAAGAGTTTATCCCTGTCATTAATAGTCTCAACCTCCTTCGATACTCGTCATTTCAGGGAGATAAACGTAAAAAAAGGGTTATAACCGGTGCCTAATTACATTTCTCGGCGCCCTGTTCCAATCCTATTAAATTTTAGCACTTCGTTAATATTTGTCAATGATATTTTTCACCCCGCTTTCGGCTACCTGATTGGTTAAAATGCCTATTGCTCCGATCTCCACGACGCTGATCACATCCCCAACATTCAGGGCACCGATACCGGCAGGCGTTCCCGTCAGAATAGTGTCACCTGGATTCAGAGTCATGATTTCAGAGATGAAGCTGACCAGCTTTGCCACCGGGAATATCATCACGGATGTTAATGAATTCTGACGAGTTTCCCCGTTTAAAGTAAGTTTTATACTGAGATTTTTGGGATCCAAATCCGTGACCAGCCAGGGCCCAATAGGACAGAAGGAGGCGTCTACTTGTTCCGTGATAAAAACGTGCCAGTCACACTCGATCGCATCCTTTGGGGCCGTTGCCCCGGTATATTTTCTTACCACTGGTCAATTGTTTGACTATCGATATGGTAACGTTTCATCTTATTAATCACCGTTGCATGAGAAACACCTAAAAGTGTAGCCGCTTTCCTGATACTCTTCCCCTCTCGCAGTGCCTTGAGCAAAAGCTGTTTCTCCGTATCCGCCATGGCATTTTTTAACTTGCCAGGCATATCTGTTGTAAAAACCGGCAAGGTAATATCGCCCGGTTTGAGTTCGTTTCCTTGAGCAAAGTTCATCGCTCTTTCGATAATATTCTCCAGCTCCCTGGTGTTCCCGGGCCAATCATAGGCCATAAAGCGTTCAATTACTGCCTTTGGCGCTGATGCGATATTTTTTCCCAGGCGCTTGCTAAGCTTGTTTATAAAATGCAAGGTCAGGGCCTCAATATCTTCCAGGTGTTCCCGCAGGGGAGGAATAACTACGGATATGACATTAATCCGGTAAAACAGGTCCTCCCGAAATTCACCGCTGGCGAGCATTTTTTCAAGATTGCGGTTAGTGGCAGCAATTAACCGCACATCAACCTTGGTTTCCAACGCTTCGCCCAGACGTCTCACATAGCCATCCTGGAGGACTCGCAAAAGCTTGGCCTGAATATAAGGAGGTATTTCTCCAATCTCATCGAGAAATATAGTTCCTGTATTGGCAAACTCGAACAGTCCCTGACGTCCGCCCTTGTTACCGCCAGTGAAAGTACCGGCAGTATAACCAAATAGTTCACTCTCTAAAAGGGTGTCGGGTATAGCCGCACAGTTCACTACCACATAAGGTTTATCTTTGCGGGCGCTAGCCATATGAATGGCTCTCGCAAACAATTCTTTACCAGTGCCGCTCTCTCCCCGGAGTAGAATGGTGGAAGTTCCTTTGGCCACTGTTTTCGCCAAATCGATTATGCGCCCCATTTTTTCCCCGCTGTGCACTATATCCTTAAATGTCACCATTACCGGCCTGGTCATAAAATTAGCCAAGCGTCTGACTCTCGCCATTTCTTCAAGAAAGACCATCGAGCCACTAATTTCACCCTGATCATTCATTATTAACTTGTTTTTTGCTATATAGCGGCCGGAGCGGCCAGGTATATTCAACAGAATTTCCTGATCGTTGATTTCGCTAGTAATGATTGTTTTTAAAATCTCTTTTGGAAAACCGAGTTGCTGCAGGGCGCTGCCAAGCGGTGTATCTCCAATAATAGAGCCCATCGAGGCATATGTCTCAATTGCCTTTTTGTTGCACATCAGAACATTTCCATATTTATCCGTAACCAGAATATTGACATCCACGGCATCGAATACTGCTCTCAACTGCTGTTGTGCCAGCTCAAACGGCAGCCACTGCACCTGTATCACTTCGTCCATTCCTGATATAGTTTCGATTTTCTCCAAAATTGTTTCCAATACTGATTTCGATTCTGATGTTATCTGAAGATACTGCTCTCCTGGTTTTGCCTCCAAGGCAGTTATGTTTGCTTTGTGGCTAGCCACTATATCTGCTACGTCCCTGGTCATACCAATGCGGTCGGGAAATCGAATCCGAAAACGGCAATAACGCATAGTTTATCACTCCTAGAAAGGATTGCTGCTATTTATTACTATAACAGATTTATCCGATAGCTAACCACCCCTAATACATACGTATTACCGGAGAAAAACCCCAAGATCGATCGATCTTGGGGTCAGCTTTTTTCTGGAATTGGCTATCTACCTGCTATCTTCAATACATGCTGTTTAACGATGAGGCTCCGTTATTTTGAAGGTACTATGCTCAGTCCTTGCTGCAAGTCAGCGATGATATCCCTGACTCCTTCTATTCCTACCGACAGGCGCACTAAGCCATCGGTGATCCCCTGGCTGAGCCTTTCCTCGCGCGTTACAAACAATTCGTTGTGGGTCATAGATGCCGGGTGCTCAATAAGGGTGTCTGTATCCCCAAGGCTCGCTGCCATCCGGCAGAGATGAAGATTATTCAGCAATATTGTGCCTGCCGTGACTCCACCCTTTAATTCGAAAGCGATCATGCCGCCAAAGCCTTTCATCTGACGTTTTGCCAGTTCGTGTTGCGGATGCGAGGGCAAACCGGGATAGTAAACTCTTTCCAC
>JBEKKU010000096.1:0-8717 GCA_050010575.1 Thermacetogeniaceae bacterium | reverse complement strand
TTTTCAGGACCCCTTATTAAGGCGGGCCTTCCCGCTGCTCGAGTATTCTTACCCGGACATGCCCCTGTTCCTGCATCTGGCCAAACATGCCTATGGGTATCAGCGTGACATTGCCTGGCCTGTCGGCGGCGCAGCCGCCTTTGTCAGGTCGATCGAGCAACGCTACCGGGAACTGGGCGGGGAAGCGCACTATCAGCAGAAGGTGGCCAAGATATTGACGGAGCACGGCAGGGCCGTTGGCGTCAGGCTGTAGGACGGCAGCGAGCACCGGGCCAATATCGTCATCTCCAACGCCGACGGGCGCAAGACGATCATGAACATGCTCGATGGGCGCTACGCTGATAAACGCATCAGGCAGTACTGCGCGGATCCGCCGGACGAGACTAACTGGGCGGTGCACGTTTTTCTCGGGGTGTCCAGGGATCTCTCCAACGAACCGTCGGCCCTGGTGCTGCTGCTCGATCAGCCGGTCAAGATCGCCGACCACGTCTATAAGAGCCTGGAGATGCAGATCTATGGGTTTGACGGGACGATGGCCTCGGCGGGCAAGGGCGTGATCAAGGTCGAACTCGTCTCCACCTACTCGTACTGGAAGAAACTCTACAGCGACCGGTCTGCCTATGAGGAGGAGAAGGCCAGGACCGCCGAGGCGGTGATCGGCCTCCTCGAGAAGCATTTTCCGGGGATCAGGAGCCAGATCGAGGTGGTGGATGTTCCCACGCTGATGACCTGGGAGCGGTACATGGGCGGCACCCACGGCTTCGTCACCCTGCCGAACAAGAAGTTCAACATGCTGGGCAGCCTGTTGGGGCAGGGGCTGGAGACGAGGCTGCCGGGCCTCGATAACTTCTACCTGGCCGGATACTGGGCGACGTCGGTGGGCGCCCTGTTCGCCAACGCCATGTCCGGCAAGACCGTGGTCAGGGCGATCTGCAAGCGCGACGGCAAGGCTTTTACAGCTGTGCCCTAGTTCTCCGCGTATCTCCTCAAAATTTTGGTAACAGCGCTTATGAACGAGTCGCTGGATCAACAGGGGCTAGATAATGATACTTGCATAATTATTGATCTATAAAAAATGGCAGATGGATTAAAACAGGGAAGTGCGGAGCGGCAAGTATGCTTTTCATTGGCACACATGGTATCTTAACACTGGAAGATTATTCTTGCTCTGCTGGTGCTGAGGAAGTGAAATAATGCCAGTGCTCAAAAGGAATTCGCAAGGAGGAGAGTTTATGAAATGCAAATTTATTGATGCCTTTGAAACAGCTGTCGTATGTGGCATGATCCTGCTTTTAGTGGGCTGCGCAAATTTGAATGAACAGAAGGGTGCGATTAAAAGCAATACTACTGAAGAAATCACAAGATCTTCAAATATATTAGCAAATGAAGATATAATGAAGAAATATATAACCGACTTTCTGACAACAGGTTATTCTAAGTATTACACAATTAATAGTATCAAATATGACATTAGAGAATATAAGGTTCAAGATACAAAAGTAGAAGCTATTATTAACACAACAATGAATAGTAACGTTCCAACTAAGACAGGTATGAATATAGATACAGTTCCTTATATAAAAGAAGCAAAAGAAAAAGCGCAAAAAGAGACTGATCCTGCGAGGAAAGAAGTACTTCAAAATGAATATGAAACTATGGCTAATGAGTACGGGAAGCCGTTTGATTCAGATTTTGGGTTTAAACTCACTGCCGATCTTATAGATAATAAAATTGATGAAAAATCGATCAAGCTTTTTTCTGAGGAAGAGGGGCCGAACAATAGTTTAATATACATTCCAGCAGAAGAAATACTACCCCCAAAATAAATACGTATTATTGAGGCTGATGCAATCTGGGGGCCTTGTTATAATTATTGGCAGGGGTGAGGATGATGAATATCGAGGTTTTTCAGGTGGATGCATTCACCGATCGGGCGTTTGCCGGCAATCCAGCGGCGGTGTGCATCTTGCCGGCGCCGCAGGATGATCGCTGGCTGCAGGATGTGGCCGGGGAAATGAACCTGTCGGAGACCGCCTTTCTGGTCAGGGTGGCGGACGGGTTTGACCTGCGCTGGTTCACGCCCTGTGCAGAGGTGGATCTGTGCGGTCATGCCACCCTGGCCAGCGCCCATGTGCTGTGGGAAACGGGCTTGTTAAGGCGTGGCGAACAGGCTCGCTTCCATACGCGGAGCGGCCTGCTGACGGCTGTCTATGGAGACGGCTGGATCGAGATGAATTTTCCGGCCCAACCCCCACAAGCCGTGGAGGCGCCCGCAGCCTTGACGGAAGCCCTGGGGGCCGTCCCTGTTTATATAGGTAGAAATGTGGCGGATTACCTGGTCGAGTTCGAGTCCGAAGCGGTGCTCCGCCAGTTGCGGCCGGACTTCGTTTTACTGAAGAAAGTGCCCACCCGGGGCATCATCGTTACCAGCCGCTCCGATAGTGGTGATTATGATTTTATCTCCCGTTTCTTTGCGCCGGCGTTGGGGGTCGACGAGGACCCGGTTACCGGGTCGGCGCACTGTTGCCTAGGGCCTTATTGGGGAGAGAAACTGAATCGCAGTGAGTTGATCGCCTATCAGGCATCGAGGCGCGGCGGCCTGATCAGGCTCCGCCTGGGCGGCGACCGCGTCTATCTGGCCGGTCAGGCCGTCACCGTCTGGCGTGGCGAGCTGCTGGGCAAGTAGTGTGGTGGGCCGGCTGGCTGGCAAGAGATAGCGCGGGACACTGTTCCGGAAGGATCAGTTAAACATCTTCGAAATCTTTCTCAAATAAAAGATTCATCCAATCCTGTCTGCCATGCAGTATGCGGGCGATAAGAAGTTCGTCTTTACTGATGCGATAGAAAATGATATACGGTTTCACAACAATATGCCGATATCCTGTCTCGATTAACGATAGATCATTAGTTGGAAGCACGCTTCCAATGCGGGGATTGTCGGCCAGTGGCAAAATTGAACTTTCCATCCGTCCCAACAAATGAGCGGCGGCAGCTCGATTCTCTTCCGAAATATAATCGAAAATACTGTCCAAGTCATCTACCGCATCCCGCGTATAACGTATCTTATAGTTCGCCATGAACCCGCTCCCTTAGCCGGGAGAAAACCTCGTTATGCTCGACTAGGTTGCCTTCGGAAATCTGTTTGTCTGCCGACGCCAGCTTTAATTGTAGGCGAATCCATGCTTCACGACGGCAAAAAGCTTCATGGCTCATGACCACAAGATCGTTTTCGCCGTTGTTAGTGACGACGATAGGATCATCTGTTTCGTGACAGAGCTTGGAGAAAGTCTTGTAATTCGAACGAATAGCTGATGAGGGTTTGACAATCATCACACTAGGGGTTTTATATTTATTGAGCATCAGTGGGAGCCTCCTATCAATTATCTATCAATATATTACCATGCATTTCCCCCGGGGGCAATGCTACTATTATGCATCTTTGTGGGCTATGCTCCAGGAAGATCGCATCGAGCATTTATCGGGTCGCGGCGGATTGTGGCCGTACCTCTTCATAGGTGGTGTCGGAAAAGGCCAGGGGTTTGACATCCGGGCCGCTCAGTTTGGCGACCGCCTGGTACTGGATGCCCAACTCGTCAAATCTCACCCGGTTGGAATACTTGGAGCGGAATTTGACCAGATTGAGCGGCGCCCTCTTCATCTCGGCCAGTTGGCCTTTCAGAACCTGGCTTCCCTCGTATTGCCTCTGGAAATAGCAGTCTGATACCAGGACTAGGTTCAGCATCAGGACCATAACAATGGAGAGAGCCACCGCTTTGTGCAGGCTTTTGTCCATGGCCAGGCCCAGCATGATGCAGATCACCGGCAGCAGCCATACCTGTGGGGCATACCGCGCCCACCAGGCCTCCGGATTGACCAGGGCGGAACAGAGGATCACCAGCAGCAACCCTGTATAAAATACCGTTTTTTTCCGATCGACCGGCCAGGAGATGACGATCAGCAGCAGAGACAGCAGCACCGCCCCGCCGAAGAGCGGGCCGAACCCCCCGATCCTGGTGTCCGGGGCAATGGTGTCGAGTTCTTCTCCGGTCATGGTGAAGGGTCTTTTAAAATGGCTGGCGAGCGGGGCAGCGGCATCCTCGGTCCTGGAAAACAGCGACGTGGCCAGCTTTCCCAATCTGTTCAGGGCGCTAAAATTGGCGGGGCTGTTGGCGGTCATGATATCCACGGCATTGCGGCCGGCCAGGGGGTAGAAGGGGTTCCCGTTGCTCAACGTGTTGGTCACGTAAGGATTGAAGCCCACCAGCAGCAGGCCGGCCGTCAAGCCGATAGCCAGCGACAGCGCCGTTACCCGGACCGGCTGCATCCTCCGTCTGAGAAACAGGTACAGCATGATCGGGAGGCTCAGCGCCAGCAGGTACGGCAGCGCTGTGAACTTGATGTTGATGGCGATGATCATACTCAGAATCAAAGCCAGCGCTGACAGCAATTTGGGTTTGGAGATCATGGAACACAACAGGGCCAGCATAATCACCAGCATTGATGACAGTTGCCCGTCGTTGTAAAAAGTCGTTGCCTGCATGATGCTGACCGGATTGCAAGCCGCCAGCAGGGAGAGGACCAGCGACTCCCGGAACCGGTGCCTGTAACAGGTCAGCAGGGCCGACAGGCAAAGACAAAATGAAGAGACGATCAGGAGCGGGTTGAAGACCTTGCTCTGTTCAATCTGCCCGGTCAGCAGGTCGAGCGAGGCCGAGGCAATCCAGGGGCCCTTGGGATAATGGTTGATCCAGATGCTGTTGGCCACCCTTAAGGGCGGGTCGCGCAAGGGATTCCAACCGTTGGCCAGCTGGATGATCCCCTCCTGCTGATAGGCTTGTCCATCCCAGGACAGGTCGTAGATTTTGCCTTCAAGGTAGACGCCTGACAGGAAGATGCCGGACAGGCAGAGCATGACACCGATAAAAACGAACGGTCCCTTGCCCTGGAAGTAGTGGCTGCACAGGAACCAGATGGCAATGGTGGTGGCCAGCAAGGCCAGCCAGAAATTATATTGCGACAGGGGATGCCCGGTGGCAAACAACAGGGCCGAGACCGCCAGTAGGGAGGCGATAAATATGATGATCGACGTGCCCAGGACAAACCCCAGGTCAGCCACGAGCCGATGCTTGCCGCTGTTCCAGTCAATCATGCCCACGCCTCACCTTTTGGACGAATAACCCGTCAGGCCGAACTGGCAATCATGGCCACCCCCAGAATGATAACGCACAGTCCGGCGATCCGGAGGGCTGTCATGGTCTCTTTTAAAAGCAGCACCGAAAGGATGCAGACGAAAACATATCCCAGCGCCACCATCGGATAGGCATAGGACAGATCCGTTTTTGCCAGGCTGTAGATCCAGAGAACGGCTGACAGGCCGTACAGGAGCAAACCGGCCCAGATCGGGGGGTTGAATAGATAGCTCGGCAGGGCGCCGGCGGTGGTGGCCCTGGCCGCAGCGGTTCTGGTTCCGAACTTGAGGGCGAGTTGGCCGCATGACCCCAATAGGATCGATATCAATATAGTGATCACTGGTTTCATTTGCAATCCCTCCAGGAGGCCGGTCTTAACTTAATTGTCTGAAGAAGGGCGAGACGTTATACATAAAAACAGGTTGCCAGTGTTGTCCCTCTGATTGTATAGTATTGAGGGGGAAAAGGAAATAATGGATAGAAGAATAAATAATACCATCATATGGATAATAATGGCAGTAGTGGTTTTGTTGGTAGCGCTGGGATTTGTGTTTGGGCCCCGGCTGCTGCGCCATGTGCCTTTCCCAAGGTACCTGGCTGCTGTGCCTCTTGGCCCGAACTGCAATGTGCCGCTGCAGATCTCTAAGCAAGATCAGAATAAAAATGGCATCCCGGACGCCCTGGACCTGGTGGCCGGGGCGCGCCGGGAAGTGACCGGGCACACCTTGTACGACGCCTCCTACTACAAGGGCGGCTACCCGCCGGAGGGCCGGGGCTCCTGCACCGATCTGGTCTGGCGGGCGTTCCGGGCGGCTGGTTACAACCTGAAAGACCTGGTCGATCAGGACATCAGGGTGGCGCCCGCTGCTTACGGCACGACCGGCAGCCACCCCGATCCCAATATCGATTTCCGCCGGGCCACCAACCTGGATCTCTTCTTCAGGCGTCACGCCCTGTCGCTGACCACCCAGGTGCAACCGGGCAATGTCTCCAACCTGGTGGCATGGCAGCCTGGCGATATCGTGGTCTTCGGCAACGGCGGCCACATCGGCATCATCTCCGACCGGCGCCGGGCGGATGGCGTGCCTCTGTTGATCCATAACGTCGGCCCCTGGGCGACCGAGGGAGACTATCTGCTGCGCTATCCCAGCCCGATCACCGGCCATTACCGTTTCATCCAATAATTAAGAGGCCCGATAGGCGGATACGTCTGCCCAGAATGAGGGGAAGCCGTAGCCCAGTCGCCAGATGGAGATGCCGGCCAGCCCCTGGCTTTTGGCCAGGTTCAGCTTCATGGCCAGGCTTGGCCTGTTCTCGTACCAGACCTCGTGCTTGATCCCGGCCGCGTCCGTATAGTCGAAGTGCGGGGCGCTGGTATTGTTGTCCCATACCGGCTGCACACCATGCGCGGCAGCCAGAGCGTCCGCATCAGCAGAGTCCAGGGACGTGGCGTTCTTGCCATCGGGCCAATCGTACCCGTAGAGCCCGATCCCCAGGATGATCTGCTGGGCGGGGAAGAATTGACGGGCGTAGGCCAGCACACCGGTCACCCAGGTGTAGGGCGCCAGGGCGCCCGGTGCGCTTGTTTTGTAGTGAAAGTCGTAAGCCATCAGCACGATCCGGTCAGCGTATCCGGCAATCGCTCCATAATCGTAGGCATCATTCCAGGGCTTTTCACTATCCTTGGCCGGCACCGCCACTAAAAACCCGATTCCGGCCCGCCTGAGGGTTTGGGATAGCTGCGCCAGCAGAGACAGGTAGCCGGTCTTATCCGCGGAGGCCACGGACTCCAGATCCAGGTTGATGCTCTGGTATCCTTCCTGCTGCGCCAGCCGGGTCAGATTCCCCACCAGCGTGCTCCGCGCTTGCTCGCTGCTCAGCAAGGTGTGCAGTTTCTGAGGGTCGGACAGGGAAACGGAGGCCTCTGTGCGCACCCCGTTTTGATCGGCAAAATCCACTGCCAGGCGGTATGAGTCGGGGGTTTTGACTGTCAGGGCGCCGCTGTCGTCCACCTCGTACCATTGGAAAGCCACATCTGTCAGGCTGGCGTGCCGGGCCAGAAACTCGCTGTAGGAACTCCCATAGTAGTAGCCCATGACCAGCCTGGCCGGCGCCCCGATATTGATGCTGACCGCCCTGGTTGAGGCGTCCCAGGCCACGGTCGCTCCGAAAGTCTCGCTCAAGAAACGGATGGGCACCAGGGTCCGGCCCTGCATGATGACCGGCGCCACATCGGTTGTATATTTCTTGCCGTCAACCACGACGGTGTTGTTGGAGGGCCAGAGCAGGACAGTCTTGAGGCCGCGCAGCAGGGTTACCTGGTTGGTGGCGCTGTCATAGGAGACCAGCGCCCCGAAGGCAGGGGCTTCGGCGATGAAGCGCAGGGGAACCAGGGTGCGGCCGTCGATAATCGCCGGCTGCACATCCGGGAACTGTGCCTGTTGGCTGTTGACGAAGACGCTAACCGGCTCGGCGGCGCCTGCCGCCCGAGAGCCGCCTCCCGTATAGGTGGCCACTAGGCAGACGGCAATAGCAACCAGAAAAACAATTTTCTGTCTCCAGCGCATTCCTCATTTTCCTCTCTCATAGGACTAAAGGATTATGTTCGGCTGTTATACTGTTATTTCCTGCCGAAATAAAATGGCAATTTACCTCTTAATATCGCAGACCTAAAAAAGCAGCCCCGACCGGACATTTAGGTGATTGACAGGGACGAGCAGCTTGTGGTAAGGTGAGCGCAGTTAGAGTTACAATTGAATAAGCCGAGACGAGACGAGTAGAGCCGAGACGAGCCGAGGAGAGACGACGCGCAGTCAATTGGGATGCGAACCAGTACTTCGGTGCTGGTTTTTTTATTACCACGGTTTAACTACCCAGTTTCTCCGGTGTCTAAAGAGTGGATGGGAGGGAAGCGCGTGCTGCTGATGATCGACAACTACGACTCCTTCACCTTCAACCTGGTGCAGTACCTGGGGGAGATGAAGCAGGAGATCGCCGTCTACCGGAACGACGCCATCACCCTGGCGGAGATCGCAGCCCTGCAACCGGAGGCCATCGTCCTGTCGCCCGGCCCCTGCACTCCCAACGAGGCCGGGATCTGCCTGGATCTGATCAGCCATTTCGCCGGCCAGATCCCGATTCTGGGAGTCTGCCTGGGGCACCAGGCGATCGGCCAGGCCTTCGGTGGAGAGGTGGTGCGGGCGCCCCGCCTGATGCACGGCAAGACCTCCTCGATTCATCACGACGGCCGGACGATCTACGAGGGCTTGAAAAACCCCTTCACGGCCACCCGCTACCACTCGCTGATCGTCAGGCGGGAGGGTCTGCCGGACTGTCTGGAGATCAGCGCCGAGACCGATCAGGATGAGATCATGGGCATCAGGCACAGAGAATACTTAGTGGAAGGCGTACAATTTCATCCCGAGTCGATTTTAACGGAAGAAGGCAAGCCGCTGTTGTGGAATTTTGTCAACAGGGCCGGCCTGTTCTGGCAAAGCCGCCGGCCTGCTCAGGTGGAGCGGGATCTTG
>JBEKKU010000095.1:0-8754 GCA_050010575.1 Thermacetogeniaceae bacterium | reverse complement strand
GAGCTGCGCAAACCGCATGAAAAAGGGGACATCTTGGATTATGATCACTGTTACCGGATTGAGCAAGACTTACATCACTCCTTATGCCCGGGTTCAAGCGTTAAAAAACGTCAGCCTGAAGGTTGAAAGAGGGGATATTTTCGGTGTCATCGGCTTCAGCGGCGCCGGAAAATCCACTCTGATCCGCTGCTTCAACCGGTTGGAGGAACCGGATGAGGGAACCATCGTGATCGCCGGCAAAGAGGTCACCGACATGAATCATCATGAACTCAGGCTGGCCCGCCGCAAGATCGGCATGATCTTTCAGCAGTTCAACTTGTTTGATTCCCGGACAGTTTTTCAGAACGTGGCCTTTCCCCTGGAGGTGGCCGGCTATTCACGAAACAAAATCCGTCAACGAGTAGGCGAGATCGTAGAACTGGTGGGGTTGACGGAAAAGACGAAGGCCTACCCATCCCAACTCAGCGGAGGGCAGAAGCAAAGGGTGGGCATCGCTCGAGCGCTGGCCAACGATCCGGATGTCTTGCTGAGCGACGAGGCCACCTCCGCCCTCGACCCGCAGACGACCTACTCTATCCTGGAATTGCTGCAGGATCTGAACAGGAAGTTGAACCTGACCATCGTGCTGATCACCCATGAGCTGGATGTCCTGAAATACGTCTGCAGCAATATGGCAGTGCTGGAGCAGGGCGAGATCGTGGAGAGAGGCACGGTGGAGAAGTTGTTTTTAAACCCGGAGAGTGATACCGCCAGGCGCTTCATCGGTATTACTGAGAGCTTTCATAACCATACTGTATACCGGGAGGGGGAGGGAATATGAACAGCGACCTGCTTCCCTTGCTCCTGCAGGGTACTGGCGAGACCCTATACATGATCCTCCTGGCAACGATAGCGTCCCTGGTCATCGGGCTTCCGCTCGGGGTCATACTGGTAGTAACCGAAAAGGGCCACATCATGGAGTCATCCCAGCTGAACAAGGTGTTGGGAACGATCATCAATATAGTGCGCTCCTTTCCCCAGATCATCCTGATCGTCGTGCTGTTGCCGCTGGCCAGGCTGATCGTGGGAACTTCGCTGGGTTCCACAGCCGCTATCGTACCGCTGGCGGTCGGCTCCGCTCCTTTTCTGGCCAGGGTTATTGAGAGCAGTCTGAAAGAGGTGGAGAACGGCAAGGTGGAGGCGGCGCAAGCCGTAGGCGCCAGGCCGTTTGAGGTGATCGGGAAGGTGCTGATTCCGGAGGCGCTGCCCTCGCTGATCAGAGGAATAACGCTAGCTATCATCGCCATCACCGGATTTACTGCCATCGCTGGCGCCATTGGAGCCGGCGGACTGGGCAGCCTGGCGATCAGATTTGGTTACATGCGCTACCGGGACGATGTCATGTATTCCACCGTGATCATTCTTGTCGTCATGATCCAGGGTGTGCAACTGGGCGGCGAGCTGCTCGCCAAGCGGATCGATAAGAGGCGCCACAAGCTCGGCTGATCCGCCGCGGCTAATTCTTCGTGCCCCCTTCTGTCTTCATATCAGGCTGACTAGATATCTAGAGGCCAGGCGGCTGCTGGCTTACAAACGCTGCTGAACATTTCCGGGGTACCATTGGAGGTGAGTTTTGCTGGTCAAATAGGTAAGAGGCATTACAGAACTTTAGGAATATGAATATCAATTAAAAAAGGGGTGCTCTAATGAAACAGAAACATGCGTTTTTACTGGTCTTAATCACAGTGATGCTGGTAGTTCTAGCGATAGCCGGATGCGCCAAAGAAGCGGCCAATGCGCCGGCGGCAACCAATAGCCTGGTGACGCTCAAGGTGGGAGCAGCGGTCGTCCCGCACGCCGAGATCCTGAACTTCGTCAAGCCCAAGCTGAAGGAAGAGGGAATCGACCTGCAGGTAGTGGTCCTGGATGATGAGGCTCAACTTAACCCGGCCCTGCAGGATAAGCAGATCGACGCCAACTACTTCCAGCACGTTCCGTACCTCGATTCGGTTTCCAAGGAAAAGGGTTACAACTTTGCAGTAGTCGGCAAGATACACGTGGAGCCGATCGGCTTCTACTCCAAGAAGTACACCTCCAAGGACCAACTTCCGGAAGGGGCCAAGATTGCCATTCCCAACAACCCCTCGAACGAGTATCGGGCATTGGTACTACTGCAAGCTAACGGCCTAATCAAACTGAAAGACAATCTTGCCAACTATTCGGCGACCCCCGCTGACATCGCCGACAATCCGAAAAAATTCAAGTTTGTCGAGATCGACTCGGCCCAGTTGACCAGGACACTTCAGGACGTCGATGGAGCGGTGATCAACACCAACTTCGTACTGGATGCGAAGATCGATCCGAACACCGCCCTATTCAGGGAGGATGCCAACTCTCCGTATGCCAACGTGATTGTGGTCAGGAAGGGCGACGAGAACAGACCGGAGATTTTAAAACTGGTGGCAGCTTTGCAGACGCCCGAGGTGAAGCAGTTTATTCTGGACAAGTACAAGGGCTCAGTGGTACCTGCTTTTTAGCAGACCGGTTAATTTAGAATCTACCGGGTTATATGCACCGGAATACACATAGTGGCAGCTAGCTGCCATGTGATGAAATGAATGTTAATGAGCATTGGAGTCTGGCTAGCTAGCCAGACTCCAAGCAATATTATATGCCCTGAAGAGCCTGTTCGAGATCGTCCCTCAGGTCATCAAAATCCTCGAGTCCTACTGAAAGCCTCACTAGATCACGGCTGATGCCGAGCGTCTGACGCATCTCCACGGTTAGCGCTCCGTGAGACATGGTGGCCGGCAGGGTTACAATGCTCTCCACCGCCCCCAGGCTGGAGCCAATGGCTGGTAGATGCAGTCCGTCAATAAACCTGTGGGCGCACTCTTCGTCGGATAAGCGAAAAGACAGCACGCCCCCTGACCCCCCGGCCTGCGAAAAGTGCAATGACCGGCCAGGGTGGTTCTGCAATGCAGGGTAGTAAACCGCTCCGATCTCCGGGCGGTTTGACAACCATTCGGCAATCCGGCCAGCTGTGGTTTGCTGCTGCTCCAGCCGCACTTTTAGGGTCTTGATCCCTCTCATAATCAGCCAGCACTCGTGCGGTGCCAGTACAGCCCCGATACTGTTCTGAACGAAGTGGATCTCGTTGGCCAGGCGCTGGCTGCCGGTAACAATCACTCCAGCCAGACAATCGCTGTGGCCGCTCAGGTACTTGGTAGCGCTGTGGACAACTACATCTACACCCAACTCCAGCGGGCGTTGCAGATAAGGGGTCATCAGGGTGTTATCGGCGATAGTGATGATCTTGTGTTCATGCGCCAGGGCTGTTGCTGCCCGGAGATCGGTGATCTTCAGCAGCGGGTTGGAGGGGGTCTCCAGATATAGCCCGCGCGTTTCAGGCCTGATGGCTCTTCTGACATTCTCCAGATCGATGGTGTCCACAAGCTCGATCTGAAAACCGAACCGGGGCAGCAGCTTGGTTACCAGACGAAAGGTGCCCCCATAAATATCGCGGGCCACCAGAATGTGATCGCCCGCCGAAAAAAGGCAGAAGGCAGCCATGATTGCCGCCATGCCAGAGGCGAAGGCAAATCCATACTCCCCACCTTCCAGCACCGCCACTGTTTCCTCCAGGGCTGCCCTGGTAGGATTGCCAGATCTCGTGTATTCCCATTTGCCAGCGGTGTCCAGGTCCTTTTGGGCAAAGATGACGCTCTGGTAGATAGGAGCACTGACCGCTCCTGTGGTTTCATCCACCTCATTGCCGGGGTGAATCAGCTTTGTCCCCATACCCATTTTTTTGAATCCGCCTCCTCTATGATGCGCTTAAAGCCTGGTTCAGGTCAGCTTTCAAGTCAGTATAATGCTCCAGTCCCACCGAGAGCCTGAGCAGGCTGTCGCTGATGCCGAGCCGACGCCTTTCCGCCACAGGGAT
This sequence comes from Thermacetogeniaceae bacterium, assembly GCA_050010575.1. Taxonomy (GTDB): domain Bacteria; phylum Bacillota; class DSM-12270; order Thermacetogeniales; family Thermacetogeniaceae; genus Palsa-1188. The sequence goes on along the minus strand of JBEKKU010000095.1, from coordinate 4,829 downwards.
GTCCGTATGTGTCTGAGTCTCCGGATAGGTAATCAACGATTCCACACCTCCCAGGCTTTCGGCAAAGGAGATCACCCTTAACCGGGACAGGATGCCGGAAACCTGATCCGGCGATCTGACCTCGAAAGAGAGCATCGCCCCGAACCCTCTGGCCTGCCTTCTACAGAGTTGGTGGCCCGGATGGTCCGTCAGACCGGGGTAATAGACCCTGCTGACCGCTGGGTGTTTTTGCAGAAATACGGCCAGGCGCGACGCTGTTCGCTGAGACCACTCCAACCGTGCTGCCAGAGTCTTCATTCCTCGCAGCAGCAGCCAACTATCTTCGGGACCCAGGACCGCCCCCGCCGCATTCTGAATATAGGCGAGCCTGTCCCCTAGTTCCTCGTTGGCAGCTACCAGGAGACCAGCGACTACGTCGTTATGGCCGCCAATATATTTGCTGGCACTATGGACAACGATATCTGCGCCGTATTCCAGGGGACGCTGCAGGTAAGGCGTAAAAAAGGTATTATCGACGATAGTCAGCAGGGCTCTCTCCTTGGCCAGCCTGATTACTGCCTGTAGATCGATAATCTTCATCAAGGGGTTGGTAGGAGTTTCGATAAAGACCGCCTTAGTATGGGGAGTGATACTCTTTTGTATAGCTGCCAGATCAGTCATATCGGTAAAGGTAAATGACAGTCCATAGTTTGCCCAGAGCTGCGTGAAGAGGCGATAGGTGCCCCCATAGAGGTCATCCGAGACCAATAGGTGATCGCCTGGTTTAAACAGGTGCACCAGGGCGGCGATAGCAGCCATACCAGAGGCGAAAGCCAGTCCCCGGCTACCGGTCTCCAGTTGACAGATACAATCCTCCAACGTCTTGCGGGTGGGATTGATAGTACGGCTGTAATCATAGCCCGTACTCTGGCCCAGACCGGGATGGCGAAAAGTGGAAGTTTGGAAAATAGGCATGCTGATGGCGCCCGTCTTCTCATCCCAACACAGGCCGGCCTGAGCAATTTGTGTGGCTAGCTTCATCCTGCTCACCTCATCTTAATATGTTAAAACCCTCTTCATAAGAAGAGGGTTTTGGAATGCTCCCCCTTCTCATCTTTCCGGCGCTAACCGGCAGGAATTGGCACCTTCCCAGCTGGAGCATGGTGGTTGCCGAAGGTTCATCGGGCCATTCCCTCCCCTTCTCTTGATAAGAAGAACTTTGCTATTTTATTTTGACAATAGTACTCGCCTTAAACCAGTTCCGGATTCTACTACTCCGCCACCGGGCAACCGTCCTCGCCGCCATGATCGTGACTATCTTCAACCTCTTCATATCCTTCGGGCAGCTGACCGGTCTTCCGCTGCCAGTCCCGGATCGCCTTGTGCAATGCATCTGCGGCCAGATTGGAGCAGTGTACCTTCTGAGGCGGCAACCCGCCAAGGGCTCTGGCGACATCTTTATTGACCAGATTAAGGCCTTCCTCAATGGTCAAACCCTTGGCCAGAGTTGTCATCATGCTTCCCGAGGCAGTAGCTGCAGCACAGCCGTAAGTCATATACTTGACGTCATCGAGTTTGCCGTCTTTGACTTTTATGTAGACTCTCAGAATATCACCACAAACAATGTTGCCAACCTCACCAATACCATCGGCATCAGGGATCTGTCCGACGTTCTGGGGATTTTGAAAGTTATCCATCACAGTTTCGTTGTACACTGGCAACGCCTCTTTCCTACAGCTTTACATTTATCCGATAGCTAACCGCCCCTAATACCCCCGCTCTGTAAAGAAGACTTGGCTTGTGCCAAGCTTTAGCGCAGGCAGAAGCTTTAGTCGCACTTATACTTGTTTCATAATAATTTTGGTAAAAACAAGTACAAGCGGTGAGCGCCGTATCCGGGCTAAAGCCCGGCCTGAAGAAAACGGCACAGGTAAGGGGCGCTAAGCTCCTGGATCTGTTCAACTAAGCATCAGATGGGGTTAAAACCCCATCTGATGCAAGTTTCACTTTATTCTACTACATTTAGGCAATGTTGTTAAGCCCGTGTCGGTTGTGCCAGGGGAGAAAAACTACGCAACCTGGTGACAATGTTTTTCAACGATTTAACCACATAGTCGATATCTTCCTCGCTATTGGCCCGGCCCAGGGTCATCCTGAGCGATCCGTGCATCATCTCGTGAGGCAGGCCAAGCGCCTTTAGGACATGTGATGGCTGTAACGAACCCGAACTGCACGCCGATCCGGAGGAGACGGCGATCCCGTCCAGGTCCAGGCTCAGCACCAGGGACTCTCCTTCCACATAGGCAACGCTGAAATTGGCGTTATTGGGCAATCGCTGCTCCGGATGACCGTTCAGCGTTACCGATGAAATTTCAGCGAGCACCCGCCCGATCAGTTCATCTCTCAAGCCTTTAACCCGCCTTGACTCCTGCTCCAAGTCCCGGGCGCCGATCTCAGCCGCCTTCCCGAATCCCACGATACCAGAGGTGTTTTCCGTGCCCGAACGCAGCTTGCGCTCCTGTCCTCCGCCGTGCATGATCGGCTGCAGCCTGATCCCCTTCCTCACGTATAGCGCTCCAATTCCCTTCGGGCCGTAGATCTTGTGCGATGACAGCGAGAGCAGGTCTACGTCCAGATCATCCACATTAACGGGGATCTTGGTCAAGGTCTGAACAGCGTCGCTGTGAAAAACCACCCCCTGCTCCCGGACAATCCGGCCGATCTCGGCGATCGGTTGGATTGTCCCGATCTCGTTGTTGGCATGCATGATCGTAACCAGCGTGGTTTCCTTCCTGATTGCCCTGGCCACCTCATCCGGGTCGACCATGCCATATTTGTCAACGGGTAAAAGGGTGACCTCAAATCCATTCTTTCCAAGATACTTGAAAGTATCCAGCACGGCGTGGTGCTCGATGGCGCTGGTGATGATATGGTTGCCGTTTTTCCGCCTGGCCATTGCCGTGCCGATAATAGCGATGTTGTCTGCTTCGGTTCCGCCGCTGGTGAAATAAATCTCCTCCGGTGTCGCCCCAATCAGATCAGCCACTTTCTGACGTGCTTCCTCTGTGAATTTTTTGGCCTCCCTGCCGAAAGAGTGCACGCTGGAGGGATTGCCAAAGGTATCCCTCATAAACTCGTACATCAGCGCTAAGACTTCTGGGTGCAGAGGCGTGGTTGCAGCATGATCCAAATAAACCTTGCGCATTTCGATTCAGCTCCCGTGTCAGTGTTTGACTTAGTTATCTATTTTACCCGTGACATATACTCTCTGGTAGTCAGTGCCTGAGACTGCTTTACCGATAATGTCTCCACGACAAGGCGGCTTCATTAGTGGCAGGCCCATGCAGGCTCTGAGCTTCCGGGTGCCCGCCGGCGCGGGCGCGGCCGTCTCCTATTATTTTGTGGCAATCTCCAGCGCCTGCTCCAGATCACCGATGATATCTGCGACATCCTCAATCCCTATGGAAAGACGGATCAGATCTTCCGTAACCCCCGAACTCAGTTGTTGTTCCGCAGTCAACTGCTGGTGCGTGGTTGAAGCGGGATGAATGATCAGGGATTTGGCGTCACCAACATTGGCCAGCAGCGAGAACAGCTTTACACTGTTGACCAGTTTGCGACCGGCTTCCCGCCCCCCCTTGACTCCAAAAGCGAAAATGGCTCCGCAGCCTTTGGGCAGGTACTTCTTACCCAATTCGTAGGAAGCGTCACCGGGTAGACCCGGATAGTTCACCCAGGTCACCCCTGGGTGTGACTGCAGGTATTTGGCTACTGCCAGAGCATTGGCGCTGTGCCTTTCCATTCTCAGGGGCAATGTTTCCAGGCCTTGCAGGAAAAGAAAGGCGTTGAACGGGCTCATGCAGGCACCGATGTCTCTCATCAACTGAACGCGGACCTTGATGATGTAAGCCAGTTTTCCGAAGGCCTCCATGTACCTGATCCCGTGATAGCTGGGATCCGGATCTACCAGGCCGGGAAACTTGCCATTGTTCCAGTCAAAGTTTCCGCTGTCGACGATGATACCCCCAATGGAAGTGCCATGGCCACCGATAAATTTGGTGGCTGAGTGAACCACAATATCGGCGCCGTGTTCAAATGGCCGGCACAGGTAGGGAGTGGCAAAAGTGCTGTCAATGATCAGAGGGACTCCCGCCTCGTGAGCAATTTTAGCGATTGCCTCCAGATCGGGAACATCGCTTTTGGGGTTGCCGATCGTCTCCGCATACAGAGCCTTGGTCTTTGAGGTAATGGCTCCCCGGAAATTCTCAGGTTCACCGGGATCGACAAACTTGACCTTGATACCGATCTTGGCAAAGGTGTGGGCAAACAGGTTGAAGGTACCCCCATAGAGATTGCTGGAGGATACGATCTCGTCGCCGGCGCCGGCGATATTCAGTATCGCCAGAGTAATGGCCGCAGCCCCAGAACCGGCGGCCAGAGCGCCCACTCCACCCTCCAGAACAGCTACCCGCTGTTCGAAAACATCACAGGTCGGGTTCATGATCCTGCTGTAGATGTTGCCGAATTCCTTCAGCCCAAACAGGTTGGCAGCATGGTCCGCATCATTGAAAACATAAGACGTTGTCTGGTAGATCGGCACCGCCCGGGCCCCTGTAGTAGGATCGACCTGCTGTCCGGCATGCACCGCCTGCGTGGCAAAGCTCCAGTTTTCGCTCACTTAGTCGCACTCCCTTCAACGGCTCTTTCGAAACTCAAGTTATAGTGATTAATAACGATTCTTGGCGCCTCAACCTAGTTCTTGTTACAGGTGGAGCTCTTGTCTTCTATCTGGAAGAGGGGAGTGCTCAAATATCGCTCGCCGGTATCCGGAAGAATGACCACGATCAGCT
>JBEKKU010000094.1:0-8910 GCA_050010575.1 Thermacetogeniaceae bacterium | reverse complement strand
CGCCAATACTTGGCGGCGGCAATTTATCTCCCACCTTAGAGGATGGGAGACTTCTCGCCGAAAAAGGTTAAAGACATCCAGGGATTTGCTGTCCCCGTGCTCCCCATGCTTCCGCAGCAAGGCCGGCCTGCGCAGAGAGCAGCAGGCGCTCATGGGGACTAATGGCTATTCGATTACTTATGGCTTCAGGCGTATGACCTCGTTGGCACGGGACAGGACACAGGCCGCCTCAGCCCTGGTCAGGCGGTCGCCAGGGCGAAAATAGCCGCCGTATCCGCGCATGATCCCCGAATAGGTGACCAGGGAAATGCCGGCCTGGCCGTCAGGGCCCACATTCTTGGTATCGGCGTAGCTCGCCTGAGCTGACATCGCCGGGGCCTGGAGCTTGCTCGCCGTGAAGCAGCGGGCCACGGCAACAGCAGTTTCCAGGCGAGTGACCGGTGCCTGGGGGTTGAAGCTGCGACCATCGACGCTGAAGATGTGGTTGGCAGCACAGATCACTGCGGCATCAGCATACCAGGCAGTTTTCGGCACGTCATCATAGGCGGCCGTGAACTGTGAACCCGCAGCTCCGGCTGGGCTCAGCCCAAATTCCTTGACCAGGCTGACAACCAGTTGAGCCCGCGTCAAGGGCTGCTCCGGAGCGAACAGGCCGTTGCCTACTCCCAGCATGATCCCCCGGGCATAGACCAGCTTGATCTCCTGGCTCGCCCAGTGGGATTGGGTATCGTTGAAAGATACAGAGTCAGCCCAGGCGGCGCCTCCGGCCAACACAAACAACATCATCGAGAGCAAAACCGGCAAGAGTAATCTGGGGCGCACAGCAACTCACCTTCTCTAAAAGATTCGGATAAATCCCGCTACAGATATGGCAGATTTTCGACGCCCAGGATAAATAACCCTGCATCCACTGATGCAAAGGTGTAATTTTTTTGGAACCGGGTAATCAGGTGGCCAGGCCAGGATTCAGGCCAAAGCTCAAATTCACCTTTGACGAGGCGTCTTCCAGGCTGCTCAGGGCGGTCAGCAGTAGACTCCAGTCATCCGCAATAACATCCGGCTGAAATCGATAATGCCGAGCTACCAGGCGCCGAGGATCTTCGAGCTGGGTTGAGGAGACAATTTGCTCAGGATTTGAGCGGGGGCTTCTGGGCCCGGACGTACAGAGACCGCCACCCGGCCCCCAGCATGGACTTGGACAGGGAGACATCATGCTTTTCCTGATAGTCGCGGATCGCCCTGTACAGGGCCTCCACCACGTAGTCGGTGGTATGCTGTTCCTCGGGGGGCAGTTCACCTACTGCAGCTTCGATATCCCTGGGGGAGATCAGCATCGCCTCCCAGATTTCCTTGCCCTCAGTCAGGGCAGCGGCGGCACTGCAGCAGGCAGCCAGGTTCTGACAGCCCTTCAACAGGTATCGGACCTTGACCAGGCGATCATCAACCACCTTGACAAAAAAAATGATGCCATCGCCGCAGCCATACTCGGTGAGCGCCACTCCGTCGGCGTCATCCAGCTTGCCACGGTGGCGCTCGCTCCCGGCAAGATGGCGCAAGCGGTCATGGCTCATCGGAAACATCTCCCCAAACAGGCCTGCTTATTGATTCTTCAGCCTATATTATATCATGCCAGGTACAACCCCTGTTGGCATTCCCTGCTTGGCAGATCGCGCGCCTCCCCCAAGGCCGTTACAGGTCCTCCAACTGAGCAACAATGCCTGAAAAGACCCCACTCTCCAGTATCTCAATCTTGCCCTGGTCCCCCAGGATGGAGATCTGGCTCTGTATCGGCAGGGTAGCCAACAGGGGGATGCCTGTCTCCATGCTCACCTGTTGTCCCTTAGGCTTGCCGAAGGGATGCAGGACATCGCCGCAGCCGGGGCACTCCAGATAGGCCATGTTCTCCACCAGGCCGATAACCGGTACCTCCAGCAGGCGCGCCATCTTGATCGCCTTTTTGACGATCATCACCGCTAGGTCCTGGGGCGACAGCACCAGAATGATTCCCTTCAGAGGCAGACCCTGAAGGATCGTCAGGGGCACGTCACCGGTCCCCGGAGGCAGATCCACGAAGAGATAGTCGAGTGGTCCCCAGTTCACATCCTCCCAGAACTGCTTTACCACCCCCATCAGCATGGGGCCGCGCCATACCGCAGCCTCATCCTCGCGCTCGAGGATCAGGTTCAGGGACATGACCTTGATCCCCAGCCCGGTCCTGGCTGGCTCCATCCCTTGGGGGCCGGTTTTTACGGTGCCGCCCTTCAACCCGAACATTCTGGGGATGCTGGGACCGGTGATATCGGCATCGAGGATGCCCACCTGATGGCCTTTTTTGGCCATCAGCACTGCCAGCAGGGAGGTAACCGTGGACTTGCCCACCCCTCCCTTGCCGCTCATCACCGCCACCACCGACTTGATGTCGTTCCGGGCCACGAATAGCGACTTGAGGCATTCATCCTCGCAATGTTCGTGTTTTTTGGAGCAGGATTCACATGCAGAAGATTTGCTAGCCATTTCCACGCCTCCTGAAGATGTTAGTTGAACACTATAAACTTCATGGCGCCGATCCCTCCGCCCACTAATTTACCACAAAATACCTCTATTTAACATCAAGCGGTTTGCTGCAGCATGCTATCTATCATCATTAATAAGTCAATAAGTCATCAAATGGAAACGGCAAGCGCTTCTGTATCCCGGAAGCCTTGCCATTGTTCATTGCAAGTGGTGCGCCCAGAGGGAATTGAACCCCCAACCTACAGATCCGAAGTCTGTCGCTCTATCCAATTGAGCTATGGGCGCACGTTTTTATCCAGTCCCAGAAACACTAATCATGCTCTCAGCTTTGGTAAAATCAGAACGAGATAGATTGCCGGGATCAGAAATAGGCACCAGAGGAGTATTAAGATCCCCGGACCGCCTAAGAAAAAGCGATAAAAGTAAGCGCCGGCAAGGATGCCGAAAGCAAGTACGGCGATCTTCAACAGCCCAATCTGCCACCAATGCATTCTGTAATCGCATAGCCATCGCATATTGTGCCCCTCCCGTAGTGTTTCGACCTGGCCAATCATGATAATCGCTAACCCTTCGATACACATTTTTGAAAGGTATGCACGAGCATGATCTGGAGCTGCTCACAACTGAAAATCCGTTACCCCAATATAAATGGCGGAGAGAGTGGGATTCGAACCCACGAGGCGAGTTATGCCCGCCTACTCGATTTCCAGTCGAGCGCCTTCGACCAACTCAGCCATCTCTCCGCACTAGTTGTTTCGGTAGTATTATATCAAATTTTCCGCCTACCGCAAAGCGTGTTCGCCCTATTTGCGTTCAGGCGATCTCCTGCCCCGGGTTAAATAGGAGAAGCGATTGTTACCGGATATTTGACATGAGAAGGCATCGGTCCGAATACTTTAAAATTGCAGGACAAGCCGGCAGGATTATGACAACATATGGTGAAGCGTACTCTTAACCGCTAGCTGTGCAGGCATATCGCAAGACCATGGAGGCAGGCTGAAATCTTGCCGGGAAGCCGAATTGCAGATAACTTTGCTGGAATGAGAGGATGAACGCCATGCCGGTTCGGCAAAAGATGATCATCGCCTGTGCCATGATAATGCTGGCAATAGGGCTCCTGCCGGCAGCAGCCGCAGCAACCGGCCAGCCAACCGCCATCACTGTAAAAGTGAACGACGAACAGGTTGCCCTGGATACCAGCCCGGCGATCGATCGGGGGAGAATAATGGTCCCCCTGCACGGGGTCTTGGAAAAACTGGGAGCAGAGGTGCAGTGGGATCCGGAAGCCATGAAAGCTGTGGTCACCGGGGGCGGGCATACCATGATCTTACAACCGGGCAGTAGTAGCGCTACCGTTGACGGCCAAAAAGTCGCCCTGGACGAGGCAGCGAAGGTGAGTGAGGGTCATTTGCTGGTACCGTTGCGGTTCCTGGCCGAAAGCATGGACGCAAAGGTAATCTGGATCGCCGACACCCATACGGTGGTCATCCTGCACAACTTGACACCGGTGCAAGCGAGGCTGTTCGAAGCGTTTACAAAACTCAACCAGTCCAATTCAGGAAAGGTGGTCATCCATCAGGAGATCAAGGAGGATGGCTCCCCGCTCGACGTCAACCTGGACTTGAGGGCGAAAGTGGCGAGCAACGGGGATGATCTCCACATTCAGATGGAGATCTCGAAGACCACCGATGATGCTGATGGAGAACTGGAAGATCAGCTTTCCGTGGAAATTATCAAGAAGGGGGATCAGGTTTACGAAAAATTCGACGACGACCCCTGGGAGATCGCCGGACAGGATGCCCTGGACCTGCCCTTTCTGTCGGATACCAGCCCCGAGGAGAGCTATCTGAATTATTACATGCTGCCGTATAAGGTGGATGAAAAGTTCATCTGGAACGGTGAACTCACCACCAGATACTCGGTCAATCTCGATAAACGCACCGACAGCAACCTGATCGACAAGCTCCTGGGCGCCAACCCCGACAGCAAAGACCGGGCGCCGTCGCCATCTATGGATGACAGCGCGGCCACCGGGACTGTCCGCGAAGAATTGTACACCAACGCCATAAACAATATCATTCAGGATAAGCTGACAACCACTCTAACCTTAGCCCCTGACGCTCAAAACCAACAGGATAAATCGACGACCATAGACTCTACCGCCCAGGAGACGTACGAGTATAGCCCACCGGAGGCGATCCAGCTGCCCAAGGGGCTGTTTCCGGTAGCCTGACACACCGGTGAAGCGAACTTCAGGCCCCGGACTGGAGTTGGGCGATCAACTCTTTCAGGATGGTTGGCGCGTCCCCTATCAGGCCGTAGGTGGCTGCCTTGAAGATGGGGGCGTCGGGGTTCTTGTTGATGGCCACGATGATCTCGGAGCCCTGCATGCCGACCAGGTGCTGGATGGCGCCGGAGATGCCGCAGGCGATGAACAGCCTGGGGGAGACCGTCTTGCCGGTCTGCCCGACCTGGTGGGCATAGGAGATCCAGCCCTCGTCGACGGCCGCCCGGGAGGCCCCCACGGCGCCTCCCAGCAGGGAGGCCAGCTCCTTGACCAGTTCGAAGTTCTCGGCGCTGCCCAGGCCGCGGCCCCCGGCCACGATGATGGAGGCATCCTCGAGGTTCACCGCCTCACCTTCTGCAACGGTAAATCCCAGCACTTCGGTACGGGCTGCCAGCAGGTCATCGCCGATAGCCAGCCTGATTACTTCTCCCTGGCGCAACTTGTCGCACTGCAGCGGCTTGAGCACGCCTGGGCGCACGGTGGCCAGCTGCGGCCGGTGATTAGGGGTGACGATGGCGGCCATGATATTGCCGCCGAAGGCGGGACGCGTCTGCAGCAGGTCGCCGCTGTCCCGATCGATGGATAGCCCGGTGCAATCGGCGGTCAGACCGGTGCGCAGGCGGGCGGCCAGGCGCGGCGCCAAGGAGCGCCCGGCAGCAGTCGCCCCGAATAAGATAATGGATGGCCGGTATTGATTGACCGCGCTGGCTAAAACGGCCGTATAAGGTTCGTCACGAAAGGCGGCCAGGGCCGGTTGCTCGCCCAGCAAGACCCGGTCGGCCCCGTGGGCGATCAGCAACTCTGGTAGGCCGCCCAAGTTATCTCCGATCAGCACGGCACACAGCTTCTGACCGGTCTGATCGGCCAGACTGCGCCCGGCACCGAGCAGTTGCAGCACCACCTTGGCCGGTTGGCCGTCCCTGGTCTCGCCAAACACCCAGATGTCCCGGTAAGAGGTTTTATCTACAGCCGGTTTGCCCGCTGTGGCGAGCACCTCGATAGCGCCGGACGGGCAGGCCTCGGCGCAGGCCCCGCACAGGTTGCAGGCATCGCCGAAGATGGGCAGGCCATTCTCCATGGTGACGGCGTTATAGAGGCAGGCGGCGATACATTCCCCGCACCCTGTACAGCGATCGGAAACCAGCTTGATCTGGGACATGATTGCCTCCGCTAGTCAAATGTTTGAGTCAGATGCTGATGAAAAGACAGTTCTATATCAGTCTGGCCGACCGCAGGGCAACCACCAGGGCCTTGGCCTGGTCCTCCGGGCTGCCGGTAAAAACCTGCCCCTGCCGGTCGTATTCCGGAACGAAGATCCGGTTCACCCTGGTGGGAGAACCCGAAATTCCCAGGCGCTCCGGGTCAACATCCAGGTCGGCCACCCCCCAGGCCGCGATCGCCTGAGTTCTGGCCCGCAGGCTGGCCCTAAATGACGGCAGGCGGGGCTCGTTCAGTTCCCGCACCACGGTCAACAGCACCGGGAGAGAAGCGCGGACCTGTTCATAACCGCCCTCAATCAGCCTCGAAACAGTAATCTTAGCTGGTTCTGCCAGGATTATCTCATCTATACTGCTCACATAAGTCAGGTGGGGAATATCCAACCATTCAGCGATCTCCGGCCCCACCTGGGCGGTATCCCCGTCGATCGCCTGCTTCCCGCACAGGATCAGGTCAAAGGCCCCGATCTTTCTGATGCCGGCGGCCAGGGTGTAGGAGGTGGCCAGGGTATCGGCCCCGGCAAAGGCCCGGTCGCTCAGGAGAACGGCCTGATCGACGCCCAGGGACAGGGCCTCCCGGAGGGCCGCCTCCACCTGAGGCGGGCCCATGCTGAGCAAGGTTACCGACCCTCCGAAACGCTCCCTGAGCAGTAGCGCCTCCTCGACGGCATGCAGGTCGAAGGGGTTGATGATACTGGGGACGCCCTCCCTGATCAGGGTGTTGGTCTCCCGGTCGATTTTCACCTCAGCGGTATCGGGAACCTGCTTGATACAGACGACTATTTGCAATCAATTCACCGCCCGAAATAGCTTTACCATTCGTCACGCTCTTTGATCAGTTCAGAGGCGATGACGCTACGCTGGATCTGGTTGGTGCCCTCGTAGATCTGGGTGATCTTGGCATCCCTCATCATCTTCTCCACCGGGTACTCCTTCATGTAACCGGCGCCGCCCATCACCTGTACTGCATCGGTGGTCACCCGCATGGCCACATCCGACGCAAACATCTTGGCCATGGCCGAGGCCTTGGAGATCTCCTTCGTCCCGGAATCGATCGTCCGGGCGACGCTGTAGACCAGCGCTCTGGCCGCCTCGGTCTGGGTGGCCATATCGGCCAGCATGTGCTGAATCGCCTGGAATTGGATGATCGGCTGCCCGAACTGCACCCGCTGCCGGGCAAACTTGATAGCCTGGTCGAGAGCGCCCTGGGCGATACCCACCGCCTGCGCCCCCACTCCGGGCCTGGACTTGTCGAGGGTTTTCAGGGCAACGATCAGGCCCATGCCCTCCCGGGCCAGCAGGTTTGCCCCGGGCACCCGGCAGTTGTTAAAGATCAGCCCGGTGGTGGAGGAGGCGCGAATACCCATCTTTTGCTCCTTCTTACCGAAGGAGAAGCCTGGCGTGCCTTTTTCCACTATGAAAGCGCTGATACCGCGGGCGCCCTTGGCCTTGTTGGTCACGGCGATCACGGTATAGATATCGGCCTCCCTGCCGTTGGTGATCCACTGTTTGGTGCCGTTTAAGACGTAATAGTCGCCGTCTCTGACGGCGGTGGTCTCCTGGGCGGAGGAATCGCTGCCGGCGTTGGCCTCAGTGAGGGCGAAAGCGCCTAGCTTCTTGCCGGCCGCCACATCCGGGAGGTATTGCTGTTTCTGCTCCTCGGTACCGAATAACAATAGGGGGATGGTGCCGAGCCCAGTGGCCGCGAAGCAGATGGCCACCCCTGAATCGACCCGGCTAATCTCCTCCACCACCAGGCAGAATCCAAATATACCCTCGCCCAGTCCGCCATAAGCCTCGGGTATAGAGACACCGCAGAGATCGGTTTTTGCCAGTACACCGAGCAGCTTACGAGGGAACTCGCCCTTCTCGTCCAGCTCGGCGGCCACCGGAGCCACCCGCTCCCGGGCGAACCGGCGGGTGATCTGCTGGATCAACTCTTGCTCTGCAGTGAGAAAGTAATTCATACAGGCCCTCCTAAAGCAACAACAGCCATAACCTGGCCGTAACACGCCCATAGCCCCGGTCTTAAGAGATGAAAGTGGATACCCCTTTCATCAGGGTATCCAGGGGCTAAAACTGGTACTAGCTTAGCATAGGCGGGGAAAATTTGTCAATGACACCTGATTTGGCTGTTGGTCATAAGTGGTGGTCAGCGATCGGGAAATATTGTGGGACGGACGCCAGCGCTCCCTGCCTGGGTACCTCGCTCAAACGATCACCTTATCACCGAACAGGGCCAGGACCTCCTCGACTTTGCCCCGGTTGGCGCCATCGCAGCTGATAAACCGCTGGACGTCAAAGCAGGTGATCCTGGCAGACTGATAGGCGTTCAGCGTGAACTCCGTGGCGTGGTTGGAGACCAGCACCGGAACTCCTCTGCCGGCCAACTCTTGAGCCAGCTCCGCCAATTGCGCCTGCTCCTCCCTGCCAAAACCCCCGGAGCTGTAGCTGGTGAAGTTGGCCGTAGCGCTCAGGGGCACGTAGGGAGGGTCGCAGTAGACGACATCGCCCCTCCTTGCCAACCTCATGGTCTCCCTGAAATCGGCCAGCCTGAAGGCCGCCCTGTCAGCCCTGGTCAGGAAATGCCGCATCTCCTTGCCGGGGAAATACGGCTGGCGGTACTGCCCGAAGGGGACGTTGAAGCCACCCCTCAAGTTGTGGCGGCAGAGCCCGTTGTAGGCATGGCGGTTCAGGTAGAGAAACAGGGCTGATTTGAGGCGGGTGTCGGAGGTGGTATTAAACTCCTGGCGCAACTCGTAGTAGCGCCCCTCGGCGTTGTTCTCCCCGGTGAAGAAAGACCGGCAGTAGCCGATAAACTCCGCTCCCTCGCCCTGCAGGGTCAGAAACAGGTTGATCAGGTCCTGATTGCTGTCGGCAAGAAGGTATCTT
>JBEKKU010000093.1:0-8914 GCA_050010575.1 Thermacetogeniaceae bacterium | reverse complement strand
ATGGTATTTTACTTTTGGCAAGGTATACCCCTCCCTCCCTGGGAAAAGTATACCATTAAAATGAGATATATTATAGTTTTAGTGTTGATATGATACTAGGATTAAAATGCTAGATTTAATAAGGCCTAAGAAAGACAACAATCTCTAAAATGTAATAGTAGACAAGCTGTCTTGAGATCTAGTAGAATTACACTTAGGTACTGCCTGGCAATTCTTAATCCCCGGATTAAAGAGTCAAGCCCCTCATGGCGCACCAAAATGCCAATGGTTACTGGGTTTGAAAATAAATATGAGTTGTAAATACTACACATACACTACACTACCTATAAACCTAGTTATAAAAGGATAACCGCCAGGTTGTAGCCTGACGGTTGTTATTTGATCTGAACTCTTTACTTTTTACACGTTCTAAATTCGTAGAGACCATTATCCTGACCTGTTTTGAGGTGTATTATTGAGAATAACCTGGGCTGGGTTTGTAAAGAAACGATCCGTAAAAGAGAGAGGGCTCGAAATTGATAGAGAAACTGAAGGTTAATCAGAGAATACAGTTAAACCTGGTCGAAGAACACTATAAAGGCAATTACTATAGCAGAGTTGAAGATATCGTCGATGATGAGGTCATTGTTGTTGCTGCACCTGTTAAAGACGGTGTTCTGGTGCCAGTTAACGTAGGAGATAAAATTAATATGTTTTTTTGGGATAATACATGCCAGTATGCATTTGAAGCAAAAGTTATTGCGAGAGCAAATGCGAGCATACCAATTATAACAATTAGAAAATGCTCAGAATTACAGAGAATGCAGCGGCGCTCTTATTTCAGAATCCAGGCGATGTTAAAAGTCATATTTAATATTGAAAAAGAGGATGATGACACTGAATCCCAGAGTTATGAGGGATTAACTCTAAATATCAGCGGTGGAGGAATCTTGCTGTCAACTAGCACTAAGCTTGATGTCGGCGCCAACGTGAAGATGAAGCTATATTTGGCAGGGCATGATTATATAACAGCTATCGGCTGTGTCCAACGCGTTGATTTTCTTAGCACGAGAAAACTTTACCGTGCAGGAATTGATTTTTTTATGATTTATGAAAACGATCGCGATAAAATAGTTGCTTTTGTGTTCGAGAAAGAGATAGGACTTAGGAGAAGAGGATTGCTTTAAATCCAGCTGTCGGGAATCTTTATACCCACTTCACCACGTGTGTTTCTGCCTTTGTAAAAGTGGCAACATGAGGAAGAGGGGTTAGGGTGGTTCTGAGGAGGTGATTATGTGGTTAAATGGCTAAAAACTAGCATAGGAAAGGCGCATGTATATGTAAATATTGATCTCTACGAAAAGATTAAGATTGAGGACCAACATGATAAATTTAGCGTGGTAGCGATCAAGGGCAAGCATAGAGAGGTTTTGTTCGAGTCCTTGGATCTTTCAGAATGTATAAAGTTTTGCAAGAATCATTTGCTGACTGAGTAATCAAAACGAATTTAAAGTTGAGCATCTCCGTGGGCGTTTAAAGCGGAGCAAAGACAGGGGGAACTTGCTGAATGAGTCTACGCAACTGCTCAGAGTGTGGTCGCATCTTTGAATTTACAGCCAGGGATCTCTGCCCGGATTGTGTAAATAAAGAAGAAGAGGATTATGAATTGATTAAAAATTGTTTAAGGCATAATCCAGGCGCTGGAATTTCGGAAGTCAGCGAGAAGACAGGTGTTGCTGAGAAAAAAATCTTAGTTTTCTTAAAAAAAGGGAGGCTCCTTTTAGGGCCTGAAAATTCAATTACACTTAACTGTGAGCGCTGTGGCAAGCCTATACGCAGTGGACGTTATTGCGATGGCTGTTGTACTTTAATGGATAAGATCATCCTTGAAAGCGCCTCCGAAACTACTGGTAGCAACCAGAGCAGGAATAGAGATGAACGGTCTCGCTTTACCAAGTACTTTCAAAAATAGTGCACAGGTCTTGCTCAGAGGGAAAACAGTCTTCTCTGCCCGCCGTTCAAAGATGTCTAGATTTCCAGGCCAATACTGATCTCGATCGGGCCTGTTTCGGTCCGGATTTGTACCGCCAGTGCTTTTACCTGGCTGACGATACAGAACAGATTTTTTCCCGTAATCAGGGTGGGTGGTGATACGCCCACCGCCAGACCATTTTGATCAAAGGCTGTGACGGCGCTGGATGCCAGCATGTTGGCCAACTCGGCAATGGCGCTCTGAGCCATTTCGTCGAGTATGGCCACTGGCTTTCCCATCATCATGATAGAAGCTATCCTCTTGGCTGTATGCTCGCTCATGCTGATCGCCACATTGCCTTGCAGGTCGTGAGAAAGTCCAACCAGAGCGGTAACCTCATTTGTTGCCTGCATATTTTCCTTGAGAGTGAGCCCCCCCCGCTCGACCTGTTGCAGCCCTAATCCCGGTAGAACTTGGAAAACTGCATCCAGAAAAGGGGAGAACATCTTAGCATCCATGTTACTTATCCCCTCCTTCGAAACCCACATTAAGGGAGATATCACCGGCGGTTGTCGTAGCCTTGATTATTTCAGCCTTGATCTTAGGGCTGTTGATGTTCAGCGGATTGCCCACGAAAATGCTGGGAGGGCCGAGTCGCAGGTTCGTATCCTTGTGTATGTTGTTGATCCGGGTAATGGCTTTTCCTGACAGAATGTTTAAGATCTCGGACAGCGAGTATAAGATGAAATCATCTTCCAGTTCGTACTTTTCTCCGTTCATAGCCTCGCTCAGGCAACAGGCCACCTCTCTGGACGTGTCCAGGATGATCCGGCCGGATCTCTTGCCGGTCACACCCAGGATCACTGCAACCCCTTTCGAGGCTAAGATACCTTCTTGAATCTCCGTTCTCCCACAGGAACAATCAAGATCTGCCATTTCCTTTAAAGTGTTTTCTAAGGCGGAGCGGAAGTAGTCCGAGTATGTTGCCGGCTGTTCACTTACTGGTGATACAGCAGGGTTGCTTGGTTTCGGTTTATATACCATGTTAATCGCAGCCAGCAGTTCAGGTGCTTTAAATGGTTTTTGAACGGTTGTCTTGATACCCATAGCCTTGGCCTGTTGGATCAGTTCCTCATCTCCCATGGCGCTGAGCAGGATGATGCATGCCCGGGGATCTCCCTTCAGTATTTCCCCTGCAGCTTGGATCCCGTCAACTATGGGCATGGTAACGTCCATGGTGACAATATCCGGGGCCAGCTTTTGATAAAGCTCTATTCCTTCCCTTCCGTTCTTGCCGACACCACAGATTTCGTATTCATCCTCGGGCAGCGCCCTGGCAATTGCCTTGTGGATAAACGGAGAATCATCCACCACCAAAACCCTGATTGTCATTTCCTCACCTCACCAATAAGATTTGTTCCGATTAGAGAGAACACCAGATAGCTCTCGTCAGAATGAAAAACCAGGTTTAGGGCAGGCTCACCCGATATCGTACGGTCTATATCCAGCACTGGCAACCCCAATTCAAACTGAATCGAAGGCGGGGTGAGGATCTGCATGAACTTTCCGGCAATATTGTTTAAAAGTTCGTTAAGGGTATCAAGTTGATGTTCTTTAGTTAGTTGTACCGCGTCCAATCCGTAAATATTGCAAGTTATTTCTTGCATCAAGCGTGATTCTATGGTTAAAAGAAATTTTTCTTTATATGGTTGATGCACCGGTATCATGGCTTGTAGCTGCTGGCCGGTATTTGGAGGGGGCTCCCCCCCGGGAAGCTCCATCAGGCAGATGAAGGATAGGTCTGCCACAACCTCGATCAGGGCCTGGCATAACTTGCTATTTAGATCGGCACTCATTTGGTTTGGTCACTCCTGCTATCATTCCTGGTTAAATTCATAAGTACCTGATAGATGCAGGCTGGGGAGACGGGCTTATCCAATACGGACGATGCCCCTAAATCTCTTAGTTCAGCCTCTTTTGCAGGGTTTTTAGTGCTGGTTATCACTATCACACAGGTAGAGGAGAGCTCAGGCGCGCCTTTAATAAGCCTGAGCAAGTCACGGCCATCTAACCCGGGCATGTTCAAGTCGGTAACAATCAGATCCACCTTTTGCTGCTGTAATATCTGCCAGGCTTCCTTTACATCACGCGCTTCGAAGAATTCCTTGCCGTGAAAACCGGCAATTTCGATACATTGTCTGATAATCATCCTGGCAGTACCGGAATCGTCAACAATTAAAAAGGAATTGAGGTTCCCTTTTTCGGTCATAACTCCCACTCCCCATTTCCCGGTGAGAAAATGATCACCTTGCCTGTTTCCACGAATACCGTCAATGTCCTGCTGATCCTGTCGCCGATACTCTCAGAGACAGGACCCAGCCTGTATCTCCACAGGTGCTTTTTAACAGCAAGCACATTCTTGACTCCGATATTGAACCTGTTCTCCGGGTCCATGATGTTTGCTCCCCCGGCGATCTTGACAACCAAATCATCACGTTGGCAACCGTAAGCGGCTATTTTGCTGATCAGAATCGGTATACCGGTATCCGCAAAATAGCCAGGTCTTTCCAACGCCAATTTCTGGTTGATGCTGGAATCTGGCAGGGCTATATGCAGGAGGCCGGCTGTCTGTAGGCGTGGCGCCAGTATGACTACCCCAACACAGGATCCCAGCGCAAAGGTCTTTAAGGTACTTCCAGGCGCGTTGTCAACTCCCATTTCCCCGATGCCGATAACGATTAAATTCATATTATTTAACATTGAGCAGGTTCATGACTGCTTGAGGGATGGCGTTCAATGGCAGGAGGCATTCAGCTCCTCCGCGCTCATAAGCAACCTTGGGCATGCCGAAAACCACCGAAGTGGCCTCATCCTGGGACATTGTCCTGGCTCCGGCTTTGCGCATGGCCACCATTCCATCCGCTCCATCGCTGCCCATGCCGGTGAGCATGATACCGATGGCGTTGGCGCCGACATATTTGGCCACGGACATGAAGAGCACCTCAACAGAGGGGCAATGTCCGTTTACATTCTCACCGGGTTGGCAATTGACCAGGTAAACGCCGCCTGATCTTGTAACTGTCATTTGTAGGCCACCGGGGGCGATCAGAACTCTCCCCGGCAATACCCGGTCACCTGTTTTGGCCTCCATGACTTCCATGGCACAGAGATCGTTCAAGCTATCGGCAAAATGCTTGGTAAAACCGGCAGGCATATGCTGGACAACGACTACACCGGGCATGGCTGAAGGAAAAGTTTTCAATATGCGGCGGATAGCCTCGGTTCCGCCGGTGGAAGCACCGATGGCAACCACCTTATCGGTCGATTCTGCCAGTGCCTGGCTGTTTACCTTCAAAGGCGCCGCGGTTCGCTGTATCGCTTTCCAGGCGTGTACATTGGTGGCTGCAGCGACCTTTACCTTTGCCCGCAGATCCGAAAGCATGTCATTTAAACCGCGGGCGACGTCGACGCTCGGCTTGGTGACAACTTCGACCGCCCCTGCCTCCATGGCGGCCAGGGTGATCGCCGCTCCTTTTTTGGTGAGGGCGCTGACTACCACTACCGGTATGGGAAACTGGGGCATCAGGCGGCGCAGGAATTCTACCCCATCCATCCTGGGCATCTCGACATCCAGGGTAAGCACATCGGGTTTCAAGCTGATTATTTTGTCTCGCGCGATGTAAGGATCTGCAGCGGTGCCAACGACTTCTATTGCGGGATCGAGCGACAATCCCTGTGATAAGATGTCCCTCACCAGGGCGGAGTCGTCAACAACGAGCACCTTAATTTTTCTCAACAGCGACCACCTCTGCGGATGTCATAATTTCTGATATATCGCCGGTTTTATGTACTTGAACAGCCCGCTGGAGCGATCGAGCGACTCTGAGTGCCCCACAAAAAGATAACCGTTTGGCTCCAGGTAATTGTAGAACCTTCCCAACAATGCATTTCTAGTCGGTGCGTCAAAATAGATCATCACGTTCCGGCAAAAGATGAGCTGGAATTTGCCCTTGAACGGATATACCTGGCGCATCAGGTTGAGACGGCGAAATAGGATTGCTTTTTTAAGGTTTTCTTTTACGGCCCAATTTCCATCAGGCGTAAGGGTGAAATACCGCTTTCTGAAAAGCAGCGGGACCTGAGACACCTGAGCTTCCGAATAGACCCCCCGAGATGCTGACTCTAAGGCAGTGACGGAAATGTCGGTTGCCAGTATGCCCAAGTCCAGGTTGTTGTTTTTTTGCCCGAGAGATTCACTGATGGCCATTGCCAGGGAATAGGGCTCCTCGCCAGACGAACAGCCTGCCGACCAGAGCCTTAGAGATTGCCCCATGCCTGGTTGTTTATTAAATATCTCTGGAAGGATTGCGGTGGTCAGAACGTCAAAGTGGTCGCTCTCCCTAAAGAAGAAGGTATGGTTGGTAGAGATCTTATCAATCAAGGTGAGCAGGGCCTGTCCTGTGCTATCCTGCATCACACTATAGTAGTACTCTTTAAAGCTGGAGAATCCTCCTTGGCGTAGAACTTTCTGCAAGCGCTCAATTACCAGTGACTGCTTATGCTCCCCTAAATTGATCCCGAATTTATCATATACCAGACTGCTGATTAAATGAAATTCCTCTGCGGTTATATCAAAACCGTTCAAGACTTATCCCCCTGAATAGAGTATTCGGCAATGTGGTAAACGCTTAAGCTCACGATGCTTGCCGTTCACTTCCTTAATGTGCTTAAAAGCCTCCGAACTCTGTGTCATCCAGGGCGATTAGACTGGATGGCTTGATCTCTGTTTCTGTCTTCCTGGGAAACTTGGCGCCCGAGAGACCGGAGCGCATGGAGGACCCCGCAGCTGCAGCCATCTGCTGGGACTGCAGCATGCTCTTGAGCATCTGCAGCATTTCCGGTGTGATTCCCTCCGGCAACCCGGCAGCAGTCATGTTGAAACCCTGCTTTTTCAGCTTGAATTTGGTCAGCATCTGTTTTAACTGCAGAGACTGGCTGGACAGCTCCTCGCTGGCAGAAGCTGATTCCTCGGCACTGGCCGTCACCTGCTGAGTCACCTGGTCGACCTGGGACAGGCCCTGGTTGATCTGGCCGATCCCCTGGGCCTGCTCCTTGGAGGCGGAGGCGATCTCGCCGATCAGGTCGGTCACCTTGGTGGAACCAATGACGATCTCCTCCAGAGCCTTGGATGTATCCTCGGCGATCTTGGCACCTACCTCGGTCTTCTTGATAGAACCCTCGATCATCTCGGCCGTCTCCTTGGCTGCAGCAGCGCTTCTCTGAGCCAGGTTCCGGACCTCCTCGGCCACCACTGTGAACCCTTTGCCGTGCTTGCCGGCCCGGGCTGCCTCCACGGCGGCGTTAAGAGCAAGCAGGTTGGTCTGAAAGGCGATCTCGTCGATCGCCTTGATGATCTTGGAGATACTGGCCGCAGATGCGTTGATATCACTCATCGCCCTGACCATGTTGGCCATCTCCTGGTTCCCCTTTTCAGCGCTCATTCTGGCCTGGGCAGCCAGTTGGTTGGCCTGGGTGGCGTTTTCGGCATTCTGGCTGGTCTGGGATGTCAGCTCGTGCATGGAGGCTGTAATTTCTTCGAGGGAACTGGCCGATTCCGTGGCTGCCTGCGACAGGGATTGGCTGGAGTCGGAGACCTGGCGCGCTCCGGTGGTCACCTGATCAACCGCCACTGATACCTGGTTCAGGATATCATTCAAGGCTGCCAGGGTGGCGTTGAGGTTGTCCTTGATGACGGCGTGGCCTCCCTTATAATCTCCCTTCATCGCCACGTCCAGGTTGCCCTGGGCCATCTCCTTAAGGCAGTCGGCAGCCTCCCTGATCGGCTTCAGCACTGCATCCAGGGTGTCGTTGACACCGGCCAGGATCCCGTGATACGCACCCTTGAATTTTGCCGCATTACCGCGTACCTGCAGTTGCCCCTCCTGCGCTGCTTTGGACAATAGTCCCATTTCATTCTCCAGGCTGCTGAGGACATTGATCATGTTGGTCAAGCTCTTGGCAAGCACGTCGTTTTCCGACCTGATAGAAACCTCCACCGAAAGATTGCCATTAGCGATTGACTGCGCCACATCTGCCATTTGATTGGTAGATTCAAGCAGCTTAGTAAATGCTGGCATCAGTGTATCATTTTCACTTCTGCGCCCAATTCTCCTATATTCTTCAAGGTCGCTCAGGTTGCCATCACTGATGTGAGAAACTGTTTCCCGTATTTTTACCAGCCTGGCATGCAGATCGTTGGCGGCGTTTTTCATATCACTCCAGATGCCTAAATAGTCTTTAGACATTTTTTTAGTAAGGTCGTTGGCCGCCATTTTTTGCAGACAGATCATCAATTCCTCGAGTGGATTGGCTATCGAGTCGATCAGCCCATTCATGCCTTGGATCGTATTTTTATAGGCGCCGTGGAGCTTATCGGCGTCCCCGCGCTTGGAGAGGATACCCTCCGAAGCAGCCTGCACCAGGCTGGTCATCTCTGCAGTGACGCCCTTTATCTCGTCGATGCAGCTGTTCAGGTTGTTCTTAATATTATTGAAGTCACCCTTGTATTCCTCGGTAATCTTTTCAGGAATATCTCCCTTGCTGATCCGGTCGACGTAATTCTCAGCTACCTTCAGGGGATTGATCAGGCTATCCAGGGCATCGTTGATCCCCCGGAGGATCTTCCGGTAGACCCCCTTCGAACGGTCCGGGTTGGCCCGCTTCGCCAGATCGCCCTCCCGGGCGAGCCCGATCACCACGCCGACCTCGCCCACCAGGACGCCGATCTCGTCGATGCAGCTGTTCAGGTTGTTCTTAATATTATTGAAGTCACCCTTGTATTCCTCGGTGATCTTCTCCGGAATATCCCCCTTGCTGATCCGGTCGACGTAATTCTCAGCTACCTTCAGGGGATTGATCAGGCTATCCAGGGCATCGTTGATCCCCCGGAGGATCTTCCGGTAG
>JBEKKU010000092.1:0-8981 GCA_050010575.1 Thermacetogeniaceae bacterium | reverse complement strand
ACATAGCACTGATGGAAGGCTGGATGCTTCTGAGGAAAATGTAAGTGGAACGCGATGGGTAATTTCAAATAATATATTGATGCCTATAATTTAATATAAATGCCCTGTTTTGTAAAGCGCAGATCCATGAAAGGAAAAAACCTTACCAAACAGGGGTTAAAACATTTTTCATAATTGCGTCTCGCATATATTGTTCTGCGTATTTCCATGCTTCCGACGGTTCTATTTTCTATCTTTAAAGGTCCTGAGATAGCGAAAGAGGAAAAAGCCGATCATCAAGGGTATCCAGAAGGTGAGGCTGCGAAAGGTGAGGGATGCCCAGAGGGCTGTTCTATAGCGCACATTTAAGGATCTGAAGACCAGGGGCATTATCCCTTCCACGAGTCCGATCCCCTGCGGCGTGGGTGAGATGATAGTGAAAAGGGTCGCCATGGAATACCCTGCCACCAGCACCGGAAAACTGATCGGGTTGCGGAAAGCCAGGAAGACGACGTAGAGGCTTAACATGCTCGTCAAGTGAGCGATGAAGGCTATCAGCAGGCTGAGCCCCAGAAGCCATGGCTTCATGCCGATAGCCCTTGCCGCAGACGCGAACTCCGCGATGTTCTTTACCGCCCAGTTGCCGCCCAGGGGAGACGGGCGCTTTATGCGGGAGGAGAACCGGCCGACAACTTTCTGCACCGATAGGAGCAGCATCTCCAGAAGCCGCGGCTTCCAGCGTGCCAGCAGCAGCAGAAAGGCCAGGCAGACGGTGCTGAGCAGCAGTATAATCGCTGCCGCCACCTGCCATTGCTGCAGATGCTTGAGCAGGAAGAGATAGGCCAAGCCTGCGATCAGTATAATCGAGAAGGCGATGAAAACCACCAAGTTCACTAGCAGTATCCCCGCTGTAGCCCGGGCAGGTGAGCGTCCGCTCAGAGAAGCGTCATCTGCAAAGAGGGCGATCCCCGCCATGCCGCCAAGAGGGGCGACCACATTTATAAAAAGTGAGGAGAGGAGGACCAGAAGCAGTTCCCATGCGTCTTTGTTGAGTTCGACAATCGCAAAGGTTGTCTGGTAGAGCAACGAGTAGAGCAAGTAGTAGGCCACCTGCAGCAATGCGGCGAAAAGAATCAGTTGCCAGGATCCGCGCGCGATGCTCCGGGCCAGTCTTTCTATCTCCTGGATACGGCTCACCACCAGCCACGCAAAAGCTGCCAACAACAGCCACGGCAGCACGTGCCATATGCTCAGGCTCCATTTCCGAGGTCCGATCATGACTCCTACCCTGTCAGGAGAAAATATCTGCCTGTCCTTTTGCTTTTATCAACTCGTATCGCCGCTACACCGGCCGTCCCCGACATAATGCGGAATAAAACCGTAAAGGCGCAGGGCGCTGTCATGCCTGACATTTAAGGGTTAAAAATGGGTCCTCTACTTTAAGGTTAGGCCGCTACCTGTTTGTGAAGTAGCGGCCTACATCCATTTCTAAGGCATACAAATTTTCTGTTATAGCGTGATACCTATTTCGCCAGCATGACTGAACTCGCTTTGACAATAGCGGTGACGTCGTCGCCGACTTTCAGGGCCAGTCTTTTTACCGAGTCTGCGGTGATGGAAGCGACCATGATCTGTCCGCCAACGTCGAGGATCACTTCTGCGGAAACTTCATTCGCCTTGATCTCCTTGACCCGGCCTTTCAGCTGATTGCGTGCGCTCAGTTCCATCCGTTCACCTCCCTTTTTGCTTTTTGAAATGGTACAATCCTAGTTTTAGTGTATTCCACCGTTGAGCTAAGCCACACCAGCGAAGACAGTAAGCCAGGTGGCTCAGGATCTGGGGACCAGACTCATAAGCAATTAAATTTCAAGCAATGCAGTAGAAGGATTCTTCAACACAATTTTATCAACATTAATATAATTATTTAGGTTTGTTCGCTGGCACTATCGAAGATATTGGAGCAGTAACTTTCTTCTCAGCATCCTTCTTCTTCTTCTTCTTTTCCTTATTCTTAGGACTTTTATCTCCCATATTAAATACCTCCCATCACAATTTAACACAATTATACTCTATTCCTGAAATCATCGCCATCAGCACCTTGCCCTCATCTCGCCGCTTTTTCAACTCGTTGAAGGGATTATCCGCCATTATTGTCACCGGCATCGTGTATCTATCATCACCACACACATAACAACATCAACTTCAACACTTAGCTTAAATTCTTATTTGGCGGGAGCGTGTGGGAACCGAACCCACCAGAGACACTCGTCATGCCTCTCACTGGATTTGAAGTCCAGGTGCACCACCAGGCACAATCCGCCCCCATACTGCGTTATTTTATCATAAATATAGATAAAAGGTCGAGGAGAAGTGGGTGACTGGTAATACTTAGCAAGCGGATTATTCAGGCCGTTGGGCATATTTGCGCCGGGCGATGAGGGCTGCGCCCAGAGCGCCCACTATCTGCGGTTCCGGGGGAACAGCGATCTTGACGCCCAATTTCTCCGACAGTGCCCGGACAACTCCCCGGTTCTTGGCCACACCGCCAGTCATCATCACCCCGTCGGCCAGACCGAGGCGGTTGGCCAGGCCAGCGGTGCGCTCAGCGATGGAGCGATGCAGGCCGCGGACAATCTCCGGGCGCGGTACCCCTTGGGCGATCAGGGAGACCACCTCCGACTCCGCAAAAACCGTACACATGCTGCTGATTTGGGCTGCCTTCCCAGCCTGCCGGTCCTCCTGTCCCAATTGCTCAATGCCCAGTTCCAGCCGCTGGGCCATCACTTCCAGAAAGCGCCCGGTACCGGCAGCGCATTTATCGTTCATCAGAAAATCGACCACGTTACCCCGGCCGTCGATCCTGATCACCTTGCTGTCCTGCCCACCGATATCGATTATCGTGCGCACATCCGGGGAAAGAAAGGCGGAGCCCCGTCCGTGGCAGGAGATCTCGGTGACCTGGCTGTTGGCGAAAGACACGCTCATCCGTCCATACCCGGTGGCGATCACTGCATCCACGTCATGCTCTGTCAGCCCGGCTTGCTCCAGGGCCTGTCCGAAGGCGTGCCCGGCCGCAGCCTGAGCCCTGACTCCGGTATTGATGATGATGTAGGCCAGAACCTGGTCATCCTGCATTATTACTGCATCCGTCGACAGCGAGCCCACATCGATCCCTGCTGTAATCATGAACTGCTCACATCCCAGTTTCTTTTCCCATCTTCATCTCATAGAAAAACATGCGGCGCGCATTTGATAATAAAGGCAGCGCGCCGTGGTCGATCGATAAAGAGTTTACGGTCTAGGAGCTAGTTGCTCTCCCGTCCCCGCCAAGATACCGATTTGACGGTCAGGCCCTGTTTCACCAGATCATCCACAATCTTGCCAGCCTCTTCGTTTCTGAGCTGAACAACCAGCACACCGCCATGGAATACCGCCAGGTGGGACACGTCGCCACCGTGTTTAAAGATGGTATCCATGATCTTGGCCAGAGTACCCGGTTTGTCTTCGACCTTCAGATTGAGGCGGGTACCTGGCTCATGCAGGCCCATGATCTCGATGAAGGCGTCGAAGATGTTGCTCTCGGTGATGATTCCCACCAGTTTGTCATTCTCCACCACGGGAAGGGCGCCGATGTTGTGCTCGCGCATCAGCAGGGCGGCCTCCTCCAGGTAGGCGTCCGGTTTGATGGTGATCAGCTTCTGCTTCTTGATGACCTTGTCGATGGTCATTTTGGAAAGCAGGTAATTGATTTCAAAGATGCTCAGCGAGGTCGCCGGCGAGGGGGACACCTCTCTCAGATCGCGGTCGGTCATGATCCCCACCAGCTTGCCCTTGTCCACCACCGGTAGACGCCTGATCTTGTTCTCCCGCAGCAGAGCGAAGGCGTCGGCGATATTGTTCTGCGGGGTGATGGTGACCGGGTCTGGCGTCATGTAGTCGCGTACCAGCATTTTCCCCACTCCTTTCGATAACGACTGTAGATCTACGGGGCTCGTATCTCATGCCATTATACCGGTAACTATATTATGCCACTAGACGCTGCGGGTATAATGCACATTTTCTATCAGCTGATTTTACACTGGTATTACGAATCCCTTAGGCGATCTCCCCTAAGTAGGCGGTCCGCACCCGCTCGTCCGACCGTAGCGTCTCCGAGGGCCCAGAAATGATGACCTTGCCGGTCTCCAGCACGTAACCCCGATGGGCGACCTGCAGGGCCATGAAAGCGTTCTGCTCTACCAGCAGGACGGTAGTGCCCAGCTTGTTGATGCTGGAGATGATGTTAAAGATCTCTTCCACCAGGATCGGCGACAGGCCCATGGACGGTTCATCCAGCAGCAATATTTCCGGCTTGGCCATCAGGCCGCGCCCAATGGCCAGCATCTGCTGCTCGCCGCCGGAGAGGGTGGACCCCCGCTGCTTGACTCGTTCCTTGAGTCTGGGGAAGCGGGTGAAGACCTCTTCCAGGGACTCCTGGATACCCACCCTATCGCTACGGATATAAGCGCCCATCATTAAATTTTCCAACACCGTCAGGTTGCCGATGATCTTGCGCCCCTCGGGCACATGGGAGATGCCCATTTTGACGATCTGGTGCGCTTTTATGTTGGTGATCGGTTTGCCGTTGAAGATGACCTGGCCACTCTGGACTCTCTCCAACGAAGAGATGCTTCGCAATGTAGTAGTTTTGCCGGCCCCGTTAGCGCCGATCAGGGTGACGATCTCCCCTTTTTCTACCTCAAAAGAGATGCCGTGCAGCGCCCGGATATTACCGTAGGAGACATCCAGGTCCTTGACTTCCAGGATCATGCCACAGCCCTCCTTCCCAGATAGGCTTCCAGCACTTTCGGATTGTCGCGAATCTCCTGAGGCAGCCCGCTGGCAATAATCTCGCCAAAGTCCACCACCACCAGCCGATCACAGATCGGCATGACCAGGCCCATCTGGTGTTCGATCAACAGCACCGTGAGATCGAACTTCTCCTTCACGAACCGCACCAGGTCGACCATCTGTCCAACCTCTGCCGGGTTCATGCCCGCCGCCGGCTCGTCCAGCAATAATAAATCCGGCTGCAACGCCAGCGCCCTGGCGATCTCCAACCGGCGCTGGGCGCCGTAAGGAAGGCCGTTGGCCTTGATGTCTGCCCGATCTTCAAGCCCGAGGGTGGCCAGTATGTCCAGGGCCCGATCGGTAAGTTCGGCCTCCTTGGCCATGAACCGGGGCGTGTGCAGAATGGAGTCCACCAGGTTATAGCCCGCCCGCGGGTGAAAGCCGATGCGGACGTTGTCCAGCACCGAGATCTCCGGGAACAGCCGGATATTCTGGAAAGTGCGGGCGATGCCCTGTTGTGCTACCTGAAACGGTTTCAGGCCATTCATCAGCTTGCCCTTGAAGGTGATCGTTCCGTCCGTGGGCGCGTAGTAGCCGGAAAGCATGTTGAAAATCGTGGTCTTCCCGGCCCCGTTCGGCCCGATGACGCCGACGATCTCCCCGGTCTCGATCTCCAGGTCGAACTTGTTGACAGCCCGCAGGCCGCCGAAGTTGATGCCCAGGCTCTTAATCTCCAGCAGCGGCATGCGCCTTCCTCCTTTTTATCTGTGGCACCAGGAAAGAGGCCTCGATGCCGCCGAAGACCCCTTGGGGCCGCACTATGATGACCACGACCAGGATGATGGCGTAGATCACGCCTCGAAAGTCATATAAGGGACCCAGCACCATTCTTAAAACTTCCATAATGAATGCCCAGCCGACGGCCGTGATCACCGTTCCGGTGAGACTGCCCAAGCCGCCCAACACCACCACGATCAGGTAGTTGATGGATTCCAGGAAGTTGAAGGAGTCGGGATGCAGGAACGGAATGTTGTGGGCATAGAGAGCGCCGCCCAGGCCGGCCAGGGCACACCCCATAGTGAAGGCCATGATCTTGGTCCTGGCCGGGCTGACTCCCACCACGTTCGCCGCCGTCTCGTTCTCCCGGATCGCCGTGCACGCCCTGCCGTGGGTGGAAAAGACAAAGTTCCGCACCAGGATGACCACGATCAGGACCAACGCATAGTACCATCCAAAGCTCTGAACCTGGGGAATACCGGTCATCCCCCTGGCCCCTCCCAGGGCCGGGATCAGCTTGTCTGCGTTCTGCAAACCGTTGGTGACGATAAAGCCGAAGCCCAGGGTGGCAATGCCCAGGTAGTCGGACTTCAACCGCAGGATCGGCACGCCAATCAGGTAGCCCACCAGTCCGGCAACCACCGCGCCTACCACCAGCGATCCCAGAAAGGCCGGGATGCCGTAGTGCCTGAAAGTAAGGTTAAACAGGCCGGCAGCGTAGGCACCGATGCCGACGAAGGCGGCGTGGCCAAGTGAAAACTGGCCGGTAAAGCCATAGATGATGCTCAGGCCAAGGGCGCCGATGGCAACGACCATGGCGTATCTCATGATCTCCTGCCAGTAGGGGCCGAGGATCCCGATCATCATCAGCGCCTCAAGTACGGCATATAATACCAGCACGCTGACCAGGGCCAGGATAATCTGCTTGTTCTTGTCCAATTGCGCCACCTCCTATATCTTCTCGAGCTCGTTGCGCCCCAAGAGCCCCGAAGGCCTGATCAGCAACACGATGATCAGGATGGCGAAGGCGACGGCGTCACGGGCCTGTGAAGAGATATAGGCTGCCGTCATGATCTCCACCTGCCCCATGATCAGTGCTCCCAGCACCGCTCCCGGGATGATCCCGATGCCTCCAAGCACGGCAGCGATGAAGGCCTTGAGGCCGGTCATGACCCCCAGGAAGGTCCAAAGCTCCGGGTAGGCAAAGCCGAACAGCACGCCACCGATACCGGCCAGGGCTGAGCCGATGGCAAAGGTGAAGGAGATCGTCTGGTCGACATCGACTCCCATCAGGCGGGCGGCGTCGTGGTTAAAGGAGACGGTGCGCATGGCCGACCCCATCTTCGTCTTGAAGATCAAAAGTTGCAGCAACGCCAGGAAAACGACCACGGTGACCAGGATGATCACCTGGACATTGGTGATCCGGACTCCGCCGATAATCCAGGTTATATTGGGGATCGGCGGGTGAATGACAGTGTAGTCCGGTCCGAACACGAAATTCAGGCTGCAGAAATACTCCAGAAAGAAGGATGCGCCGATGGCGCTGATCAACGCCGCAATCTTGGCGGCGTAACGCAGCGGCCGGTAGGCGATGCGTTCGTTGAGCACCCCGACAACGGCACAGACGACCATGGCCATGACCAGGGCTACCGGCCAGGGGAGCTTCAAGAAGGTGTAGCCGTAGTAACCCATGAAGGCGCCCACCATGAACACGTCACCGTGGGCAAAGTTGATCAGTTGGATGATCCCATAGACCATGGTGTAACCGAGGGCAATCACGGCATAGACCAGACCTAGTTGGAGACCATTGACGATTTGTTGGATGAAGGATACCAAATTTTACCCCTCCGTAGGGAACCGACTGTTTTAAAAAAAGTGGGAAAGGGGCCCTGCCGGTTGCCCCGCGGGCGCAGCAGGGCCCCTTTCCGGATATTTTTACTATGGTTGGATGCTGGCCGCGAACGCCGATTTCTTGTTCTTGCCGTCGATCTTGAGGATCACGGCAGCCTTGATCGGGTTGCCGTCCGCCCCAAAGGTGATCTTGCCGGTCACAGTCTGAAAGTCTTTGAGGTTCTGGATGGCGTCCCTGATCTTGGTCGGGTCGTTGGACTGCGCGTCCTCAATGCCCTTCAGCACGATGTTCGTCGCATCATAGGCCAGGGTCGCCAGGGCATCCGGCTTGGAGCCGTAAGCCGCCTGATAGTCCTTGACCCAGCTCTGGACCTGTGGGCTCGGGTCGTCGGCGGAGTAGTGGTTGGAGTAGTAACCTCCGTCCATGGTCGCCCAGTCGATGTCAGAGGAATCCCAGCCGTCGCCGCCCATGAACACGGCCTTGATGCCCTTGTCCCGGGCCTGCTTGCCGATCAGGCTGACCTTCTGGTAGTAATCGGGCAGGTAGAGGATGTCCGGCTTCAGGACAGCGATCTTGGTCAACTGCGCCGAGAAGTCGGTATCGTTCTTGGAGTAGGCCTCGGTGTCCAGCACCTTGCCGCCGAGCTTGGTGAAGGCCTGGCTGAAGAAGTCCTTGAGGCCTACGCTGTAGTCGTTGCCCTGATCATACAGAGCGGCTGCAGTTTTGGCCTTGAGGTTATTCACAACAAAGGTGGCGGCCACCGTGCCCTGGAACGGGTCAATGAAGCAGGCCCGGAAGGCATAGGTCTTCCTGTCGGGGTCCATCGTGACCTTGGGGTTGGTGGCAGTCGGGCTGACAAAAGGTACCTTGTACTGCTCGGAAACCACCGAGATGGGGATGGTGCAGCTGGAGGTCACGGAACCGACGATGGCGGACACCTTGTCCTGGGTGATCAGCTTGGTCGCCACCGCAGTGGCCTGGGTGGCGGTGTTGGCATCGTCGCCGATCACAGTCTGGATCGTATAGCCGGCCACCGTGTTGTTATGCTCCTTTATTGCCAGCAGGAAGGCGTTCTGGGTGGACGTGCCAAAGGTCTTGACGTCACCGGTAAGCGGCCCGATAAAGCCGATCTTGATGACCTTCTCGCTTGACTGCGTCTTGGGGGCGCAGCCGGCCGCCGCTATCGAAAACACAAAAAGCACGACCAGTAAAAGTGCAACCCACTTCACGTTTTTCATCAACTATCAAACCCCCTGTAATATTCTCTTGTTCTCCAAGCTCTTTAGAAGCCGACAGCTTCTCAACCACGCGCTCTATTTTCGGACAAGCCTAAAATCACCACGCCAGGCAAAGGTATACGCACGCGGTATCCAACGCCGGGTACGTCTTTGTGCCTGGCTTCCTTTTGTAACGCCTATGCTCTACCTACCGACAACATTACATTTTGCTGTTTCTAGAATAGAATATCCCGGCCCGACCCCTCCTCTCAGCTTTTTAAATTAATTAAATAATATTCGTCAGTTAATTGAAAATCCCTTTTACT
>JBEKKU010000091.1:0-9069 GCA_050010575.1 Thermacetogeniaceae bacterium | reverse complement strand
ACAACCCGGGGGGATAGCATCGCTCTCTAGCAGCCTGTCCCGTAGAAGCCACGAACCAGTTTCCTGATAGGGTTTGCTCGAGATAATAAATATGATTGCCATCCCCGTGACCGGGCCATATCAGTGCAGGAAACGCAAGGGGCTCGTCACGCTCCCGTTGGAAATGACCTCGAAGTGGAGATGGGGGCCGGTTGCCCTGCCGGTGGCGCCAACGTTGCCGATAACCTCTCCCCTGCCAACCTGCTCCCCGTTACTCACATCGATCCGGGAGAGGTGAGCGTAGCGGGTGGCCAGTCCGTCACCGTGATCGACAATGACGCAATTGCCGTAGCCGCCGTCCCAGCCAGCAAAGGTCACTCTACCGGAGGCGGCTGCCCCCACCGGAGTTCCGGAGGCGGTAGCGATATCTATCCCGGTATGAAATTCTCTGCCGCGATAGCCAAAGGGGGAGGTAATGGTGCCGCTGACCGGCCAGGATAAGACCCCGCTACCGGATCCCCTGGAAGCCCCTCCAGCGTAGGCCACAGTGCGTTGCATCCCCTCTGCCACCAAGCGTGGCTGGGGTTGCTTCAAAACCTTGCTGGTCAATACATCCCGCTTCAATGCCAGCCCATTCAAACGCACGATCTGATAGTGCACTTCCGCCAAGCCATCAGCCCCCGGCTGTAGGACCCGGGTCTGGCCGCGCCACAGGTTATTATCTGCCTGCACCTGGACAGCGCGGGTAATAGTCTCATTGGCTACCTGGCTACTGATAACCAGCACGCCCACTAGCGGCCGGGTGGTATTCAAGTACAGTTTCTCGCCGTTATGGAGGGGAGACGTGGAGATCTGGGGGTTGGCATTAAGCAGGTCGCTCACCAATAAGTTGTATTTACGGGCAATACTCCACAAGCTATCCCCGTTCTTAACGACGTAATCATCCGGTTGGTTCTGACCCTGTTGCAACAGCGCCATGGCGTTGGCGGCCGGCACCACCTGATTGATGGACACCTGCTGTTGCATAAGGGCAACTTCGTCACTGAAGCGCACATCCTGGATCTGTTCGCCGGGGTATTTCTGAACATAGTATGCCTTAAACTGGTCAAGCAACTGCTGGGCAACGTTTTTGTTTGCTACTGCCAGAACTGGCTTATGGTTGATAATGATCAGTTCCCCGTTGGTTACCCAGGGAAGGCTTTTAAATTGCTGAGACAGTTCGTTGGAGGAGCTCAGAAGGGTGCGGGAAGCCATGTCGGTTCTGTAAGTTAGGGTAGCCGGCAAAAAAATGCCTGTCCCCAACTGGTGCTCTAATTGCTGCTGCACCTGGATTCTGATCTCCTCACCGGCCTGGCGAGAAGCTACTATACCGATCTCCTGCCCGTTATAGATGACGGCATAGACCAATCGGTTCTGGGTCAGCAAAAGATTCCCGCCGATCAAAATAAATCCGGCCAGCGCAGCGACAACGGCAGGCTTAGTTGCCAAGCGCCGCCAGTCCAACTGCAGCTTGCCGGTTCGCCAATCGTCAGCAGTCGCCAGCATTGTGCTGACCTGATGCTTCACCACTCCAGCATCCTGCCGCATCCAATTGTAGGCATCCAAGCCCCAGGATCGGGTTCGGTCTGTAAACCCCTGAAGCAGCACCCGGGCCGTCCCTGTCTGTTCCACCAACCATGC
Organism: Thermacetogeniaceae bacterium; assembly: GCA_050010575.1. GTDB lineage: Bacteria > Bacillota > DSM-12270 > Thermacetogeniales > Thermacetogeniaceae > Palsa-1188. Next base: position 7,410 of record JBEKKU010000091.1, on the reverse strand, counting down.
CCTGGCTATATCCCCACTTTCAGGCCGGCCTTCTGTATAGAAATCAATGAGGATAACGGGTAGTCCCTTAATAATTGAGGGTAGTTCTCTGATGAAAGTTGGCAGTTCCCTGAGCGATCTCCCGATCCGAAGCAAATCCTGGATCATCCAACCCCAGGCTTCCCGGCCCCACTGCCCGGCATCGGAGGCGGCATTCAGCATCAAGGGATATACCACTTCAGACCGCTGCCACAGCCATGCCCTGATGGCCTTACCGGGGCGTTCAATCCAGGCATTCCGGGCCATTTTTATGATCTGCGGTGATTTTCCCACCGCTCTTACAGCCCAATCCCTGGCTGCACACTCTCCTGTTCGGATAAGTTGGCGCATCCAGCATAATATATTTGTGGCCTTCCGGCCTCTTCTCTCGCTCATCCTAATTCCTCTCCCAAGGATTTTATATGCTCATAACGGTGCAGATGTGCATTTATCGTTTTCTGGTGCTTTTCGGGATCTAGAGGCAAAATAACTACTAAAATAGTATATCGCCTAAATTTTATGCTGTAAAGGAACTAATTTCCGCAATTATTGCCATCATCTGACCTTTATGCTAATGAGGGCTGAAAATATGCCAGTTTTTTAACTTTCAGTTTTTATTCATCTGGTGTTTTTTTATCCGATAACAGGAGACTGGCCGAGAGCGAGGTAGTATAGTGCCCCCTCCAGACGCGCCTGAACCAGTTCGCAGGTCAGTGGGTAGGGGCGATGGAGGTCACCGGATTGCAAGGCTGCCTGGGCGTGACAACCGCCGCCGCACAAGAAACGCGCCCAACAGGAGCGACAGGCCGGCTTACTGAAGACGTGGGCCTGGCGAAACCGCTCTTGCAGGTCCAGTCGGGTAATTCCCCTACTCAGGTCACCCAGGCAGTACTCCGGATGCCCCACGAACTGGTGGCAGGGGTAGAGTTCGCCCTCCGGCGTCACTGCCAGGTACTGATAACCGGCGCCACAGCCGGTGAGGCGCTTGGCAGCGCAGGGACCGCCCGTCAGGTCCAGTTGATAGTGATAGAAGGAGACCTTGCGGCCTGCCAGTTCCTGCTCCCGCAGCCAGCGCGCCAGGCGGAAATATTCTTCCCTGATCCCGGGGATATCTTCCTCCCGGATAGCGTAGGGCTGTCCTACCTCTGCTACCACCGGCTCCAAGGAAAGGCTCCGTGCCCCCAGAGCCGCCAGATAGCGGACATCCTCGGTAAAATCCAAGTTCTGTCGAGTATAGGTGCCCCGAATATAGTGTTCCTGGCTGGCAGCCACTCGAAAATAATTCTGGAGCCGCCGGGCCACCGCCTCAGCAGTGCCTCTTCCGTCAGGCATAACCCGGAAGCCGTCATGTATCTCCGGGCGCCCGTCACAACTCAGGACGAGCCCGAAATTGTGACCAGCCGTAAAGGAACACACATCCTCATCGAATAACAGGGTATTAGTGGTAAGGGTGAACTTCCAGTCCCGGTCCTGACCACGGTCCAGGGCATAAGCCACGCCATCCCTAATCCCGTTAAAATTGAGCAGCGGCTCGCCCCCAAAGAAATCCACCGCCAGATGCCGGTGAGTGGATGAACTCAATAAAAAATCCAGGGCTGCCCGGATCACCTTACCGGGCATGATCTCCCGGCCGGTACGCACCTGGTGGGGAACGAAACAGTAGCCACAGGCCATATTGCAAGCATGGGATATGTTGAAGCAGAGGGCTTTCAGATCAGATCCGGGGCCAGGAGCATAACTTTCCCACCCGGGATCCGGCGTAAAAAGGCGCCCGGCCTCATGCAAGGCCGCCACCTCCGCTGCAGCAGCGCCAGCTTGTTCCTGCCCGCAAGACTGCGCCGCCCCTGTCAGGGCTTGCTGCCACTCGCCACTGTTCTGAAAACGGTGCAATAACTCCCAGGCTACGTCATCCAGCTCATGGAGCGAACCACTGTTGACGTCGTAGGCCAGACAGCAGTCGTCAGCCCGGATCAGCTTTACTTCTGCTGCGTTCCACAAGTTTGATTGCCCACGGTGCAGGATGTCTTGCAGGCAGACTGGCAGGATGTCTGGCATTCGCCGCACTCCGCCGTTAACAGCGGTTTTCTCAAACTACCCGCCACAACCGTTTTGATATGCTTGGTCTTTTCCAGAATAATGCCTCCTCGCAGAAAATCCCGGCTATCTTTGCCGTCAAGGCAGCAGTTTTAGGTTACTCCCTGTTTTTTATTTTAAACGGTTGCCTGGATAAGCGCAAATTCTTTTTGGGCACGCCTTCCCGTGGTGATCCGGATTGCGGCCCGGTCTCAGAACGGCTGGCATTCCGCAGGTATCTGTTGATCAACCGGTCGAGCCTTTCCGAGAGCCGTAGTAGTTCCTTGCTGTTCAAGGGCACAACCCGGCTGCGCTGCTCCATTTTCCTTCTCAGCTTTTCGATCTCTCCCAGCAGATTGTTCTTGGCCATCCCGGCACCCCACAGGTTATTGCATGACCTTTGATTATGCAAAATTCTATCCAAAGTTTATGATCAGCAATTTGCTTTCATTCCGAACAAAATATCTGCTTATTCATGCCCTGCCACGGGAATGCGGTATAAGTGGTATAATTAGCAATAAATATAACGGCGAGGCCGGCATGAAAGAACAGATCAATTGCTGGAAAGAAAATCCCAAACTGTTGTCTGGAGGGCGCCCCGGCGCCAGGCACGGGCAGCATACTGCCAGAGCCCTGGAAGAGTTGCGCAGGCCCGAGCACAAACTTCTGGTGACCGACCTGGTCCTACCCTGCCAGGACCGGACGATCTCCCTGATCGGGATCGAGGACCATGACAGTCAGCGCAGCCTGGGAGACTACCAGAACACAGCGTATTTTCTGATCGTTGAGGGAAATCCTCAGGGTGCACTTGCTCAAAAGGACGATCTCCCGAAAAATCCCGATCAGAAAAGCACCGCAAATCTCCAGGCAGTGGTGATCGACCCGGGTCTGCGAGAAGGGGACTGGATCCGGGATACCCTGGGCATCAGCCGGTGCGATGTGATCTTCACCCACTTTCACCTGGATCACTGGATCGGCTACGAGCCCTACCGGGGCCAGACCTTCCATGCATCACCGCTCTGCAAGACAGTGCTCACCCAGATGGTCGGGACGGAGCGCACCGGCAAGAGCATCTTCGTGGAGGGGCGGCTCAATGATTATCATCGCAGCCCGCTGCCTTTACGGGCGGTCAACGACGCCGAACGGCTGCTGCCAATCCGGGAGAAGATCCACCCGGTCAGCGGCGATAATCCCTACCGGAACGACCTGTTCGGACTGGAGTTTTTCGAACTTCCCTACGGACAGACCGAGGGCACCCTTTACGGGCTGCTGGAGGCGGACAGCATCAGGGTGCTCTTTGCCAGCGACCTGTTCGTCTGCATCAACGGCCAACTCAAGATCGAGCCACACTATGCCTTCAAACCCAAAAGAATGGTGATCGAAGACGTGATCGTAATGCTGCGCGCCCTGCTGAAAAAAGATCTCCCCGTGACGGAGGACCCGGCATCCGCCGCCAATCTTGGCCGGGTCGGCGACCCGGGAGTGCTGGCCCTGGGTCACGGCCTGTTCGACTTTGCCAGCGGACGTCCGGCGATCGCCCACCTGCTGGAGGAGCTGGAGGAACTGATCCGGATCAATCGTGAGCATATAATCTGAGAGGCTGTGGGCAATGCCGCACCTCCTGTCAGGAATGGGGACAATTGTTAATTGCTGTGCAGTTTAAAATCAGGTAAAGTAGTAAAAGCGACAGCATTAGGCCTTCTCTCCTCATGAAGCGCCAATCCTTTGTGCTTCCTCTGAATTGGGACAACACTGCTTCGGAATTAAAGCTACCCGGTCACCCTAGGAACTAAAAATAATTATCTCTAAACCGTCATCTCACCGGAACTTTTTCCGCAGAACTAGTGTCTAACAATTAAGAGGAGAGCCCGGAAACCGGGAGTGAATCTCCTTGAATGTAAAATCACAATTGAATCGGTTAGGTCCCAGAGTATGTGACGCCAGGCTGCTCATTCGCCAGGCCCAGGCCGGGGATCTCACGGCATTTGAAGAGTTGGTGACCATCTATCAGGGTAAGATAGCGACCTTGAGCTACTACCTGACCGGAAATCACACGGATGCCCAGGATCTGGCGCAGGAAGTATTCGTACGGGCATATACTAATCTCAAGAGTTTCCGCCAGGATGCCGAGTTGGGCACATGGCTGCACCGGATCGCTATTAATCTGTGGTCGAACATGCAGCGGCGGCAAAAGTTCACCAACCTGGTATCCCTGGATGACCCGGTGCAGACCGAATCAGGAGATCTGGCCCGCACTGTGGCCTCTACAGACCAGGACGGAGACCCGGCCGGCGCCCTTGAAGGAAAAGAGTTGCAGTCAACGGTGCAGCAAGCTCTCCGCAGCTTGCCCGAGGAATACCGCACCGTGCTGGTATTACGAGAGGTTGAGGGATACAGCTACGAAGAGATTGCCAAGATCGCCGGATGTTCGTTAGGAACGGTGAAATCCCGCTTGAGCCGGGCGCGGCAGGCTTTAAGAGAAAAGATGACAGGCAACAGCCTGTCCCTCTAATACAGGACCAGCAGGGCAATCAGGCCCGACCGGCCGGATTGGATCAACCGCAGGGGAGGTGAGCATGATGGGGCATAGACACTCAAGGGTTGCCGGAATAGACGGTGCCATCAGTTGCGACCAGGCCCGGGGGCTTTTCTACGACCTTGCTGACGTCGAGTTAAGCGACGAAGACAGGCGTGCTCTCTCTCTCCACGAGCTATCATGCTCGAACTGCGGCGATGAATTCAAGGAGTGGCGCAGGTTGCGCAGTGCCCTGCAGGGCAGCATGGTGGCCCCGGCGGTAGATTTTAAGGCCGGCGTGATGGGGCGCATCCAGTCAATTCAGGCAGAGCCCAAGTCCGCCCGCTCTATTTCGTGGGCCGCCCTCTGGCAGCAGAACTGGACTAAGGGTGTGGCCGCAGCAGCAATAGTGCTGGCCCTCATGGCAGGCGCAGCCAGGCTGCCGGCAATTGTCAGCCTCGGTGGCTTGCTGGGGAACAGCAAACCCCGTGTTGCGGCTCAAACTACAATTCCACCCACGGTGAAGCCCCAGAATACGGAGCCCGGGTCGATCAGCCCCAGCGGCACCACCCCGAACAACGGCAGTCCTGTCAATCCCAGTAAGCCGGGCGCCGGGAATCAGGTGAAGCCGCCGGTAACGCCTGCGACCCCCAGCGACAAACCCCAGGTTGCCGTCAACACCCAATCCGACGGACAGAGATGGCTGGCTAATCAGAAGCGGGTGACCACTTCCACCACTCTTAAGCTGACGGTGGATAACATCGACCAGGCCCGTAATAATGCCCTGAGCATCGCCAAAGACCTTAACGCTGATCTTTCTTCGGAAACTTCAACTCAGAACAACGGGCATCCCACCATGTTCCTGCGATTCACAGTCGACCCCGGCCAGGCAGGAGCGTTCCTCGACCGGCTTGGGCAACTGGGCAGCGTGGTGATGAAGAACACGGAAAGCAAAGATATCACCAATGAATTTGCCAGCACCCTGGAGGCCTACCGGGCGCTCAAGGCCCAACAGGCAGCGGCGCCGAACGCCGATAAGCAGCAGTACGATAGCCAGATCAGCGCTCTTGAGCTTAACCTGAAAAACTGGGACGACGCCTCCGGCAAGCAGGTTGTTCTACTATGGTTAGAACAATAATGCTTTGATAAGAAAACAATCGGCATCACAGAGCTAGCAACGGGGAGGCGCAACGCCTCCCCGTTTTACTGTTTAGGCTCTATAATTCTCACATTATGACGCCTGCCGGATGTAATTTAAAAAATGGTTGATGACCGCAGCCGCCTCCCCACGCTTTAAAGGAGCAGCAGGCACAAATAACTGTGACGCACGACCCACAAAAAGTTTGGCGTTTAAAACGGACTCCACAGAGGGTCGAGCCCAGCTGGGGACCTCCGGCCAGTCATCAAAAGAGAGAGTCTGGTTGGTGAGGACACTTACAGCGCCTGGGGCAAAGATCTGCAATGCACGATCAAGCAGCACTGCCGACTCGGCCCTGGTTATTAGCTGATTTGGATTAAAACACCCCTTTAGGTCACCATGAATCAGTCCGTACTGCACACCGCAAGCCACTGCCTGCCTGGCCCAGGTAGGAATATCCTGGGTATCAACAAATTTTATCTGACCACTATCTCCCGACCAGCCTAGAGCCCCGGTCAACAGCACTGTAAATTCGGCCCTGGTAACCGCTGCCTCCGGTCTGAAGGTGCCGTCAGGATAGCCGCTGACCAGGTGCTGAGCAGCCAAGGTCTGCACATCTTCTTCTGCCCAGTGACCTGTCATATCGCTTAGCTTAACGCTCACTTGCGAAGGAATAGTAACAAATTGTCCGGTTACCCCGCCAGTATGAGTATCAACAGCCACCAACTGGACAATCAGTTCCGGCTTACTGCTCTGCTTGGTTCCTGAATCAACATTGGGCATTAGATCGGCACCCAATTGAAACTGGTAGCTAAAATGCCCCTGCTCGATCACCGGGATTGTCTGCCGCCCCTTCCCAGGCAAGTAGAGGTAGAGCCGATCAGCCGAGGTGATCCCTGAAAGCTCAATAAATTTGTCGCGCCACGGAACAGCCACATCCAGCCGCGGAACCTTCACCGCTGGTCTAGTCTGGGCAGCTACAGCAGCTAACAGCGGCTGGGCGCCCTCACTGGCCAGTAACGGTGCCATAATAATCTCCTCGCCGCTGGCCAGATCCTGGGGATCCACCGGATAGCTGTTCTTCGTTACTAGTGTGCGATCGGTCAGCAGGTAAGTTCCTTCGTCGGTCATCAATCTTTGTTGCTGCGGGTCATAACTGTTGACGGTGGCCGTTGTCTCCGGTGTTACTTCTGCCAAGTCCAGGCGCCATACCTGATCGGTCCCGGGATCAAGATACAGGCGCGCCCAGCTGCCTGGCTCCACAGCGTTAACACTGGCAGGCAGGCCCCAGCGAAATACCTGAGAGTCGTGGGAAAAGTTGAGGATGTGGAAGTTATTGCTGTCGTCGATCATATAGAGCAGTTGTTGTTTGGTGTTGGCATAGACCACCCGGCCATAGAGTACCTGGCTATAGGCAGACAAGGTCAGAATCTCCTGGGTTTCCGGAAACAGCATCATAATAGCATGTTGGCCCGGGCTCAGGGCAGTGAAATCCACTTCTTTCTCATCCAACTGCAACGAAATTCCCGGGCCCACCCGATAGGAATGACCGCTGCTCAGAGTAAGAGTCCTGGCGGCCGGATCAACGCCAGTGATAGTGCCCACCGCCAACCGGCGGCGCGCTCCTACATACATGATCTCTCCACTGCCCGGCGCCAGCATCAGC
>JBEKKU010000090.1:0-9198 GCA_050010575.1 Thermacetogeniaceae bacterium | reverse complement strand
GCTTCCTCCATGGGGCCAGGCTTGCTTTATTGCGCCCGGTCGGTCCACTCGAACTCGAAGTCCTTGATTTTTACAACGTCGCCCTGCTTGATTCCTCTCGCCTGCAGGGCGCCATCCAGCCCGATGCGCCGCATGGTATGCTGGAGGTAGCGCAGGGCAGCAGGATTGTTCGGGTCGAAACGGGACACCAGGCGCTCCATCCCCCTGCCGGCCACTCGCCAGGCGCCGTTCTCTTCCACTATGGTAAATCCGGGCTCCTCCGGCTCGGCTTTGATCACTAGCAAGTCCGGTTCATCAGGAGTCTCCGGGGTGGCTGGCGGATGCTCATCCAGGAGCCGGCAGACACCCAGCAGCAACTGGTCGATCCCCTCGCCGGTGGCGGCAGAGACCGGGTATACCAGTACATCCGGCCATTCCTGGCGCAACAGGGGGAGATTTTCCCGGGCTGCCGGCAGATCAATCTTATTAGCGGCGATTACCTGGGGCCGGCCGGCCAATTCCGGGTTGTAGAGCTGCAACTCCTGGTTGATCACCCGCACGTCCTCCCGCGGATCGCGGCCCTCGGTGCCGGCGGCGTCCACCACATGCACCAGCACCCTGGTGCGCTCTGCGTGTCTCAAAAACCGGTGGCCGAGGCCGGTTCCGGTATGGGCCCCCTCGATCAGACCAGGTAGGTCGGCAACCACAAAGCTTTGGCCCTCACCGATGCGTACCAACCCGAGGTTGGGCTCCAGGGTGGTGAAGGGATAGGCTGCCACTTTCGGTTCAGCCGCTGAAATGCGGCGCAGCAGGCTGGATTTTCCGGCGTTGGGGAACCCCACCAGGCCCACGTCCGCCAGTAACTTCAGCTCCAGCTCCAGGGTACGCTCCTGACCCGGGTCTCCGTTCTCTGCAAAGTGGGGCGCCTGGTCCTCCGGCGTGGTGAAATGGGTGTTGCCCCGGCCGCCGCGGCCGCCCTTAGCGGCCACCACCTGTTGGCCAGGTCTGGTCAGATCGGCCAGGATACCGACATCCGCCTCCCTGATCACCGTTCCCGGGGGTACCCTCAGCAACAGATCCTCCCCGTTCTTGCCGTGCTGGTTCTTGCCGCGGCCATCCTCTCCCCGCTCCGCCCGGTAGTGCTTCTGGTAGTGGAAATCGATCAGGGTGTTCAGGTTGGGGTCGACCACCAGCACCACGTTGCCTCCCCGGCCGCCGTCGCCGCCGTTGGGGCCGCCGTTAGGAATGTACTTCTCACGTCGGAAAGAGGCTGAACCGTTGCCACCGTCTCCTGCTTTGGCATAGATCTTGACGTAATCGTAGAGCATCACTCAACCTCACAATCATATACACCAACATATCCTCGCAACAGTACCATTTGCACTGATCACATTATTGCTTACAACTGCCAAAAAAACAACTTCCCCAGAGTGCAACTGAGGAAGTTGACTTTTTCATGCTCATTTTAACTTAGGCCTGGGCCGCCTCCGGGTTGATGCTGACCTCTTTGCGGTCTCCGCCCTTGGTCTGGAACTTCACATAGCCATCAGTCAGCGCAAACAGGGTATCGTCCCGCCCCTTCCCGACGTTCCAGCCCGGATGAATGCGGGTACCCCGCTGACGGACGATGATGTTGCCGGCGTTCACGAACTGCCCGGCATGCTTCTTGACGCCTAGCCGTTTACCCTCACTGTCACGGCCGTTCCGGGAACTGCCGACTCCTTTTTTATGAGCCATGACGCCACCTCCTAACCTAAAAAATAGCTGAGTCTGATCCGCGCATCGCTGCATCACTATAACCTATCCAAGTACCGGTTGCGCTGTTATTCAGCCTCAATGACCGCCGCTTCGCCGGTGTTGGCAACCACCTGCCCGCTGCTAAAGCCGGGGCAGACGATCTCCTGGACCCGGATCTCGGTGAACAACTGGCGGTGGCCGTTCTTGCGCCGGTAGTTCTTCTTGGCCTTATACTTGAAGACGATGATCTTCTTGGCCTTACCCTGCTGAAGCACCTTGGCCAGCACCTTGGCTCCTTCAATCAGGGGAGCGCCGATGAGCGTCTGCTCTTCATCCCCGACAGCCATGATGCGGTCAAGCGTGACCTGCTCCCCCGGAGCTACCTCCAGCTTTTCCACCCTCAGAACCTGGCCAGGCTCTACTTTGTGCTGCTTACCGCCTGTTTCCAAAACTGCGAACAAACTTTTTCCTCCTTCCGCCAGAGCTTCGGGTGGCCCAAATTAGTCGCTGTTAGTCAGTCATCAGTCGTTGGATCTTGCGTGATGGTCTGCTTGCAGTGATCATCCCTTTTCCAACGATTAACCACTAACAACGGGCCACTAAATTGGTGCGCTTGAATACCCGCCCCACGCGTATCTTGGCCTGAACAAAGGCCACACACAATTTTAGCACCTGGATACAGGCCCTGTCAAGGCAATCCTACCCATCACCGCTGATCATATCTGCTCGAGGCGACGCATCGATGGTAGAATGCGCCGCTCCCATTGCCCGGTTAAAACCAGTACTTGTTATTCATCGAAGGATGGCTCGCGGGTACCGGGGATGCTGAGGATGCGGGCCTTGGCATAGGTGCGGAAAACCTTGAGGATCTCCACGTAGACCAGTTTGCCCACCTGGGCGCCGCCTTCATCCACGTCGATGACGAATCCCTGAACCCGGGCGATTCCATTGGTCGGGTGCGAGCTATGGGCCTCCTCGATCTTCAACTTGAGGATCAGCGTCGGGTGTACCGGCGCCGCCAGGGTGGCGATCTCCTCCTGACTGTGCAACGGCCGCATCTGTACGTCCTCCAGATGCGATGCCTCGCTTCCCTTGACAATGATCTGCTTCCCGATTTCCTGCTCCAGAGCCCGCAGGTGGCTGCCCCCACCACCGATCAGAAAGGCGGCCACACCGGGGTTGACCTCCACCAGGACTGCAGGAGCAATGCTGGTCTTGGAGAACTCTCGGAGATCCTGGCAGGCTTTCAGTCCCACAGTCTCTTCGGAGAGCACCCGGCCCTTGCCTTCGCAGTACGGGCAGAGCCGTTCCAATAGGCTGCTAAGGCTCGGCCTGACCTTCTTTCTGGTCATCTCCACCAGCCCGAGGTGAGTCAGGCCGAGGACGTAGGTTCTAGTCTTATCCCGCTTCAGTTCATCCTCCAAACGCCTGAGAATTTCTGCCCGGTGCTCTGCGACCTCCATGTCGATGAAATCTACGACAATAATGCCGCCCAGATTCCGGAGGCGCACCTGGCGAACTATCTCCGGAATTGCTTCCAGGTTGGTACGAAACACGGTGTCGGCAAAATTCTTGCTCCCGGTGTACTTCCCGGTATTAACGTCGATCACTGTCAGGGCCTCGGTTTCGTCGATCACCAGGTAGCCTCCACTGCGCAGCCACACCTTCGGACGCAGCGTCCGGGTCACCTCCTGATCGATGCCATACTCTTCCCAGAGATCGGACTCCATCAGTTGCACCTTGCGGCGAAAGCTCTGAGCATCAGAACCCAATAACTCCAGGATCCGGTCATAGGTCTCGGAGTTATTGACTACCAGACGGTCGATCTCCTCTCCCACCAGGTCCCGCAGCACCCAGGAAACCAGTTCCAGGTCCTGGTACAGCAGGGCCGGGGCCGAGCAGCGGGCGGTCTTCTCCTTGGTCCGCTTCCACAGCTCATTGAGCATGGCCACATCTTCCGCCAGTCCATCACGGCTGACCCCCTCGGCTACAGTGCGTATGATCAAGCCGCTGCCCGGAATACGCACTTCCTCGGCCAGGCCTTTCAAACGCTCCCGCTCTCGCTCGGAGGTGATCCGGCGGGAGATCCCGATACAGGCCAGGTCTGGGAGTAGCACCACGTAACGGCCTGGCAGGGTTAGCTGGGTGGTCACCCGCGCTCCCTTAGTCCCGAAGGGTTCCTTGACCACCTGCACCAGGATTTCCTCACCCTCCCGAAGCAGGTTCTGGATCGGCAGGCTCTCATGCTTGCCGGGCACTGTGTGTACATCCTCCACATAAAGGAAGGCGTTGCGCTCCAGGCCTATGTTGACAAAGGCCGCCTGCATGCCAGGCAAAACGTTTTCGATCCTTCCCTTATAGATGTTGCCAGCCAGGCGCATCTGAAATGAGCGTTCCAGGTAGACCTCTACCAGGCGCCGCTTTTCCAGCACCGCCACCTTGGTTTCTTCTTTGGTCACCTGAATTAATATCTCTTTTAGCATAGTCTTCTTTCCTTCACTTTATTTCGAAGAGATCAGGCCTCCCAGAGCTGTTTCCGCTCGCCGAGAGGATTGACGAAGTCGCCGTTATGGTGCAACAACGCCATCCTGGTAACCCGGGCCGGTTCGAAGCAGCCAGCCGTGGCCGCCAGCGAAAACAGCGTCTCCACCAGGCCGCGCAGTGACACGGTCTCGCCACCGAGCTCCACCAGCAGGTCCAGGATCAGACCATCCGGTGCTGAGGCCAGGCGGCAAGCCGCCAAGGCAGACCTGACATCAAACAGCTTGCCATCCTTGGGGCGCTTGTAGTAGATCGGAAGATCATCGCCCACCAACCGATCTAGAGTCTGCTGCCAGGTGTCAACGTCCTGTTCCGCCGGCAGGGCCAGGCGGTACCAGGCACAGTTGACCATCTTACCGATGCCGGGCGCCGATGGTGGCAGCTCCAGCAGGCACCTGATCTCGATGCCTGGGGGAAACTGCTGCGCAATCGCTGACAGACCCTCTGAGAGCGGCAGGCCGGTGACCAGATCCACGTCCAGGTACTCCCGCAGACCCGCCACCCCAACACCCAGGGAGGGGCCATAGGAGAGCTTGGGATGGGGGTTGAAGCCCTGGCTAAAGACCAGCGGCAGCCCAGAACGGCGTAGCGCCCGAATAAAGGTACGGACCAGTTCCAGGTGTGATAGCCACCTGGCGCTATTCTTTTTAGAGTATTCAATCCTGTATCCTGGCATTGATCTCGCCCTCTGCCAAAGAATTCTTAAATGCCCCCGGTAAATTCAACTAGTTCTTGGGGTTGCAAATTTTAAAATTAGTTATGTCAACTTGTTGAGCAAATTCGATGGCGCCTTTATAGCGAGTCGCGGTTCTACCTCGAGGGCAGGGCAGACCCCACAACCCTCGCAGGAAGCCCGGCGGCAATCGGGGGTGGCCACTCCGGCCAAGGCCCGCCGGTGCTCCCGGATCAGGAACTCCCTGTCGACGCCTGCATCGATCAGGTCCCAGGGCAGCACCTCATCGTAAGCCAGCTTGCGCACGGCATAGAACTCCGGGTCCAACCCCACCGTCCGGAAACTCTCCTGCCACCGGTCAAAATGAAAGTGCTCCGTCCAGCCATCAAACCGGCAGCCCCGGCGCCAGGCTTCCACCAAAACAGCTGCCAGCCTGCGGTCGCCCCTGGCCAGCACCGCCTCTAGAAAACTCGTACCGATGTCGTGCCAATGGTAATCGGCGCCGCTGTTTCGTACCAGGTCCCGCAGGAAGGCATGCCGCTCCGCCAGCAACGGCCGGGGTAGTTGCCCCTCCCACTGAAAGGGTGTGTGGGCCTTGGGAACGAAGGATGAGGCACTGACCGAGATGCGCAGCTTGTGCCTGCCCCTGGCGGCGCTGCGCCCGGTCTGGCGCACCTTGCGCACCAGGTCGCCGATCCCCTCCAGGTCAGCCTGTTCCTCGGTGGGCAACCCCACCATAAAGTAGAGCTTGATCGCTGACCAACCTGCTGTTACAGCAGCCGCCACCGCCTCCAGGAGATCGGCCTCGGTGACCCCCTTGTTGATCACATCCCGCAGACGCTGAGTGCCCGCCTCCGGCGCCAGGGTCAAACTCGTCCGCCGGCCCCCGGGCAACTGCCGGGCAACATCCACACTGAAGGAGTCAACCCGCAGGGACGGCAGGGAGATTCCCGTCCGGGACCGGGTGCACCGGTCCCGCAAGGGTTGCAGCAAACCGTCCAGATCGCTGTAATCCAAACTGCTCAGAGAAACCAGCGAAAGCTCCTCGTAGCCGGTGCTGGCAATGATCTCCCCGGCCTGCTGCTGCAGGTTCCGAGCATGGCGTTCCCGCACCGGGCGGTAGATCATTCCCGCCTGGCAGAACCGGCAACCCCGGGTACAGCCCCGGAAAAGCTCCAACATTCCCCGTTCGTGCACCGCCTCCACCAGGGGCACCACGGGCGCCGTGGGGTAGTAAACAGCATCCAGGTCCTGCACCAGTCTGCGCCGCACCTGACTTGGCGCATCGGGGCACAGGCCGGTGAAGCCTTGCACCCTTCCCTCCCTACTATATTCTACGCTGTAGCAGGAGGGGATGTAGACACCGGGAATCCCAGCCAGTTTCTCCAAGATATCGCCGCGCTCCCATCGGGTGTCGCCCTGCTTGATCTGTCTGATCGCCGCCAGTATCTCCGGCAGCACCTCCTCCCCCTCCCCGATAACGAAGGCGTCGATGAAAGGCGCCAGGGGCTCCGGGTTGGCAGCCACGGGGCCGCCAGCGATCACCAGGGGGTCAAAAGCGGAGCGCTCGCTAGCCAGCAGGCTGATACCAGCCAGGTCGATCATATTCAGGATGTTGGTAAAGGTCAATTCGTACTGCAGGGTGAAGCCCAGGATATCAAAATCCCTGAGTGGACGGTGCGACTCCAGACTGAACAGGGGCAGGCCGCGCCGCCGCAGTTCGGCTTCGAGATCCGGGGCTGGAGCGAAGACCCTCTCCATCAGGTAGTCCGGGTAGGTATTGACCAATCCGTAGAGAATCTGCAGGCCGAGGTGAGACATCCCTACCTCGTACAGGTCGGGAAAGGCGAAGGCCATTCTCACAGACACCCCATCCCAATCCTTGTGAACCGTATTCCACTCGCTGCCCAGATAGCGGGCCGGTTTTTCCAGGTGTGACAGGATGTCGTCGAGCACGAACTGTTCCATGGTCTGGTCTCCCTATTTTTTGTATACCCACCACCCTATTTTACCATTCTTGGAGAAAACAAATCACTCGCACAGCAAAAAACGGCCGCGGCCGTCAGCGTTAACTACTGTACGGCTCGAGCCGCGCTTTTTGCTGGCTTCGGGTCAGGTCTGCTTCTGTTGCAGGCGTTGTACCGGGTCCACCAATTGGTCGCCGTCCTTCATTTCAAAGTGCAGGAAGGTCGACTCTGTGGCGCCAAGTACCTGTCCCTGTTCTACCTGTTGACCGGGCTGCACCCCCACTGCGCTTAACCGGCCATACAAGCTGGACAACTGGTCGTTATGGTCGACCACCACCACCGTTCCCAGATTCGGGTCCTTGACCACCCGGTTCACCTTTCCGGGCAGCACCGCCCGCACCTCGGCGCCCTTGGCCACCACAAGTTCCACCCCTGTCGAGAACCGCGGCCAGCCGTCGCTGCCCTTCTGCCAGCCAAAACCCCTGGCCAGTTGGCCGGTGGCCGGGAGCCCCGGTTGCTGAATTACATCTCCCCCTTGGGGAATCGGGGTTCCCACCTTAACGTCCAATCCCCTCTTGAGGCCGAGCCAGACACTCACCTGATCGACGACCGGGGACCAGTTGAAGCGGCTCAGTTCGTAATTGGTGTTCAACACATAGGCCACCCCACTGCGCGCCAACTGCCCCACCGTTCCCCCGGTCAGTACCAGTACCCAGGCCAGGACGAAGATGACCAGGGCTGCCAGCAGCCGGTAGATCAGATCCCTGCCTCTGCGCAGCATGTAGAGATAGCGTCTTGCCAATGCTTCTCCCCTTAGCATAGCGACCACTCCCCAGTATTTCCTAATTCTTATATATGGCCGCAGGGGGATAAATATGAGGAAAATATTTCCGTCAGAATAGCATCAGCTCATGCCGCAGATAGATGTTCAGGATCAGCCCCACGGCGATCATATTGGCCAACATGAAGCTGCCCCCGTAGCTCATGAAGGGCAGCGGGATGCCGGTGATCGGCATGATCCCGACGGTCATGCCGATATTTTCCAAGACGTGGAACAGCCACATGCAAATGATGCCGCCAATCATCAGTCTTCCAAAGCTATCTCGGGATTTGAAAGCCATCGACAGCGTCCTGGTGATCAGGTTGTAATAGAGGATCAACAGGATGCCCGCCCCCAGGAAGCCGAGTTCTTCACCGACCACCGAGAAGATGAAGTCCGTATGGTGCTCGGGCAGGAAGTTCAATTGCACCTGGGACCCGTGGTACAATCCCTTGCCCCACAACCCTCCGGAACCGATGGCCACCAGGGACTGGATGATGTGATAACCATCCCCCTGAGGATCAGAGTAAGGGTCGAGAAACACCGTCAGGCGTGACATCTGGTAATCCTTCAAAGGCAGGGGCATGTGCAGCGGGGAGAAGTGCAGGGCCAGGGCCAGGGCAATCACCCCCAGGCACCCCCCGAGGATCTTTAACAGCAGCGATGGTCTCGCTCCCGCCAGGTACAACATGCCAAAGAAGATGACGATGAAGACGAGGGATGTGCCCAGATCCGGCTGGATGAACACCATCACGAAGGGTGCAGTGAAATACAGAAAACAAGGTACCAGGTCTTTCAAATGCTTCATCTCCCCCTGCCGCCTGGACAGGTAGGAGGCAAAGCAGACAATGATCATGATCTTGGCAAACTCCGAGGGCTGCAGCACTAAAGCTCCGAAATCTATGGAGCGCTGCGCCCCCTTGGCAACGTGACCGATAATCAGTACCGCTACCAGCATGACCACCATGGCCCCGTAGATGGTGTGGTGCCACTGGTGCAGTTTGGAGTAGTCGAAAGAAAAGGTGATGAAACCGGCCGCGATCAGGCCCAGCACGATCCAGAGCGCCTGCCTCTTGACGTAATACAGGGCGCCCTCATGTGTGGCAGCAGCGGCGCTGCTCAAAACCAGCAGGTTCATGACCAGAATTAATCCGATCACCAGCAGAAAGTTGTAATCAAGATTTCTTAGCCGACGACTGAACATAGACCAGTTTCCTCTCTCTAAGGCACCTGGTCTCATTATAAAGCAACGCTTTCACTCAGTCTATCGTCGATCGCTTACAGATTATCCGCCGCCTTGCAGCTCAGGTCAGACAACGGCCCCTCAGCCATACCTGCCCGGTGCTCAGCCTGCACTGGCAGGCAAGCGCTTCATCTTGACGACCGGAATGTTGGCCACCAGCGCAATGCTGTCGTTTGACCGCTGCAACGCTATCTCCATGCCTGATTCGTCTATCTCCAAATAGTCGGTGATCACCTTC
>JBEKKU010000089.1:0-9285 GCA_050010575.1 Thermacetogeniaceae bacterium | reverse complement strand
CATACCGCTCACAAATGCGATTATCTACGATCTAGAGAGTAAGGAGGAGATAACTCGCACCTCATTTGTCTCCATTAATAAAGGCGTTATCGACATGGTATTTGAAAAACAATGACTTGGTCCCTAGACCAAGGCGTAAACCGGTCGGCTTCAATCCGCATGCCGTAGACTCTCCAACTGTGAAGGCTCCCAACCCTGGCGCCACCCCCCACTGGGCGAGCTTTTGCGTCTTCCCATCCCCTCTTACCCGGGGTAAAGTCTGCTACGCAGGGCCCGATTTAGGCCTAACTCACCTTTTTTATTCATCCCCTGGATTAAAAACGAAAAGCCCCACATCGCCTGTGGGGATCAGCCTTCTATGGTGCGCGGTTGCCCAGAAAGATTTGTAGAAATAAAAGGGTCGGTCGTATCAACAATCATGCCATGAGAGGGTTGGCCTCGCCGGCGGAGCCAAAGCAGCGAAGGCGGTGGATGTGGCTGCCTAAATGCAAATACCGAAAGCTCCCTCGCTGGGGAAGGAGCTTTCGGTAAGGCAAGCGCCCGTCAAGGATATTCTACAAAGCTGTCAATCACTCTTCAAGGCAGATATTTTGCGTTACTTTGTCTGATTCAAAATCTGTCTGTCCGGCAACCTTCTTACATATAGAGCAGAACATCTTCAGGCTGGTGGTCAGCGCGTCATCGTCGATGCTTAGCGCGTTGCTCAGCACAAGCTCTTGCCGGGATTGAGGTGAGAGAGAAGCGATCGGCGGAGTCCTTGTTGACGAGCTGTCCGCCATTGCCGTACCTACGGAAAAAATCCCCAGGATGGCCACAGTCAGGGTGATCATGAGCAACTTCTTGATACTTTTCATTTCCTCACATCCTATACCATGATCTGGTGTTACTACGATCCTATTACCATTACCTTAAGTAACGCTGAAGAAAGCCCTTTAAACAATAATATAAAAAGCCCCGCAAACTCATGCGGGGCTTATCTTTTATCTGGTGCGCCCGGACGGACTCGAACCGCCGACACGCGGTTTAGGAAACCGCTGCTCTATCCTGCTGAGCTACGGGCGCAGGCTGCTTGATCAACTTCTGAAGCTTGCCGGTAAACTTGATGTAAATAAAAATGGCGGAGAGAGTGGGATTCGAACCCACGAAGCAGGTGTAGACCCGCTTAAACGCTTAGCAGGCGCTCGCCTTCAGCCATCTCGGCCATCTCTCCGTATTGTTAAGCTCTATAAAGCGAAACTTGGTTCAGGTGGGGTTTACCCCATCTGAAGCTGCTCCCGCTTATCTCCCGATTTAAAGAAGCGGGAGTATTAGTGGTGGTTAGCGATCGGATAAAATTATGGTGCGCCCGGAGAGATTCGAACCCCCAACCTACAGATCCGTAGTCTGTTGCTCTATCCAATTGAGCTACGGGCGCACAATGTTGTTATTCTAGTGGCGGAGGGGGTAGGATTCGAACCCACGGAGCCGTGAAGCTCAACGGTTTTCAAGACCGCCTCCTTAAACCACTCGGACACCCCTCCAAAGGGCAAAACCAGCACGATGTACCCGACTCCGACCATCAGGTACCCGGCGCTGCGACGTCAGTATAGCATAGCCGCCGCCCGCCTGTCAAGGCAGATCAGGCCCTGCAGAGCCTGCGTCCAGGCAATCCGCCCTAATCCCCGCCGATCCGTTCGAAGCCGCAATACGGCCGCAGGACTTCGGGAACGATCACCGAGCCGTCCGCCTGCTGGTAGTTTTCCAGGATGGCTACCAGCGTACGGCCAACAGCCAATCCGGAGCCGTTCAGGGTATGCAGGAACCGGGGACGCGCCCCGCGGGTGCCCTCTTCTGGGCGCGGACGGTAGCGGATGTTCGCCCGCCGTGCCTGAAAGTCCTCGAAATTGCTGCAGGAAGAGATCTCCCTGTAGGTGTTGGCCCCGGGCAGCCAGACCTCCAGGTCGTAGGTCTTGGCGGCGGAAAAGCCCAGATCGCCGGTAGACAGAGCCACCACCTGGTAGGCCAGGCCCAGCCGGCGCAGCACCTCTTCGGCATCGTCGGTGAGACGCTCCAGTTCCAGGTAGGAACTCTCCGGAGTAGTGAACTTGACCAGTTCCACTTTATTGAACTGGTGCTGCCTGATCAGTCCCCGGGTGTCCCGCCCGGCCGCCCCGGCTTCCGCCCGGAAGCAGGCGGTATAGGCGGTGTGCAGGATCGGCAGGGATTCTCCAGGCAGGATCTCCTCCCGGTAGAGGTTGGTCACCGGCACTTCGGCAGTGGGGATCAGAAACAGGTCCTCCCGGTCGCAGCGGAACAGGTCCTCCTCGAACTTGGGAAGCTGTCCGGTGCCGGTCATAGTCGCCCGGTTCACCAGGAACGGCGGGAAGATCTCCGTGTAGCCCTGCTCCCGGGTGTGCAGATCCAGCATGAAATTGGTGATCGCCCGCTCCAACTGCGCCCCCTTGCCCTTGAGCACCGTAAACCGCGCCCCGGAGATCTTGACACCCCGGGCGAAATCCAGTATATCCAGGGCCTCTCCGATCTCCCAGTGGTTGCGCGGCTCGAAGTCGAACTTGGGAGGCTCGCTCTCCACCCGCACCACCAGGTTGGCGCCCTCATCGGAGCCAACTGGCACGGACTGGTGGGGGATATTGGGGATCAGCAGCAGCGACCGGTTGATCCGTTGCTCCAGATCGGCCACCTCCTGGTCGATCTCCTTGGTCCGGGCGGAGATCTCCTTGACATCCTGCATCTGAGAGGCAGCATCCAGCTTCTGGGACTTCAGGCGCCCGATCTCCTCGGAAAGGGTATTGCGGCGGCTCTTCAGTCCCTCGCTCTCGCCCAGCCGGCTGCGATAGGCTTCGTCCCAGGCCAGCAGTTCGTCCAGGTCAAAAGGGTTATTGCGCTTGGAGAGCGCTTCTTTGACTGCTTCGGGATGGTTACGGATCAACTTCAAGTCCAGCAACTTCGTTCACCCTTTCTCCGGTGAGTCACCAGTTGTTTGATACTGGCAGATCCCAATCACATCTAATTAACTGCTGAGAGATACCACCTTGACGCTGAGAATGCCGTTAATCCGGCGCAGTTGCTCCAGGGTGGCTTCATCCGCCGGGGAGTCCATACTCAAGACCATCAGCGCCTCCTCGCCCCTGGTGAGGCGTCCAACCTGCATCATGGCGATGTTGACACCGGCCTTACCGAGGACCGAAGCAAAGGGCCCGATCACCCCCGGCTGGTCGATGTGGTCTACAAACAGCATGTGCGGGGCGGGAACGACGTCCATCCGGTAACGGTTGACTCTGACAATATGGGGACTATTGTCCCAGGCCACCGTTCCGGCGAAGCTGATCTGCTGCCCGTCTTGGGCGATGCAGGCGGTCATCAGGTTTACGTAACCCTTGTCGATCACCTCGACCTCCTGCTTCTCAAAAACTTTGATTCCGCGGTTCTCGGCTAGCCAGGACGCATTGACCAGGTTCACGTTTTTGCCCATCACGGGGGCAAGCAGTCCTTTCAAAAAGGCGAGGGTGATAATGCCCGTCTCTTTATTGGCGATCTCCCCGCTGTAGGTGAGTTCAACCCGCTCGATAGGCACTTTCTCTATCTGGTAGTAGAGTCTGCCCAGGCACTCCGCCAGGGCGAAGTACGGCCGCAGGCCGCCGATCTCCTCCCCCATCAGGCGGGGCAGGTTCACGGTGTTGGGCACGATCTCGCCCCGCAGGGCGGCCAGCACGAAGGTGGCCACATCGGTGCCCACCCGTTGCTGGGCCTCGTAGGTGGTCGCTCCGATGTGGGGCGTGACCACCACGTTATCGAACTCCAGCAGCGGGTTGCCGGCGCAAGGCTCCTTGCTGAATACATCCAGGGAGGCGCTGGCCACGATTCCCTGGCGTAGGGCCTCAGCCAGCGCCTGTTCATTGATGATACCGCCCCGGGCGCAGTTGACCACACGTAAACCCTTCTTGGCGATCTGGAACTGCTCGGCGGAGATCCGGAACTGCTCCTCCCCGATCATGCCGATGGTTTCCTCGGTCTTGGGGGTGTGCACGGTGATGAAGTCCGCCTGGCGCACCAGGTCGTTGAGGGTCTCCATACGCTCCGCCCCGAACCGCTTGAAGCGATCTATGGAGATGTAAGGGTCATAGGCGATCACCCGCATGCCGAAGGCCTTGAGCCGGGTGGCCACCAGGGCTCCAATTCTTCCGAGGCCGACGATGCCAACAGTCTTACCGTAAAGCTCGTTGCCCATGAAGCGGTTCCGGCCCCAGCCTCCCTCCTTCAGGGTAGCATTAGCCTGGGGCAGGTTGCGCGCCCCGGCCAGCATCAGGGCGATGGTCTGCTCGCAGGCGGAGATGCTGTTGCTGTCCGGGGTGTTGACCACCACCACACCGTGGCGGGTGGCCGCCTCTACATCGATGTTGTCCACGCCGTTGCCGGCGCGCCCGACCACCTTCAGCCGCTTACCCCGGGCCAGGACATCCTCGGTCACCAGGGGTACGCTCCTGACCACCAGGGCGTCGTACTGATCGATGACCTGTAGCAGATCATCCTGGCTGATACCGAATTTGACGTCGACATCCGCCTCCCGGCGCAGCATCTCCAGGGCCTCATCCACGATCTTGTCCCCGACCAGGATCTTTGGCCGGACGTTATTGTTGGCAGCACATGCCTTCTCCGTCTCCATATTAATACCTCCTAAGTGTTCAATGCAGCCAGGACGGCTGTCTGGGCGGCCTGGGCGGCCCTGCCCAGCTCAACCTGATGCCCGCAAAGAGTAAGAGACATTTCCAGGGCCGCCAGCACGGCGATGATCTCCAGCTCGTGGACGTAGCCCAGGTGTCCGATCCGGAAGATCTTGTTGTCCAGCTTGCCCTGCCCACCGGCCACCACCACGTTGAACCGGTCGCGCAGCACTTTCCGGAGGGTGTTGGCCTCCAGGCCGGCCGGCGCCAATACCGCCGTCACCGCCGCCGAGGCCGCCGTATCTGCGGCCAGCAGATCCAGGCCAATCGCCCGGACACCGCTCCGGGTCATCTCCCGCAGCCGCCGATGGCGGGCAAAAATGCCCGGCAGTCCCTCAGCCCTGATCATGCGCAGCGATTCCACCAGGGCAGCCACCTGGGGAATGGCCGGAGTGAATGGGGTCTGGCCTTTGGCCGCCATCTTGCGGGCCTTGTCCAGATCCCAGTAGAAGCGGGCGTTGGTGCACTTGGCCGCCACCTCCCAGGCCCTGGGGCTGACACAGACGAAGGAGAGCCCGGGCGGGATCATGAAGCTCTTCTGGGAGCCGGCCACCACCACATCCAGGTTCCAGTTATCGGTCTCCAGCGGCATTGCCCCGAGGCTGCTGACCGCATCCACGATGAACAGGGCCGGATGGCCACCAACCGCGGCCCGCAGGGCCGGGATATCATTGGTGACGCCGGTGGAGGTCTCATTATGGGTGACAAAGACCGCTTTGATCTCCCCGTTCACGTCCGCCCTAAGGCGCTCCGCCAGGGCCGCGGGGTCAGCCGCCGTGCCCCAGGTAAAATCCAGTTTATCGACCCGAGCCCCGAATTGCTGGGCAATCTGGGCGAAGCGGTCCCCAAAAGATCCGATGGATACCACCAATACTTTCTCACCCGGGGACACGAAGTTGCTCACCGCCGCCTCCATGGCGCCGGTGCCGGCACTGGTCAGGATGAGCACCTCCTGGCTGGTACAAAAAACCTCTTTCAGGCCCTCGGCGGCCTCGTCCAGCAGGCCCTTGAACTCGGAGCCCCGGTGGTTGATCATCGGCCTGGCCAAGGCCTGCAGCACCTTAGGCGGGACCGGGGTGGGGCCCGGCAGCATCAGGAACTGTCTTTCTTCCATAGTTGTTACCTCCTCACACTCCTGGCAGCTCTATAATTACCACCTTTTTAAATCAAAAACCTCTCGTCCCCATGATTGGGACGAGAGGCCATACCCGCGTTGCCACCCAAATTGGTTCCAGCCGCGCCCGTACCCTTACGAGCATCTGCCTTCTCCCTCTCTAGCAGACCGTAACGTGGCCCTGCGTACCCCTTTGCCGGTTTTCACCGTTTGCGGGGTCGGCTTCGGGGTGGATTCGGGCGCCCTGCTATTGGCTTGCACCATCCGCCAACTCTCTGCTAGTTTAGGGCTGCCTTACTGGTCCCCGGCATCGCCAATTGGCTATATGTAGGGTTGGAAATTGTATTTGAAAGGTATTGTAACACAGATTGGCCGCTTGGGACAATCTGTTTTGTAAATTATCGTTTTGTTAATTATTTGTTAAGCTGCAAAGCCGTGGGAACAGAGAACACCATTCAATTGCTCTACCGTTGCATGGCTGTCAGTATACGGCCCGGCCTGTTACCAGTAACCCGGCCATTGTCAACAACAAATTCTCCATTGACCAGAACGTATTCAATCCCAAGCGGTGGAGTGTCTGGTTTTCTATTTCCCCTGCCACTTCAGGACCGGGTTGCGTGCTGCTCCAGTCTCGTCCACCCGGCGGATGACCGCCTTCCGGGGGGCGTCCTTCACCTGCTCCGGATGATCCTCGGCCTCCCGGGCAATAGCCAGCATGGCCTCGACGAACTCGTCCAGGCGCTCCCTGGTCTCCGTCTCGGTCGGCTCGATCATCATCGCCTCCTCCACGATCAGCGGGAAGTAGATCGTCGGTGGGTGATAGCCGTAGTCGATCAGCGACTTGGCCACGTCGAGGGCGCTCACGCCGTTCTCCTTCTTCTGTTTCCTGGCCGAGGCCACGAACTCGTGCTTGCACAGCCGGTCGTAGGGAATATCGTAGTGGCCGCGGAGCCTGGTGCGGATATAGTTGGCGTTGAGCACGGCGTTCTCGGCCACCTGGCGGATCCCCGCGCTCCCCAGCGTCTTGAGGTAGGCGTAGGCCTTGACCATCACCCCGAAGTTGCCGTAAAAGGATTGGACCTTGCCGATGGACAGGGGGCGATCATAGTCGAAGGCAAACCGCTCATCCCTTTTGACGACGACGGGTGCCGGGAGGAAGCCGGCCAGAAAGGCCTTGACCCCGATAGGGCCGGATCCCGGCCCGCCACCGCCGTGGGGCGTAGCGAAGGTCTTGTGCAGATTCAGGTGGCAGACATCGAAACCCATATCTCCGGGTCGCGCCACCCCGATGATGGCATTGGCATTGGCGCCATCGTAGTAGAGAAGCCCACCGGCAGCGTGCACCACCTCGGCGATCCCCTGGATCTCCTCTTCGAACAGCCCCAGGGTGTTGGGGTTGGTCAGCATCAGGCCGGCGATCTGATCGCTCATCAGCGAACGCAGGTCGTCGACGTCCACCAGCCCCCGCTCGTTGGACTTGACCTCGATCACTTCAAAGCCAGCCATGTGGGCGGTGGCCGGGTTGGTGCCATGGGCGGAGTCCGGCACGATCATCCTGGTGCGCCGCGCCGGGCCCGCGCCCAGTACCTCCTGGCGGTAATTATGGTAGGCCTTGATGATCATCGCCCCGGTCATCTCGCCATGCGCCCCGGCGGCAGGCTGGAGGGTGAAGCGGTCCATGCCGGTGATCTCACGGAGCATCCCATCCAGGTCATACATCAGCTCCAGGGCTCCCTGCACCGTTTCCTCCGCCTGGTAGGGATGAATACTCGCCAAGCCGGGCAGGCGGGCGGCCCACTCATTGATCTTGGGGTTGTACTTCATAGTGCAGGATCCCAGGGGATAGAAGCCGTTGTCTACTCCATACGACCGCTGGGACAGCCCGGTATAGTGGCGCACCACCTCCACCTCGCTGACCTCTGGAAGCAGGGCGTCCTCTTGGCGCAGGAAGGCGTCCGGGATGGCGCCATCCCCGGTCGCGTCGCACCGGGTCAGCGAGAAGGCCCGGGCCCCCGGCACACTCTTTTCAAAGATCAGCTTGCTCATCGTCGAACCCTCCCTGCGTCAGGCATGCTGCCTGCCCCACCCGGGCGCCCTCTGGGTGCAATACCCGGGAGCTTCGAAACCCGCCTAACACGGAGACGAGCCGGTCGATCTCCGCCCGGGTGCGTTTTTCGGTAAAGGCCAGCAGCAAAGCTCCGTCCAATTCGTAGCCCCCGATGATCCCCTCGTCTAAAAGGGCACGGTTGGCAGCAGCGGGGTCCCCGATCGCCACCGCAAATTCCCTGAAGAAGGGCTGCGGGTACTTCAGGCTGAGGCCTGCTTTCTGCAATTCATTCTTGGCATAGCAGGCCAACTGGTGGCAGCGTACAGCGATCTCCTTCAATCCCTCCCGGCCGACTACCGATAGGTAGATGGCGGCGGCCAGGGCGCAGAGGGCCTCATTGGAGCAGATGTTGGAGCTGGCTTTCTCCCGCCGGATGTGCTGCTCACGGGCCTGCAGGGTGAGCACAAACGCCCGCTGGCCGTCCAGGTCCACGGTCTGGCCCACCAACCGGCCCGGTACCTTGCGTATCAGCTTCTCCGAGGCGGCGAAGATGCCGAGGCCAGGGCCGCCGAAACTGAGCGGATTGCCCAGGGACTGGCCTTCTCCGACGGCAATATCCGCTCCCCAGGACCCGGGAGGCTTCAGAAGCCCCAGCGAGATCGGATCGACCGACATGACCAGGAGGCCCTTCTGGCCGTGAACTGACTGCTCGATTACCGGGAGGCCGGTTTCCAGGTGGCCATAGAAGTTGGGGCTCTGAACAACCACCGCAGCTGTCTGACTGTCCACCAGCGAGGTGATAGCGGTGGAGTCGGCAATCCCATCTCTTCCCGGGATGACGACGACATCCATCTTGCCCCCAGCGGCATAGGTCCGGGTAACATCAAGGTAGCGGTGGTTGACGGTATCAGGGACCAGCACCACCCTGCGGCGGGTAGCGTCGCAGGCCAGCGAGCAGGCCTCTGCCAGAGCGCTTCCCCCATCGTACATGGAGGCGTTGGCGAGATCCATCCCGGTCAGATTGCAGATCATGGTCTGGTATTCAAAGATCGCTTGCAGGATCCCCTGGCTGAGTTCCGGCTGGTAAGGCGTGTAGGCGGTGTAAAACTCCGAACGCAGCAGCATCTGTTCGACAACAGCAGGTATGTAGTGGTCGTATGCCCCGGCGCCCAAAAAGCAGGGCCGGTTATCGACGGCGGTGTTCCTGGAGGCGAGCGCTTCCAGTTCCCGGCGCAACTCCTGCTCTGAGCGGGGCTCATCCATGTTCAGTTCCCGTTTAAGCCGCAGAGCATCGGGTATATCGGCGAAGAGGTCGTCGATGCCCTGTAATCCCATGGATTCCAGCATCTCCCGAACCACCCGGGGAGGATTGGGCACGTATCCCATGGCTCTTCCCCCCTACT